>CAKUPH010000086.1 GCA_934675115.1 uncultured Oscillospiraceae bacterium | reverse complement strand
GCTGCCGACCGATCCAAAAGCCTCGCAGAGTTCCGCCGCCCGCAGGCGGCGGAATAAAATAAGATCCGTTTTCTGCCGCGACATGCGCGTGGCAGAAAACTCTTCTCGCCCCGCAAACGTGCGAAATGGCCGCTATCGGCGGACATTCCGTGCGCTGCCGCGGGGCGCGGCTCTTTCGTCGGAAAAGGCTTCGCCTTTTTCGACGAGCTGTATCCCCCCGGCCTGCCGGGGGGATTTTTTTGCGCCGCCCTCGCGGGCCGCGAAGCGGCCCCGGCGCAGACGCGCCGTACAAGCGTTTTGCGCCGCCTCCAACTTTTTCTCCTTCTGCCAACTTTCGCTTGACGGAAAGAGCCGCGTCATGTATACTTTTATTTGTGAATAAAAGTATTGGCAAATAAATGTCTGGAGGTGAAACCATGCGGCCCGGTCCCTCGCCCAAGGGGCTTCTGATGAAGCGCAAGATCCTCAGCGCGTCAGCCAAAGTGTTTCTCGAAAAGGGCTACGCAAAGGCGTCCAGCAAGATGGTGGCGGAGCTGCTGGGCGTGTCCAACGGCTCACCGTTCTTCCACTACGGCAACAAGGAGGGCGTCCTGCTGGAGCTGGTGCGGCAGATGTTCGCCGGACAGTTCCGCTCGGCGGAGCGGCTCATCGGCCCGGACGCCGACCCGCTCCTCCTCTATGCGGCGGAAACGGCCATGCAGATGCATCTGGCCGAGCTAAGCGAACCCCTGCGGGAGCTGTACGTCACCGCCTACACCCTGCCCAGCACGTCCCGGTTCATCTACGAGAGCATGCTCCCCAAGCTGGCCGCCATCTTCGGCGGCTTTCTGTCCGACACCTCGGAGCAGAACCTCCGGGGGCTGGAGCTTGCGTCGGCGGGTGTCACCCGGAGCTTCATGGCCGAGCCCTGCTCGGAGCAGTTCCCCATGGAACGGAAGCTGCGGCAGTACCTCACCTGCTGCTTCAAGCTGTACGACGTGCCGCCGGAGCGGTACGAGCCGGTCATCCGGCAGACGATCCAGATGGATCTCATCCCCATCGCGGAGCAGATCATCGACCGAACGGTCCGTCAGGCGGACGAAGCCTTTGAAGCCGCCATGGCGACCACCACAGCGCAGTGCCCCTAAACCGATCCCGTCCGGGATCTCCGCCGGCCCTCCCGCGGGCCGCGAAACTTCGCATCGGAGGTGCGATATGAAAAAACGGATCATCTCTTTCCTCGCCGTCCTGTCCCTGTGCCTGCTGGTTTTGCCCGCGGCGCTGACCGCCGGGACGCAGGCCGCCGACGGCGGCGGAACTCTCACGCTGGGGACCCTCAGCAAGTCCATAGCGGCCGATGCCATGGTTGCAGACAGCGCCGGGACCTATTCCTACAACGGCCGTACCCATACCCTCACGCTGAACAACTTCAAGTATTCCGGAGATTGGAAAAATCTTCCGTCTGGCACTACCAATCTCAGCGGCGCCACATGCGCCATCTTCCTACAGTCCAGCATACCGGATCTGAAGGTGGAGCTGGTCGGCGAAAACGAGTTCATCGACACCAACGCCCGCTACATAAAAGTCAGCGAATCCAGCACAACCAATCCCATGAGCGTCGGCATCCGGACGGAAAACGGCTGCTCCATCACCTTTACCGGCACCGGTTCGCTGACCATCAAGACCTCTTCCTATCCCATGACCATCAACGGAAGCGCCTCCATCGAAGGCGGCGCGAGGCTGAACACCACCAGCCAGATGGACGGCGTGCGCATCACACAAAATCTGACCGTCAAAACGGGCAGCAAGCTGACCGCCAGATGCGATCCGTCCAACGCGACCTACCGGCAGGCATGGCACGCGGTGAACGTCAACGGCACCATGACGGTGGAGCAGGGCGCGGAGGTGGACGCCGAATCCAAGGGCTGCACGAACAGCAGCATGCATCCCTCGGACCCGTCCGGTCTCTATGTCGGAACCCTCAACGTCTCCGGCAAGGTCCGGGCGGTCAGCAGCGGCGAAAACGGCTATGCCGACGGCTGCAAGGGCTACGGCATCCGGGCCAACAATGTGAACGTCAATGACGGCGGCGAGGTCACCGCTCTGTCCACCGGCAGGGGCAAAAACGGCGTAACGGCGCAGGAGGCCATTCTCGCCTCGGACAATCTGACCGTACTGGCGGGCGGCTATATCTACGCCCATACCGACAACTCTGCATACTCCGCCATCCGCTGCGGCGCGCTGGGCATCAGCAACGAACAGAAAAATCACGATGTGGCCGTGATCACCCAACCGTGGCGGGGGATTTATCAAAACGGCAGGATCTGCACGAGCAGCTCCACTTATGCCGCGACAGTGGAGATCTCCGGCTTGAGCCGCTCCACACTGTATTTCAGCTCGGTTTCCGGACTGCCTGTCTACTCGTACCTCGAGACGACGCAGGAGGACCAGCGCACATGGTACAGTACCAGCACCGGCTTCCAGCTGGCCCACGGCGAAGCCTCGGGCAACGGCCTGCGGGGCGCAAGCTACCAGCTGCTCCGCGACATCGTGGTGCAGAACGGCAGCCACACCATCGTGCTGGAAAACATCGTCCGCACCGGCCTGACCGGGCCGTACATTACGGTAAAATCCGGCGCGACGCTGACGCTGAAGCTGACGGACGCCAACAGCATTCTGGCGGGCAGCAGCTCCGACCCCATCATCAAGGTGGAAAGCGGGGCCAAGCTGAACATCGTCAACGCCGCAGGGAACATTTACCCCTCCCTCAGCGTCCTGAACAGCTCCGGCCCGGCCATCAGCGGGGGCGGGACGGTCAACGTGACCGACTGTATCCTCTACGCCCGGGGCGGCAGCTCGTCCGCCGGTATTTCCACCCCTCTGACCATTGAGGAAGGCGGCTGCGTGGACGTTGATCTGATGACCGGCAAGCTGACCATGAACGGCGGTTCGCTGACGGGTCAGCTCATCCAGAATGTCACCTACAGCGGCACCGGCGGCAACCTCCAGATCACCAATGCCGAGCCGCCCGCCGTCAAGGGCGAAAATGGCACCCCGCTTTACAAGGTGGAGCTGACGCTGTACGACACAAAGGGCAATCTTAAAGTTGCCAGACGGTCGGCGTTGCTCCGCACCTCCGCCGGCGACACGACCGGCACGGCCCGGACCTACCTGATGGTCACGCAGGTCAAGCACAGCACCAACCTGTCCACCGAGGCCAAGGCAAAGGGCATCCCCGTGCTCATCCCCGAATCGGACAGCGACGCCACCAACAGCACCCTCACCCTCTACCTTCCGGAGAACCGGATGGTGACGCAGGCCAACGTGGGCGGCGTCACCTACTGGGCCAGCGCCAATCCGGAGCTTCAGATCATCGCCAAGTCCGACAACTCCGCGACGGGCACCCTGTTCGTCACCGGCCACCTGCTCATGTCTGGCACCATGGCCTTCCGGCAGTTCACGTATGTTTCCATCGGTGAAGGCGGAACATCCGGGATCGGGCGGCAGGCCTGCCCCGACTACCGGGACGGCGGAACCTACTGGATCGACTACGACGAGGAGTACGGCATCACCCTCAAGACCCCGGAGGGCTTCGGATATGTCGCGGGCTATGACATGCTCATCCTGTCCGGCCAGCACGAGGTCATGCTCGACACGCTGCGCATGATGCCGACCAACTACTCCTGTGCCGAGGTCCGGATCAGCAATCTCCTCGGCGGCGACGGCCATCTGACCCTCAATCTCATCAACGGTACGTCCAACGAGTTCCGCACCGAAAACGGCAAGCCGGTCTTTGACCTGCCCGGCGGCCTGACCATCAAGAGTACAGACACCACCGGCACGCTGGCCCTCAACGGCACGACCCGCGCCTTCGGCAATACCAGCGCGGACTCCAGCAGCCTGACCATTCTGGACAGCATCGTCACCAACCAGTGCGCCGACCGCGCCACACCCACGGCCCTTGCGTCCCTCACCGTGAAAAACAGCACCGTCATCGGGCTGGGCGTCATTGACTGCGCCCGCATCACCATCGACGGCGGCAGTGTGGACTTCGAGCCAACCGGCAAGGTGTACAACAGCGCGGGTCAGGAGCTGACCCGGCAGGAGTTCACCTTCACCGGCGTCACCGGCCAGACCAAGGTCACCGGCCTTGATATTTCCGGCATGCCCGAGGGCAGCAGCTTCGACAGCGGCAACATCTACACCGACGGCAGCGGCAAGATCACCCTCTGGCTGCCGGAGGGGGCCACCGTCGTCTCCGCCGCGCTGGGCGAGGGCGAAAATCAGGAGACCTACTACCCCGTTCCCGACGGAAACGGCGGCATGAAGCTCTCCACGGTGGAGCCGCCCTCCTTCGTCGCTCCCACCGAGGACACCGTTCTCACCCTGTCCGACGGCGAAGCCTTCACCCTGACTGTCACCGCCGCGGGCGCGCCCGCGCCCACTTACCAGTGGGAGGTCTTTGACGGCCAGAACTGGACGATTATCAACGGCGAAACTGACGCATCCTGCACCGGCACCATGACCCGCGCCCTCCACAGGACGCAGTACCGCTGCCGGGCCGTGAACACTTACGGCGGCGAGGATCACGAGGCCGTCTCCCCCGTGTTCACCCTGCTCTATGTCCCCGCCGTCACCGGCCAGCCCGAGGATGTTGCCGTCCTCGCCGACGGCGAAGCCATATTCCGTGTCACGCTGGAAGCTCTGGAGGGCGCGGAGCCCGCTTATCAGTGGCAGATCAAGGACGGGGAAAGCTGGAACGACCTGCCCGGCGAGACCGGCAGCACCCTGACCATCTCCAGCGCCCGGACGGCGGCGGAGTACCGCTGCCGCGTGACCTTCACCTACGCTGATTATAACAACACGCAGGCGGAGCGGTTCACCGGCACCGCGTCCCTCACCGTGGTGGACATCCCCGTGTTCTCCGCCCAGCCCGGCGACGTCACCCTCCGGGCCGGGGAGACGGCGGAGTTTACCGCCGCCGCGTCCGGCAATCACTCGATCACCTATCAGTGGCAGGTGAAAAAGACCGCCGGCGGCGATTTTGAGGACATCGACGGCGAAACGTCCGACACCCTCCGGGTGGATGCCACCGCCGCCATGAACGCCTGGCTCTACCGCTGCGCGGCAAGCAACACCTTCGGCGATGTGACCAGCACCGCCTATTCCGACCCGGCGCTCCTCACCGTGGTGGGCGCCCCCGTCATCACCGCCCAGCCTCAGGATTCGTCGGTCTATCTGGGCTATCAGGGGTGGTTCTCCGTAACCGCCGAGGGCAACCAGGCCCTGCGCTATCAGTGGCAGGTCAAAAAGTCCGAAAAAGGCGACTTTGAGGACATTCCCGGCGCTGTGTCCGACAGCTACACGACTGCTGGCGTCTCCCCCGCCATGAAAGGCTGGCAGTACCGCTGCGTCGTGACCAACTATCTGGACAGCCTGTCCGTGCAGACCGTCTCCGAACCGGCGGAGCTGAACACCCTCGTCATGATCCCCGGCGCGAAGCAGTACACCATATCCGCCTCGTGGGGGGCTCACGGCTCCCTGCGGCTCAGCCGCAGCTCCGCCGCCGAGGGCGAAACGGTCATCGTCACTGTGACCCCGGACGACGGCTATCGGCTGGACCGTCTGACCGCCGCAGGCGAGAACGGCAGTGCCATTGCCCTCACCGCCGCCGGAAGCGGGACGTATACCTTCGTCATGCCCGCTTCCAACGTGACAGTCAGCGCCAGCTTCACCGACAAGACCGCGGACAGCGCCTTTGACGACGTGCCTGACGGCAGCTACTATTCCGACGCCGTGAAGTGGGCCGCCGAAAACGGCATCACCGGCGGCGTGGGCGGCGGCCTGTTCGGCCCCGACCGGCTCTGTAACCGGGCGCAGATCGTCACCTTCCTCTGGCGGGCGGCGGGCAGCCCCGAGCCGCAGAATACGGGCAGCTTTACCGACGTTCCCGCCGACGCTTACTACGCCAAAGCCGTGGCGTGGGCTGTGGAGCAGAGCATCACCTCCGGCACCGGCGATGGCCGCTTCAGCCCCGACGCCGTGTGCACCCGTGCCCAGGCCGTGACCTTCCTCTGGCGCAGCCTTGGCCGCCCTGTGGTGAATTACGCCATGCGCTTTACCGACGTTCCGGCGGAGACGTACTACACCGAGGCCGTCCGCTGGGCGGTCAGCACCGGCGTCACCAACGGCACCGGCACGGATGTTTTCAGTCCCGAAAGCAGCTGTACCCGCGCCCAAATCGTGACCTTCCTCTACCGGGCGTACAGCGAAGCCTGATCTCACACCCAAAAGCCCCTGCCGCGAAAGTTACCTCCGCATAAGGACAACGTCATAGCCGCTCAGAACATTGTAAAAACACGGGATATGGCCTGCACCAGGCCGTATCCCGTGTTTTCATATTGGCTCAACAACGTCTTGTCACTGCTGTGGAATTTTTCTGGCCAACCATGATAATACCCGCTAGGATACCTCTACTGTAGAGAAGTCCGAATATGAGTTCCTGCACACGGTTCTTCGCCGCGCCCTCACCGTCCATCAGCTCTGGAATTGTCACGCGGAGCGCATTACACAGCGTCTGAATCATGCAATAATCTGGCAAGCACTTGTCCGTATTCCATTTTGAGATGGTTTTGTTGGATAAGCATCTGTTCTTCCGGTTGCTCCCGTGTCAGATTCTGTGCCCACCGTCTTTGTGCGATATGGCTGCCGATGGTAGTAGACGCAATATCGCCGTTCAGAACCTAACGGCAGCAAACTTCACTTAGACTTTACAGATACCCCGTTGTGAATTTTACTCCGCTTCTTTAATCTTGATCATGCATTCATATCAGTCTGCATGTCACGATCATGGAAGGAGAAGAACAAAAATGAAACGATTGACAAGCTGCCTGCTCGCGTTTGCCCTGATGCTGAGCATGCTCCCCAGCGCTCTTGCTGAGGGCGACTCAGCGGAAAACGCACAGGCACCCACTCAAATTGACGACTCGACCGTCTGGCGATATCTGGACGACAACAGCGACCCCGCGGGCGATCCGGACAGCGAGGGCTATGACCGCACCAGTTGGACCGCCGCCGACTTCGACGATTCCGGCTGGAAGACCGCCAAAGGCACCTTCGGCGGCAAGAAGGACGGCGACACCATCACCTCCGACGGCGCGGCCAACAAGCTCGACGGCATCGGCGGCGCGGATGGGAACGGCGACAACTACCCCACCTACTACTTCCGCACGCAGGTGACTATCCCCGATGCCTCCGCCGTTACAAAGATCGTCGGCAGCATCAAGTATGATGATGCCGCCATCCTGTACATCAACGGCGTCCGCGCTGCCGGCTTCAACGACGATGGCTGTGACTCCAACAGCAGCTATTGCAGCAAGAAGGCAGACACCACCAGCGACATCGAGATCACCGACGTGGCTGCGCTCAATCTGGTCGATGGCATCAACACCGTCGCCGTGGAGATCCACAATGAGAGCGTGGGCAGCTCGGATATCTGGTTTTCCATGCCCGGCGGCCTGACCTTCTCCACCGAGGTCCTGCCGACGCAGACAACGCTGATCGGTCAGAATACCGTCTGGTCCTATCTGGACGATAATACGGACCCTGCGGGAGATCCTGCTGCCGCGGACTATGACCGTACCAGCTGGACCGCGCCCGGCTTTGACGATTCCCGGTGGAAAACGGCTCAGGGCGCCTTCGGTTCCAAGAGAGATTCTCTGCACGATGGTGCGAAGACCCTCCTCGCCGGGTGCCCCGGTGATGACACCAACTATCCCACCTACTACTTCCGCACGGCGGTGACGCTCACTGCGGACCAGCTCGCGGAGATGACCAAGCTCGTCGGCCGCATCCAGTACGACGACGCCGCGATCGTCTACATCAACGGTGTCCGTGCGGCGGCCTTCAACGATGCGGGCTGTGACACGAACAGCAGCTACAGCGCCAACGTCGCAGGCGGGAACCCCATGGAGCAGGATTTTGAGATCATCGACCCCGCCGCCCTTTCCGCTCTGCACGAGGGCGAGAACACCGTGGCGGTCGAGCTGCACAACCGCGCCGACGGCAGCTCCGACATCTTCTTCGGGCTGCCCGAGCTGGCGCTCTCCGATGAGGCTGTGGATTATCAGTCCAACATCAGCCTGTCCATGGGCGCGGACGAGAGCCAGATAGGCTTCACCTGGTACTCCATGCTCGCTGGTGAGGCTTCCCTCGCCATCGCGGCAAACGACGCGATGACCGGCGCACAGACCTACGCTGTCACGCCGGCCACCGCCAACGACGGCCAGCAGAGCTGTCAGGTCACCGTCACCGATCTTCAGCCCGGCACCACCTACTACTATCAGCTGACCAACGCGGGCCAGAAGAGCGACGTGTACTCGTTCACCACCGATGACGGCGGCGCGTTCTCCTTCGCCTACGTGGGCGACCCGCAGATCGGCGCGGGCAGCACCCAGAGCGACATCCTCGGCTGGGACAAAACGTTGAACCTCATCCGCAGCGATAAGAACTTCTCCGATATTTCCTTCCTGCTCTCCGCGGGCGACCAAGTCAACGGCTCATCCGATGAGGGCCAGTATGACGGCTACCTCGATCACGACGTGCTCACCGGCCTCCCGGCGGCCACCGTCGTGGGCAGCCACGACTCCGGCTCCAACGCCTACGGTCAGCACTTCAACATCGCCAACGAGTCCGAGAAGTTCGGCACCACCGCCGCAGGCGGCGACAGCTACTTTGTCTGGTACAAAATAAGCATAGCACCCGAAGCGTATAGGAAGCCTCGGAGGCTATGCTTATTTTTGTTATAATGGGAGGGCAATGGATGGACGGCTTCTTTGATGAGCCAAGCGCTCGAGCTGTAAACAGTCCTCCGCCCTCTTGTTATAAAGATTCGATTGAGCAGGTTGCTCCGGCTA
>CAKUPH010000085.1 GCA_934675115.1 uncultured Oscillospiraceae bacterium | reverse complement strand
GGCCCACTCGGCAAACACCCGGTTGGGGGCCTGGGCGTCCATATTGATGAAAAGCCCGTCCTTGTCCACTGCCACCAGGTCGTATTTCGTTTTGCGCGCCGGGTTTTCGCTGCCCTCCAGCCACACCGTCCGGCCGGGGATGAGCAGCTCCCGGCAGCGGCCGGTATTCTTGACGTGGACGGTCTCCTCCCGGCCCCGAAGCTCCACCCGGGCGATGAAGCGGTTGGGCCGGGCGAGAAAGACGGCCCGCTCAATGTGCTGATATTCCATAGGTTCTCCCTTGCTCCGCATCCCGGCCGGCGGGGTGCGGGGGCGCCGCATACCGGAAATTTTCTCCATTCTACCACAGCCGCAGGGGCCGTGCAAGGCCGCAGGGGCCTTGCGCCGGGGCACGCTTCCTGTTATGATGTTGATACCATCGTTTGACCTTCCGAAGGAGGACACACCTATGCCCCACATCCCCTTGGGCGAGACCGCCCTGCTCGACCTGGTGCGCTTTGACGACGCGCTGGCCGCCGCCCAGCGGCCCAGCCCCGATTACGACTATACAAAATGGCTTTACGTCCCGAATTTCTACTCAGAGTATCGTTACATTCTGGGCACCCGGGGGGAAAAGCCCCTGATCTGCGTGGGCATCAACCCGTCCACTGCCGCGCCGGACGATCTGGACAACACGCTGAAATCGGTGGAGCGGGTGGCCCATTTCAACGGCTATGACAGCTTCATCATGTTCAATGTGTACGCCCAGCGGGCCACCGACCCGGACGACATGGAGCAGACCTATAATCAAGCCCTCCACGCCGAGAACATGAAGGCCTTTGCCTACGCCCTGTCCCTCGACCGGGGCCATGCCCCCGCCGTGTGGGCGGCATGGGGCACCATCATCGAAAAGCGGGACTATCTGGCCGACTGCGTCCGGGATATGATCGCGCTGGGCAACAAGTACCACGCCCGCTGGTTCTCCGCCGGGAAGCGCTCCAAAAAGGGCCACCCCCATCACCCGCTCTACCTCCGCAAGGACAGCCCGCTGGAGAAATTTGACGTGCCGGGGTATCTGGATACGCTGTAAAACGGCCCGCGCAACCGCCGGTTGCGGAAATTCCAGCTCCGGCTGGTAGACGCAGGCGGCCATTCGAAGCGGCAAGAACCGCGGCAAACGAAATCAGGGAAAGGAGCGCGATCATTTGAAAAAAGGAAGAACATTACGGCTGATAAGCCTTGCCATGCTGATCGTGGCAGTCGTCTTTGTTTTATGCGCTCTGTCCAATCCCGGAATGGGAAAAGTCTTTTACATCGGCGGTATCAAAATAGGGGCGGATGTTAAGCGGGCATTTTATGCTGTGTATGTCATTGTCATGACTGCGTTGTTTGGCATCTCGTTCTTTGTGAAAGGCAAAAAATAAGGAGATACTTTATGTATCTCAGGCAGGCATGGCGAAGTATGATGGAATTTGGGCCGCGAGATCAGGCGGCAGCCGGGGCAGGTTGATTCCCCCACAAAAAACCCAGGCCCCCAGCCGTCCTACGTCGCGGCTGGGGGCCTACTTCTGGTGGTTCTGATGTTCCAATGGACACTACCTACTCTTTCCTGCGATTTGCCTTGGGGGTCCGCCTGAAACTGCCTGCTCATCGTTTCTTCAAACTGTGAACATCCCTGATTTCCGTCTTTTGCAATGCTTTTGCTTCGAGGGCCGATCAACTGTTCTTTTGCTTACTCAAGCGTGTTTGGAACTTTCTGAGACCGAGTTTCAATCCGCGCTCCCAATGGCGAAAGCTTCGGGATTCCAATTTAACCGGTACATTGGATTCACCTCCCCTTTCTGGCTATACTATACTATATCCAGCCTGTTTTGTCAATACCTTTTGTTTGTATTTTCTAAAGTTTTTCATAAAAAAGCGGAAGGGGAGTGTCCCTTCCGCTTTTTCGTTTACTTCCGCCAGTCCAGCTCCGCCATGACCTGCGCGGGCTCCACCCTCGTCTGGATAAGGCCGCTGTCGTACAGCCAGTCGATGTTCTTCTGCCAGCACTCCTCGGTCTGGGACAGGAACCTGGCGTCCGCCGTCTCCATCAGGGGCAGAAGCGTTTCCATGCTCTGGCGCTCCACCGTCTCGGACAGGGGGAAGTTCTCCTCGTTCTGGTTGTCCAGCAGGATGCGCAGGGCCTCCTCCGGGTCGGCCTGCATGTCGGCAAAGCCCTTGGCGCAGGCCCGCAGGAAGCCCTCCAGCGCCGCGCTGTCGTTTTCGAGCATGTCGTCGTTGGTGACGAACACGCCCTCGTAGTTGGTGGGCACGCCGTACTGGTCCAGCATGAACCAGTTGACCTCGAAGCCCTCTTCCTCCATCTGGGGCACCTCGTGGTTCACAAGGCAGCCGATGGTGGCGTCCACGTTGCCGGTGGTCATGGAGCTCATCAGGTCAAAGCCCACGTCCACCATGGTCACGTCGCTGTAATCCGCGCCCACGTAGTCCATGATGCTGCGGATCAGCGCCTCGGACAGCTCCGTGCCCGCATAGCCGATGGTCTTGCCCACCAGATCAGCGGGGGAGGTGATGTTCTTCTCCTTCAGGGACAGCACGATGTTCAGCGGCCCCTGCACCACCGCGCCGATGGACCGCACAGGCACGTCCTGATTGGCCCGGGCCAGGATCACATCGTGCTGGTAGTAAAGGCCCACCTCCGCCTTGCCCGCCGCCATCAGCGACAGGGCGTCGTTGGCGTTGGAGGGGAAGCGGATGTTGACCTTCAGGCCCTCGTCGGCAAAATAGCCCTTGTCGATGGCCACGTACAGAAAGGCGTGGAGGGCGTTGGGGTACCAGTCCAGCACCACGTCCATCTCTCTCAGCTCGCCGGAATTGCCGGCATCCGGCGCATCGTTATTGGCCGTTTTACTGCCGCAGCCCGCCAGCAGGGACAGGCACAGCGCGGCGCTCAGCAGAAGCGCGATCAGTTTTTTCATGTTTTTATACTCCGATCTGTATATTTTAGATAGATTTTTTCATTCAGGATTCGCCCCGCCACTTCACCACGCGGTTTTCGACGAAGCTCACCACCGCCACCAGCAGCATGGCCGCCGCGCTCAGGATCACAATGGGGGCGAACACCCCCGCGCCGTCCAGCTGGGTCATCATCCGGCGGGAGAAATAGCCGAGGCCGCTCTGCGCCCCCAGCCACTCGCCGATGGCCGCGCCGATCATGCTCAGGGGCACCGCCATTTTGATGGCGGAGAAAAAGTACGGCAGGGCGCAGGGTACCTTGATCTTGAGAAAAATGTCCCGCCGCCCGGCGCCGTAAGTCAGCAGCAGCTCACTCATCTCCGTTCGGGCCGCCCGCAGGCCGTCGTACACCGTGATGGTGATGGGGAAAAAGGTCATGAGCACCGTCACCAGCACCTTGCTCCAAATGCCGTAGCCGAACCACAGCACGAACAGCGGCGCGATGGCCGTGGTGGGGATGGTCTGGGATGCCACCACCACCGGGTACAGGCACTTGCGCATCAGCGGGCTCCAGTCCATGACCGCCGCCAGCCCCAGCCCCAGCGCCACCGAGATCAGCAGGCCGATGCCCGTGACCGCCATGGTGGCGGGCAGGTGGACGGTGAACAGAGGCTCCCGCAGCTCCCAGATCTTCCGCAGGATCTGGATGGGCGTGGGCAAAATATAGGCGGCGTTTACCTTCATGGCCCCCAGCTGCCACAGAAACAGCAGGGTGAACAGAAAGACCGCCGCAGGGAGATTGCCCCGGTTGGCGCGCTTCATGGCTTCACCTGCTTTCTGAGCATGCCGATGAGGCCCTCCCGCAGAGCCACCATGTCCGGCCGGGTGAGACTCTCCCGGTCCCGGGGATAGCCCGCAGGCACGGGGGTCTCCGTCAGAGCATGGATGGGCGTGCCGGTAACGGTCAGGACGCTCCCGGACAGGAACACCGCCTCCTCCACGTCGTGGGTGATGAAAAGGATAGTCTTTTTGTGCTTCTCCCACTGGGCCAGCAGCCACTCCTGCATGGAGATCCGGGTGAGAAAGTCCAGCGCGGAAAATGGCTCGTCCAGCAGCAGCAGGTCGCTGCCCGTCAGCATGGTGCGGGCAAAGGCCGCCCGCTGCCGCATGCCGCCGGAGAGCTCCTCCGGCCGCTTGTCCCGGCAGCCGGTAAGCCCCGTGTCCGCCAGCGCCGCGTCCACCAGCTCCCGCCGCTGGGCCTTGCTGTACCCGCCCATGATCTCCAGCGGCAGGGCCAGATTTTCGCCGATGGTCCGCCACGGGAACAGCAGGTCCTTCTGGGGCATGTAGCCGCAGTAGTGCTTCTGTCCCACGATGGGCTTCCCCTCCACCCGGATGACGCCGGACTTCGGCTGCAAAAGGCCGTTGGTCAGGCGGAAAATGGTGCTCTTGCCGCAGCCGCTGACGCCCACGATGCAGTGAAAGGAGCCGCGCTCCACGGAAAAAGACAGATCGTCGATGATGTCGAAGTCCTCGGAGGGGTACCGGTAGGAGACGTGGTCGAACTCCAGCGCCTTCATGGGCGCATCTCCCATGCCATATCCCAGAAGCCCAACTCATAGCGGCTGCAATTCACGAAGATCTCCTCCAGATGGGCAAGCTGCTCCTCCGGCGCACCGCCGGCCAGCGCGTCCATCAGCTCGATGAGGGTGTCGTTGCCCGCGGCATATTCCTCCGAGGCGTAGCCCCGGACCCACTCGCCGTAGAAGGGGTGCTCCGCCGCGCCTGGAATTTCCGCCAGCGTCTGACCGATCTCGGCGTAGCTCCACGAGCAGGCCAGAATGGCCGCCACGATCTCCGCCGGGCCGCCCATGTCGGCGGCGGTCAGCATATAGTGGGTGTAGGACAGGTTGTCCAGCGCGGGCTTCACGGCGCTCACCTGCTCCTCCGTGATGCCCAGCCGGGCCATGTAGGCCCGGTGGATGCTCATCTCGCCGTTGAGGATGTTTTCCACATTGTGGGCGAAGGTCTGCATAAGGCCCCGGTCCCGGGCCTTGAACACGCCGAGGGCAAACACCCGGGCGTAGTCGAAGAGATACAGATAGTCCTGCAGCATGAAATACTGAAATTTTTCCCGGGGCAGGGTGCCGTCCCCGATGCCGGTGACAAAGGGGTGGTTCAGGCACTGCGCCCAGATGGGCGCGGCGGCCTCGTGGAGCCGGGCGGAAAAGGATGCGCTCATATCAATCCCCCTCCCCGATGTAGACGCTCTTCAGGTCGAAGAGGTGGTTCATGGGCCCCCGGCCCCGGCCCAGATCCAGCATGGCCCCCAGTGCGCCGGAGATGTATGCCTTGGCCCGCTCCACCGCCGTCTCCAAATCCATGCCCTTGGCCAGATTGGACGCGATGGCGCTGGACAGGGTGCAGCCGGTGCCGTGGGTGTTGGGGTTGTCGATGCGGACGCCCCGGAACCAGCGGACTCCGCCGTCCTTCCACAAAAGGTCGTTGGCGTCGTTCAGGTCGTGTCCGCCCTTGCACAGGACGGCGCAGCCGTAGGCTTCGCCGATCCTCCGCGCCGCTGTCTCCATGTCGCCGGGGCTGCGGATGTCCATCCCCGCCAGCAGCTCCGCCTCCGGGATGTTGGGGGTCAGGACCTCCGCCAGCGGCAGCAGCCGCTCCTTCAGCGCGCCCACGGCGTCCGGCCGCAGCAGCGCCGCGCCGGAGGTGGCCACCATGACGGGGTCCACCACGATGTGCCGCGCGCCGTACTGCGCGAGCTTGTCCGCGATGACGGCGATGAGATCCGCGGAGGACACCATGCCGATCTTCACCGCATCGGGAAAAATATCGGTAAACACGGCGTCCAGCTGGTGTTCCAGGAACTGAGGAGTGGATTCCAGAATGTCAGTGACGCCGGTCGTGTTCTGGGCAGTCAGCGCCGTGACGGCGCTCATGGCGTATACGCCGTTGGCCGTCATGGTCTTGATGTCTGCCTGAATACCGGCGCCTCCGCTGGAATCGCTTCCGGCGATCGTCAATGCTGTTCTCATTTGTATGCTCCTTTCGTCTGACAGCAATGATTTTGTAGAGCGACAGAAGGTGGTGCCCCCAATCTGCCGCTATGGGAGCCGCTCCCCCGGCCATACGTCCCGTCGGAACGGTCAGGCTGCGGATACGGCCCCGAAGATCAGCGCGTAACGGCGCTGAGTGCTTCCTGCTTCAAGGCCCTCGCGGCCCCCGCGATGTCGTCCGCGCCGAAAAGGGCGGAGATCACCGCCACGCCGCGCATCCCGCCGCCGCGCAGCTCACGGATGTTGTCCAGTGAGATGCCGCCGATGGCCACGGCGGGGATAGTCACGCTGCCGCAGATATCCCGGAGCTGCTCCACGGTGATGCGGACGGCGTTTTTCTTGGTGGGCGAGGGGAACACCGCCCCCACGCCCAGATAGTCCGCCCCGGCGGCCTGAGCCGCCCGGGCCTGCGCCACGGTCTTGGCCGTGGCGCCGATGATGAAGTCCCGGCCCGCCCGGGCCCGGATCTCCGCCACCGGGGTGTCCTCTATGCCCACGTGGACGCCGTCCGCGCCGCTTTTCAACGCCACGTCCACGTTGTCGTCGATGAGGAGGGGCACGCCGTACCGATGGCACAGCGCCTTCACCTCCACGGCTTCCGCCGTGAAGGCGTCCTCCGGCAGCTCCTTTTCCCGGAGCTGCACCATGGTCACGCCGCCCCGCAGGGCGTCCTCGATCTGTTCCGTCAGCGTCTGCCGCCCCACCCACGCCCGGTCCGTCACGGCGTAGAGCAGCAGCTGATCCGCGCAAAAGTTCATCTATCTCCCTCCGCTCTCTCAAATGCGGCAAAATAGGCCGCCGGGTCGGCGCACTCCATGGCCCCGCTCATGACGCAGGCCCCCGCCGCCCCCTGCGCCCAGACGGCGGCGATGTTATCCGGCCCGATGCCGCCGATGGCGTACACCGGGATGGACACCGCCCCGCATACCTCATGCAGGAACTCCAGCCCCCGGGGGGGCAGGCCGGGCTTGCAGCCCGTGGCGAAAATATGCCCGGCGGTGACGTAGGTGCAGCCCAGCATTTCCGCCTCCCTGGCCTCCTCCGCGCTGTGACAGGACGCGCCGAGGATCCGGAAGCGCCCGCGCTGGGCCTCGCCCATTCGCCGCAGGACGGGCATGGGCACGTGGAGGGCCTTTGTGTCCAGCGCCAGCGCTGTCCGGACGAAGCTGTGGAGGATGCAGTTCACGCCCCGGGCCCTGCAGATGTCCATGACCCGGGCCGCAAGGGTCTCGTACTCCCGCTCCGGAAGGTCCTTCTCCCGCAGGATGATCCCCCGGGGACGGCAGGCGGCCAGCACCTCCACCCGCTCCAGAAAATCCCCCCGGCACAGCTTCCGGTCTGTCACACACAGCAGCTCAGACATAGAGATAATCGTTCAGGACGGGCTGAAGCCCCTCTGCCGCGATGTCCGCGTACATTTTCTCCATGCTGCGGCCGTCGTTGATCTCAAACTGCTCGTCTCCGGCCTCGCCGTCCGTCTCCTTTCCGGTGTACTTCTGCTCGTGGTCGCCGATGCCGGTGGACACGCCGGCGGACACCTTGGTGGCGGCGATCTTCACAATGCCGTTGCGGAAGGACGCGCTCTCCCGGGAGGACACGGTGATGCCCACGAAGGGCAGGAAAATGCGGTAGGCGCACAGCACCTGACAGAGCTGCTTCTCCCCCACATCCAGCGGGTTGATCTTATAATTGTTGATGATGGGCCGCAGCCGGGGGCAGGACAGGGACATCTCCGCCTGCGGGTACTTGCGCTGCAAATAGTAGACGTGGAGGGCGCTGGCCAGCGCGTCCTTCCGGAAGTCGCTCAGCCCCAGCAGCGCCGAAAAGGCCACGCCCCGCATCCCGCCCCGGAGGGCCCGTTCCTGGGCGTCGAAGCGGTAGGGCCACACCCGCTTGTGGCCCATGAGGTGGAGGGTCTCGTACTTTTCGATGTCGTAGGTCTCCTGAAACACGGTGACGTAGTCCGCGCCGCACTGGTGGAGATAGCGGTACTCGTCGGTGTTGACGGGGTAGATCTCCAGCCCCACCATACGGAAATACTTCCGGGCCAGCTTGCAGGCCTCGCCGATGTATTCCACACCGCTCTGGGACCGGCTCTCGCCGGTCAGGAGCAGGATCTCCTCCATGCCGGAGTCGGCGATGACCTTCATTTCCTTTTCGATCTGCTCCATGGTGAGCTTCATGCGCCGGATGTGGTTGTAGCAGTTGAAGCCGCAGTATACGCAGTAATTTTCGCAGTAGTTGGCGATGTAAAGGGGCGTGAAGAGATACACCGTGTTGCCGAAGTGGCGGCTGGTCTCCATCCGGGCCCGCTGGGCCATTTCCTCCAGAAAGGGCTCCGCCGCCGGGGACAGAAGGGCCTTGAAGTCCTCCAGCGTGCAGGTCTCATGCTCCAGCGCCGCCCGCACGTCCCGGGCGGTGTAGGCGGAGCAGTCGTAGCCGTTCATCTGCTCCATGACCTTCCGGCAGACGTCCGATTCGATCTGCTCCATGCCGGGCAGGTACTCCATGGGGTCTTTGCGGCTGGACGGGTCGTTTTCCAGACGGTGCTTTTTCGCCAGCGCCGCCTCCGACAGGTATTCTGAGTCCACAAGGAACTGGTTTTCCATGCGTCCCGCCCCCTTAGTCCCGCAGGAAGCCCGTCAGCGGGTCGGAGGCGGAGGCCCCACGGGTCAGCACCCGGCCAAGGCCGGAAAGATAGGCCTTCCGGCCCGCCTCGATGGCCTGACGGAAGGCCGCCGCCATCAGGGGCAGGTCCCCCGCCGTGGCCAGCGCCGTGTTGGCCATGATGGCCGCCGCGCCCATCTCCATGGCCTCGCAGGCCTGAGAGGGGCGGCCGATGCCCGCGTCCACGATGATGGGCAGGTCGATCTCGTCGATGAGGATCTGGATGAAGTCCTTTGTGGCAAGGCCCTTGTTGGAGCCGATGGGCGCGGCCAGCGGCATGACGGCCGCCGCCCCGGCATTGGCAAGATCCCGGGCGGTATTCAGGTCGGGGTACATATACGGCATGACCACAAAGCCCTCCCGGGCCAGCGTCTCCGTGGCGCGGATGGTCTCC
>CAKUPH010000084.1 GCA_934675115.1 uncultured Oscillospiraceae bacterium | reverse complement strand
GCAGATCGTTTGGCATTTGCGTACCTCCTTTCTGAGGGATAAAAGCGGCCCCGGAACAAATCGTTCGTGGGCTAATCATTAGCGTGCTTCTTATTTTAGTCAGTATGCTAACGATTGTCAATAGCAACTTCACAAAAAATCCGGCGGTTTGGGAAAAAATGTTTGGCAAAAACTTAGAACGGATGTTTGACAAACTGCCCCGGCTATGGTACACTAAGGCTGACCAGACGTTAATGCTCAAAAAGGAGGCTGCTCCATGAGTAAATTATCCCCCAAACAGCAGCAGATCTATGACTACATTCTTGAATTCAGTCAGGATCACGGCTATCCTCCCTCTGTCCGGGAGATCGCCCAGGCCGTGGATCTGAAATCCCCATCTACCGTTCATTTTCACCTCAAGGGCCTGCGGGAGGCGGGCCTCATCACTCAGGCGGAGGGCAAGACCCGCGCCATCTCCATCACAGACGGCGCCCACAACCGCCGGGATCAGGTGCCCCTGCTGGGCTACGTGGCCGCAGGCTCCCCCATTCTGGCGCAGGAGAACATCGAGGAATACCTGACCTTCGATACCGGCGGGCTCACCGGCGAGCACTTCGCCCTGAAGGTCCGGGGCGAGTCCATGCTGGAGGCGGGCATCCTGCCCGGCGATCTGGTGGTGGTCCACCAGCAGCAGACCGTGCGCAACGGCGACATCGTGGTGGCCCTGTTCGAGGATGAAGCTACCGTCAAGACCTATCGCCGGGAGAACGGCCACGTGTGGCTGTACCCGGAGAATTCCAGCCCGGAGTACCAGCCCATCGACGGCGAGGGCTGCTCCATTCTCGGCAAGGTCGTGGCGGTCATCCGCCGGTACTGAGAAGAAAACAGTAAAAAAGGAAGGCTGCCCACAGGCAGCCTTCCTTTTTGTTTGTTGAGAACAGTTTTTGGAGGTGCAACAGCCTCGCAGAGTTCCGCCGCCCGCAGGCGGCGGAATAAATTGAGATCCGTTTTTTTCCGGGGACATGCGCCTCGGAAAAAACTCTTCTCAGGCCGCAAGCGTGCGAGCCTTGGCGAGTGCGCCGCAGCGGGCTGCATCTTATCTCAGAAATGCTTGCATTTCTGAGAAGCAGTTTAAAGCTTTTCCGCTGTGACCACGGAGATCTTGAGGGCGGACTCCCGGGTCATGGGCGTCTTGGGGGCGAACTTGCCGTTGCCCACGCCGTTGATGATGTCCTGTCCGGCGAAGAAGTAGATGTAATTCCGGGCGTAGCCGGAGATGGAGCTGTCGTCGGCAAAGGCCTTTACGCCGGTCTGAGACAGCTTGGAGCCGTCGCCCACGGCGCCGGTGCTGATGAGCTCGTACACCCGGCCCAGCATGGTGGCCGCCTGTTCCCGGGTGAGGGTGTCGTCCGGAGAGAAGCCGCCCGCGCCATTGCCGTTGACTACGCCGAGGCTGTAGGCCCGGAGAACGTCCTCGTCATCGGTGTCATCAAAGGGATTCGCGCCGGTGTATTCCGGGACGGTCTTGCCGGTGAGGGCTTCGTACATGCTCACCGCCACGGCGGCGAACTCGGCCCGGGAGATGTCCTGCCGCAGGTCCTCGGCGTAGAGCTGCCAAGGGAGAAGGCCCAGGTTATCGGCCTGTTCCATGTAGGATGCGGCCCAGTCGCTGCACCGGGCCCAGGGGCGACCGGAGTTGAGAGCGGCGTCGAAGGCGTAGAGGTCGGCGATGTCGGCGGCGTTGGCAGCCAGCCAGTCGGAGTACTCATGGTCCCAGCTGTGGCGCTTGGCCCACTCGTTGGTGTCGGAGATCATGAAGTACTGGTAGTTGATCTTGCCGGTGCGGGTATAGTTGGCGTGATCCATGCGCACGTCCAGCCAGTAGTACTGGCCGTCCACCAGCACGTAGTTCCACTTGTGTTCCACCTGAGAGCCATTGCCGTTGATGAAGTCCCCGGCGATGAGGCGGCAGTCGAAGCCCAGATGGCTCAGCAGGAGGGCCAGCAGGGCGGAGTAGTGGGCGCAGTTGCCGGTGCGGGTATACATCATTTCGGAGGCGAAGGTGTTGATGTAAACGCTGGAGTCAGGGGACAAAACGAAGAAATAGTTACCGGAATTGTCATCGTACACGGAGCCGTCGTCATACTCGCGGCGGACGAGGATCTCGCCGTTGTCGGCCTGAGCCTGCATGGCGTCGCGGTTGGCAGTGGCCCACTGCTCTACCTGAGCCTCGTCGAAGTAGTAGGTTCCGTCCCAGTTGTCCCGGCTGCAATTCTTGATGATCCAGTCGTAGACGGCGCGGATCTGCTCCTTGGGAGACTTGCCCTTGGTGGGGATCTCCTTGAGGATCTCCTCTGCCATGTAGTCGGTGGCGACATGGCCGATGTAAATGGGGGTGTCCCCGTAGGTGATCCCGGCCGCCAGCGCGGAGCAGGGCAGCAGGGACAGGACGATGGCCAGCGCCATCATCATGGTCAGAAGTCTTTTTTTCACTGAATTTCCGCCTTTCTCTTATATAAAATATGCAAGACATGAAGCAGCAAAAGTTACCGCAGCAGCCGGGCCATGTCCTCCGGCAGGGGCAGGGACAGGGCCAGCCGCTCCCCGGTGACGGGGTGGGTCAGCTCCAGCCGGGCGGAGTGGAGGGCCGGGCGGCTGATGAGGTCGTGATCCTCCGTGCCGTACAGGAAGTCCCCGGTGAGGGAACAGCCGATGTGGGCCATGTGGACCCGGATCTGGTGGGTGCGGCCCGTTTCCAGCTCCAGCTCTACCAGCGAGCGGGCGCCGCTGGTCCGGAGCACCCGATAGTGGGTGCGGGCGGCTTTGCCGTCGGCGCGGACCTCCCGGGCGATGAGAGAGCCGGGGACGGCGCCGATGGGGGCGTCGATGATACCCTCCGGCGGGGCGGGGATGCCGTCGCACACCGCGAGGTACACCCGACGGAAATGGCCGGTATGGAGTTGATTTTTCAGCTTTTCCTGCCCGTAGGGATGCTTGGCCACGGCCAGCAGGCCCGTGGTGCCCTTGTCCAGCCGGTGGACGGGGTGGAACCCGGCCTCCTCGCCGTTTTTCCGCCAGCGGGCCATGAGGTAGTTGCCCACGGTGTCGTCAAAGTGGCCGTGGCTGGGGTGGACCAGCACGCCGGGGGCCTTGTTGACCACGGCGAGGTCCGCATCCTCCCACACCACGTCCACCGGGCCATCCACGGGGACGGGCTGACCGGCAGAATCCGGGTCGGAGATGCGGACGGACAGGGTCTGCCCCGGCTGCACCCGGTAGCGGACGGTGACCCGGACGCCGTCCACCGTGATGCCGTCCGGCAGCCATTTGATCCGGCGGAGCACCGTTCCGGACAGGCCCAGCCTGCGGCGGAGGAGGGAGTTAACGTCCGCCCCGGCAAGCTCCGGGCCGATATGCAGTTGAAGATACCGGGCGCTCACGGCCGCGGACGGGAGAGAGGGCGCATTTCAGGGGCCTCCGTGGATAATTGATTGGTATGATACTGGTATAGCAGACTTTTGCCGGTGCGTCAAGGCGGAGTTGACAGAGAACGGAAAATTTGGAGCCGTCCGGCCCCGGGAAAGCATTGCGCCGGAGGGAAAAACGTAGTATAATCCTGTCGGTACGGCGGGGAAACCGCCGAAAGTTTTTCTGCTACAGGGGCGAAGGGCTATGGGCAAAACGCTTGGCATCTACATCCACATACCATTCTGCCGCAGCAAGTGCGATTACTGCGACTTCTACTCCCTTGCGGGCAGGGAGGACCGGATGGACGACTACCAGAAGGCGCTGATCGCCCAGATCACGGAGAGCGCACCGCTGGCCCGGGGCTACTCGGTGAACAGCGTGTACATCGGCGGCGGCACCCCTACATGGTACGGGGAAAAGCGGCTGTGCGAGCTGCTTCGGCTGATCAACAAGAAATTCAAGATGGCCAAGGACGTGGAGATCACCATGGAGGCCAACCCGGACAGCGTGACGGAAAAGGGCCTGCGCGCCATGCGGCGGGCGGGGGTGAACCGGGTCTCGCTGGGGATGCAGTCCGCCTGCGACCGGGAGCTTCAGGACATCCACCGGCCCCACACCTTCCAGCAGGTGTCTGCCGCCGTGGCGGCGGCCCGGAAGGCGAAGATCAAAAATCTGAACCTCGACCTTATTTTCGGCCTGCCCGGCCAGACGGAGGACAGCTGGCACGAGACGGTGGAGGCCGCGCTGGCCCTGTCGCCGGAGCACCTGTCCTGCTACGGGCTCACCGTGGAGGAGGGCACGCCGCTGGCGGGCCGGGTGGCCCGGGGCGAGCGCCTGCCCGATGATGATATGCAGGCATCCCTCTACCTCTGGACGGTGGAGCGGCTGGCGAAGGCCGGGTACGAGCAGTATGAGATCTCCAACTTCGCAAAGCCCGGGTGCCAGTCCCGCCACAACCTGAAATACTGGATGGGCCGGGAGTATATGGGCTTCGGCGCGGCGGCTCACTCCGACTTCGGCGGCTGCCGCTACGCCTACGTCCGGGATCTGGAGGGGTATATCCGGGGCGTGCTGGACGGCGACCGGCTGCTCAGCGAATCGGAGATGATCCCGCCCCGGGAGCGGAGCGGCGAGTACCTCATGCTCCGGCTGCGCACCACGCTGGGCATCGAGGAGTGGGAGTACCGCCGGGAGTTCTACATGAACTTCGATCCCATCGCCGTCAGGCTCAGCGAGTACGAGCAGAAGGGCTGGGCCGTGCGGGTGGGCCGCCGCTGGCGGCTGACGCCGGAGGGCTTTCTGCTGTCTAACCGGCTCATCGGTGAGATCTTGGAGCTTCAGGAGGCGGCCACGCTGGAAAATACGCTGGAGAAGATCCGCAGCGGCCTAACTCCGGAGCCGGAGGAAAAATAAAATAAGATATACGAAGGCTGCCCCGTCGGGGCGGCCTTCATTCTTTGCGGAAAGTTTGTTCAGATATTCCGGCGTTTATGCTTTTCCGGGAACTTTTCCGGCGGAGCATTCGTCTTAATGATGACTGGAAGGTCTTGACTGTTTACTTTGGCGGAAAATTATGTTAACATCTGTTTGTCAGAAAACCACGCATTTTCCCGAGAACCCGGAGGTAGACCTATGAAACGAACGATAAAACGAGGGCTGGCCCTGTGCCTTGTGCTGGCGCTGGCAATGGGGCAGACGCTGGCGTCTGAGGCGCTGGGCAGCGACCTGCTGGGCCGCACGGTCCAGCTCGCCGCAGGTACCACGGTGACGGACGGCAGCCTTTGGAGTGCCACCTACTCCGACCTGCGGACGGAGCACTACATCACCTATGCCCCCAACAGCGGCGTGGCCCCGCTGATCTGGCACGGCGATACTGTTTCCTCCACGGCGAAGCTCACCGACGCGGCCCGGAGCCTTGCCCAGCAGGGCTACCGGGTGGTGGCGGGTGTCAACGGCGGCTTTTTCAACACCGACGGCACCGCCGTGGGTCTGCTGATCACCGACGGCGTCATCCGGTCGCTGGATCAGTATAACTATAAAATGGCGGGCATCTGCGCCGACGGCTCCGTGTTCATCGACGGCAGCACCATCAGCAAGACCGTGAGCTGGATGGACTACACTACCCTCGCCGAGGTGAGCCTGAATGTCACTGCCATCAACGAGAGCCGGAAAAACGGCGGCCTGTACCTCTACAGCGAGGATTTCGGCACATCCACGAAAAATTCCCTGCCCGGGGTGGACGTGGTGCTGGAGCCCGCTGTTCCCGGCCAGAAGCTCACCATGAACAGCACCATGACACTGCGGGTGGTGCGAGTCACCGATTCCACCGCGGAGGGCGTGACGCCGGATAACGCCATCCCGGCGGGCTGCTTTGTGCTGTCCGCCAACCAGAACTGCGACGAGTCCGTTCTTGCCCCGCTGCGGGCGCTGATGCCGGGAATGAGCGTTACGCTGGACATCTCCGGCGGCGACCCGCGCTGGGCCAATGCCCAGTACGGCATCACCGGCCTGTATACGCTGGTGGAAAACGGGCAGGCCATTTCCGGCCTGCCGTCCGGCGCGGCCCCCCGGACGGCGCTGGGCGTCAGGGCCGACGGCAGCATGGTGTTCTACACCATCGACGGGCGGCAGAGCGGCTATTCCGTGGGTGCGTCCTATTCCCAGACCGCCAAGCGGCTGGTGGAGCTGGGCTGCGTGCAGGCCATCGCGCTGGACGGCGGCGGCTCCACCACGCTGGGCGCCACTCTGCCCGGCAGCGACGAGCTGACCGTCCTCAACCAGCCCTCCGGCGGCAGCCAGCGGGCGGTGAGCAGCTGTATTTTTCTCGTGACCCCCGCTGCGGCCGGCGGCTTCCTCAGCAGCTTTTACGTGGACAGCGCCTATGACGTGGTGCTCACCGGGGCTCAGACCACCGTCACTGCCGCCCCCGCCGGGCAGAACGGCGTGAGCGTGGCGTACAACGGCACGGTGAGTTGGACAGCGGACGGCGGCCTTATGGGCTACGACGACGCGGGTAACGCGGTGTTCCTCGCGGGCAGCCAGCCGGGCAGCTTCACCATCACCGCCTCCGGACAGGGAGCCGCCGGCAGCGCCCCCATCCGGGTGGTGGACCGCCTGTCCAAGCTCACCGTTACCCGGCACGACACTGGCGCGGCCCCCGGGACGCTGACCCTGTCCCCCGGCGACACCGTCGACCTTGATGCCGCCGGTACGTGGTACAACATCCCCGTGGCTATGGACGACGGGATTGTGACGTGGTCGATGGAGGGGAATATCGGCGCCATCGACGAAAACGGCCTGTTCACCGCAGGAGCGGTGAACGGCTCCGGCTCCATCACCGCCAGCGCGGGCGGACGGTCGGTAATCGTGCCGGTGACGGTGAACCGGGGCGACCCCTTCACCGATCTGGATGGCCACTGGAGTCAGGAGTACGTCACCCGGCTCTACAAAATGGGCCTGACCACCGGCAGCCAGACAGCGGACGGAAGCTACGTTTACAACCCCGACGGCAAGCTCACCCGGGGCGAGCTGCTGGTGTTCATCTCCCGGATGCTGGGGGTGGATACAGCGCAGTACGGGGGCATTGAGCTGCCCTTTGCCGACGCGGCGGGCATTCCGGAATGGATGCTGCCCCACGTGAAGGCCATGTACGCACTTCAGGTGTTCAGCGGCAGCGGCTCCGGCGGAGCGCTGTACGCCAATGTGGGCGAGCTGGTGAGCCGGGAGCAGGCCATGACCATGCTGGGCCGGATCTTGGCCAGCCAGCAGAGCTGCGACCTGTCCGCCTTTGCCGACGGCGGCACGGTGAGCACATGGGCCGCACCCTATGTCCAGACGCTGGTGGCTCAGAACATCGTCAGCGGCAGCAACGGCCTGCTCTCCCCGAAGAACAGCATGACCCGTGGCGAGGTGGCGAAGCTGCTGACCATGGTCAATGAGTTGCCCCGGGCGGAGCTCACTCTCCGGCCTGATCTGGCGGACGCCGCCGCCGCGGCGGAGCAGGCGGGCGGAGAAGAACTGCCCGCCGGGGAAGAGATCCCCGCGGAGAGCGAGCTTCCCCAGCCCTGAGAAACGAGATAAGGAAAACCCCCGGCGGCCTGCGGGCCGCCGGGGGTTTGTTTTGGAACAATACCGCTCAGTCGAGGATGAGCAGCTCCTTGGGGGTGTGCATGAGGGTCTCGCAGCCGGTCTCGCCGATGACACCCGCTTTAGCCGCCGCAATGCCCGCCAGCTGAGTGGCCAGCACGGTGCCGTACACCCAGCGGATCTCGTCAGTGACATGACCCCGCGCCACGGTGCGGATAATGTCGGAGCAACAGCAGTTGGCCAGCTTAAATGGCCCAGGCGCCGTCCACCAGAATGTCCTCCCAGACGCCGTCGGCGGTCTGGCCCTGAATGTGCATGTCGTCGGAGCCGAACATGAAGTCCACGTGGAGGGTGGAGACGTTGATGCCCCGGGCAGCTGCGTCCTCGGGGCCGCTGCGGAAGAAGCCGCGGCCCAGCGCGATGTGGCAGGAGGCGTTCTCATCGTACACGGTGTTGTAGAAAATGGCATGCTGGCGGGCCACGGGGGAGCTCTGCTCCACGATGGCGATCTCGCCCAGACGGCAGGAGCCCTCGTCGAACTCCACGATGCCGCGGAGGATGTCCTCGCCCACCTTGGCGGAGCAGTCCACCACCTTGCCCTCCTTGAGGGTCAGCACGAACTCGTCCACCAGACGGCCCTGATAGTTCAGCGGCATGGTGGCGGCCACATAGCCGTCGGCCTGCATCTTGTGGGGAGAGGCGAAAACTTCGAAGCTGGGCAGGTTGGGCATGAAGTACACGCCGTTGGGATCGGTGACGCCGCCGCCCTCCCAGATGTGGTGCTCGGGCATGCCGAGGACGAGGTCGGTCTTTGCACTCTTCAGGTGGAGCTTTTTGTACTGCCTGCCCTCCAGATAGGCGCGGCGTTCCACGATCTTCCGGTACGTCTCGTCCCACGCGGCCACGGGGTCGTCCTCGTTGACGAAGGTGCAGGCAAAGACGGCGTCCCACAGGCGCTCCAGCGCCTCTTCGGGGGCGAGATCGGGGTACACGCTCTTGGCCCATGTGAGGGTGGGCACGCAGGCGATGGAGTTCTGGGCGGTGCCCTTCTCGCGGAAGGCGGTGCGCAGGGCGCGCTCACCGGCGGACTTCTCCTGAATGCGGCCGGCGGGGACGCCGTCGAACACATGGAGCTCCGGAGAGTCCAGACGGAGGTAGGCCGCGCGGTTCTCAATGAGCCAGTCGTTGGTGTACTGCTGGGCGGGGTTGGGGGAGAGACTGCACCCGGCGTTCTCCATGCGGACCCGGTCAAGGCCGCTGCAGATCCAGTTGACGGCCACGTCGCTGCCGCCCACAGCAAATGCCTCCTCGGCCAGCAGGGTGATAAAAGGCTCAGTCTCGGTGACGGCTTCCACATACAGGAGCTGGCCGGGCTGGAGATTGACGCCCCGGCGGATGAGCAGGTTGGCGTACTTTCTCATTTTTGCTTCGTTCATAGTGTTCACCTCATAAATGTATGACTGGAAAGTAGTCGCTTTTCCAGTTATTTTCTCAACGATATCATATCATTCGCCTGTTTTTGCGGCCAACAGTCCTTTGTTGTCAACGATACAACCATACCT
>CAKUPH010000083.1 GCA_934675115.1 uncultured Oscillospiraceae bacterium | reverse complement strand
CGGGCGGATTCACTTCGCCCGATCGGAATAAAATCCGGGGCCCCTTTAAATGACGCCGTCAGGCTTCATTTAAAGGGAGGGGTCAATCAAAATTTTCAGCATCCCCGTGCGGTCCTTGCGGTCCAGAGCCTTCTCCACACAGTCGGTCAGCGGGATGATGTCGGTGACCATGCCGGGGAAGTGGATCTTGCCCGCGGCCAGCATTTCGAGGTATATCCGGACCTCGTCGGCGGTGTAGACGAAGGTGAATTTCAGGTCGGGCTCGTGGATGGAGAAGCTGCCGGGCACCAGATTGCTCATGGGCTCCTGAATGGTGCCGATGACCACCACCTGTCCGCCGGGCTTGACGCAGTAGTTGATGCAGTTGCCCAGTGAGTTCATATTGCCCGCACACTCGAACACGATGTCCGCGCCCACGGGATTGCCGCAGATCTTTTTGATCTCGTCGCCCAGCTTGTCGCCCAGCTCCTTGGGATTCAGGCAGTAGTCCGCGCCATACTCCTTCAGCGTGGGGTACTTGGAGGGGGAGGTGCCCAGCGCGATGATCTTGTTGGCGCCGCCGGCCTTGAGGAACTGGATGGCGGACAGGCCGATGGGGCCGGTGCCGGACACCACCACGTTGTCGCCCACCTTGAAATTGGACTTGCGGATGCCGTGGAGGGCCACACAGATGACGTCGAACAGCACGGCGTCCTTGAGGTCAACGCCCTCGGGAACCTTGATGAGCATGGTGTGCTTCACGTCCCGGACGAGGAAATACTCGGCGTAGCCGCCGTCGGGGCCGCCGATCCCGGCGGTGCGGGGGAAGCCGTTGATGCAGATGTTGGTCTCGCCCCGCTGGCAGGAGGGGCAGTCCTCGGCGCAGTGGGAGGGAGGGCCGCACAGGATGCGGTCGCCCACCTGAAACTCGGTGACGCCCTCGCCCAGCGCGGTGACGGTGCCCACGTTCTCATGGCCCAGCACCATGGGGAGCTTGACGAAGGGGGGATAGCCGCCCTTGTAGAACTCCACGTCAGTGCCGCACACGCCCACATAGTTGATCTTGACCACCAGCTGGTTGGGGCCGGGGACGGGGATGGGACGCTCCTCGATGCGCACGTCGCCTTTGCCGTAAAAAGCCGCTGCTTTCATAAAAAATACACTCCTTGTCACGATGATGTTCAGGACAGGTCCTCCGGAGCGGGGGCTCCGGAGGTGCCTGAAGATTATAACGTTAAGGTAAAGGGCCTTCTTCATGCTTCGCCTGTTCGCGACGCACAGCTTTCGTCGTCGCAAAGTTCGCTGCACTTCATTTTGCCTGCTGCAAAATTCCGCGCGCTGCCTTGCTCCTCCTCTCCAAGTTGAACCCGCTTCGCTGGGCTTCAACTTGGTAATAACTGTGCCGCTTCGGCTCAGCACTCGGGCTTGGACGACTTGATAAAGTCGCGGTACTTCGCCTTCCGGGTCTTGGCCTCGTCGGTGGCCATGGACGCCCGGGCCTTGCCCTCGTTGCGCTGGATGTCGTCGCCGTGGATGAACTTGCCCGGGATGGAATCGTGGGCGTGGGGGATCCATGTTTCGGCGTCAAAGTCAAAGACGTACCTTCCGCCCTCGTTCTTCATCACGCCCTCAATGCCGCACAGGCAGCAGATGGCAGTGCCGTCCTCCTTGAGGAAGAAGTTGTTGCTGTGGCAGTGGGGGCAGACGCCCTCGGCGCCCTTGTAATCCTTGCCCATGATGCCGTGGGGGGCCTCCAGCGTGCCGTCGGCCACCTTCTTGGCGGCCTCGGCGATGTTCAGGCCGATCTGGTGGGCCTTGGCGATGGCCGCGTCGTTCATGATGATGTCCAGTGACCACTGGAAGCACTCGTTGTCGATGACCGTCCACTTGGGGGTCAGGGCCTGGGTGTTGAAGTCGCACTGGATGCGGGTGGCCCAGTCGGAGCCGCCGATGCCCATGAAGGACACGGCCTTTTCCTTGAGGTAGCGGGGGTCCACCGGCTTGCCGCCGTTTTCGGCGATCTTGGCGGCGATCATGACGTTGCCGCGGTCCAGACGGGGGCCGAAGCGGTCCATCACCGTGTGGAAGATGCCGGGGGCGCACTTTTCGAAGATGGGAACGGCCCAGACGATGCCGTCGGCGTCGTACATCTTGTCGGTGAGCCAGTCGAAGTCGTCCTGAAGGACGCAGGCGTTGCCCCGGCCGGAGAACAGGCTCATGACGCAGGCCTTGCAGCCGGTGCAGTGCTTGATGTTCAGCTGGTGCAGGTTGATGAATTCCACTTCCGCTCCGGCGGACTGCGCGGCCATCAGGGCCTCTTTGCACATGGCGTCGTTGCTGCCGTTGAGGGTGCCGCAGGACAGACCCAGTACTTTCATATTATCTTCCTCCTGTTGTGTTTTGTAAATGGGCCGGTGTTCCGTTCCGGCTCATGAGTTGACTTGTGTTACAGGTCCCGGCCCACGAGGGAGTCGTCCACCGTGGCGATGATGATGACGCCAATGACGGACAGCACGCCCAGAATGAGGTAGGCGGTGCCGTATCCGGCGGGGGAGTTGCCGATGCCGCCCACGATGGTCATGCCCAGCGCACCCACCACGGAGACCAGCGGCTTGAGGATCCGGTAAGCGGCGGGGAAGTCATAGCGGCCCCAGATGGTGTTGGTCAGGGAGACCAGATAGTTGGCCGCGCCGCCCAGCATGATGGCCAGGAAGGGCAGGGAGATGAAGAACAGCGGCGTGGCGAGGCCCTCGTTGCCGTTCTGCTTGACGATGCCGGCCACCACGTTCAGGACGATGGCGACGATGGCGATGACGTAGGTGATGATGATTGCCTTCTTGGGGCCGACCTTGGCGTCCAGCAGGCCGCACAGCACGGAGCCGACGCAGGCCAGCAGGCCGGCGATGGCCAGCATGGGGATGACCTGACCCGGCGCGTAGCCGATCTGGAGCATCCGGGGCATGAAGTTGGTCATGATGCCGAGGCTGAGCAGCTCCATGACGCCCAGAGAGATGACCATCTTCCAGACAGTGGAAGTGTGGAGCAGCTTGCCGCGGGTCCAGGGGGAGGTCTTCATGTACTCGAGACCGGCCTTCAGCTCGGCCTCGGCCCCGGCCTTGTCAAAGTAGGGGTTATTGTCGGGGTAAGCGCCCTTTTCCTCGGGATAGTCCCGGACAAAGACCCACACCAGAACGGCCAGAATGACGCACAGCACGGCGTACATCAGGTAAATGCCGTTGAGCTGGAGCTTGCCGATGAGGGCGGAGCACAGCGGGGTGGCGATGACGGCGGACAGGGGAAAGCCGATGGTGACCCAGCCCATGGCCAGACCCTTCTTGCGGGGGAACCAGTTAGAGACGACGTTCAGGCTGGCGATGTAGGCGAAGCCCATGCCGCCGATGTAGGACAGGGCCAGCGCAATGAAGTACACGGGGATGCCGGCCGCGGGGGCGAAGCTCCAGATCACGCAGCCCACGGCGGACACGATCAGGGAGACGGTCCACGCGAAGCGGCAGGTCTTTTTGCCGCACATGGCGCCCCACAGGCCCGCGCCGATGACGGAGATCCACGCCGCGATGGTGGAGAACATGTAAAGCAGGCCCTTGTTCCAGCCCATGCCTCCGTACACCTCGATGGTGACGTTCAGGGAGTCGTAACAGATGTTGCTCATCAGGAGAATGCTGAAGAAGGTGAGGATCAGGATCCCCCAGCCCTTCGCGCCGAAGTTGCTGCTGGTGGTGGAAAACTCCTTGGTCTTGCTTGCCATTTGAACTTCCTCCTCTTTTTTCGTCCCGGCCCGGACCGAACCACCGCCGGGCTTTTACAGTTCCTATCATACCGGAGAAATTCCATTTTGTGAAATACCTGTTTTGGCGTTTGAACAACACATTTGGTTATAGATTTAACGATTTTGTATATTTGCTACAAAGCCTTGCCACGGGGGCTGTTTGATGATATACTGACTGAAACGGAGCAAAGGGGGAAGGCACGTGAATCTGACCCGGATCCAGTATTTTGTGGAGGTGGCCCGGCGGGAGAACTTCTCGCAGGCGGCCAAGGCGCTGTACGTCTCTCAGCCCAACCTTTCCAAGCAGATCAGCCTCATGGAGCAGGAGCTGGGCTTCGATCTGTTCCGCCGGGTGGGCAAGACCGTCCACCTGACCCAGGCGGGCCAATACCTGTACGAGAAGTTCAAGGACCTGCCCGACTACACCGCGCAGGCCATCGCCCATGCCCACGCCCTGAGCCGGGGCGACGTGGGCAACCTCTCCGTGGGCATTCTGGAGGGACAGGACGTGAACCTCGCCATGTCGCAGGCCCTGTCCAGACTTCATCAGGACTACCCCGACGGCGTGGTGGAGCTGGAGCGCAACAGCTTCCGCAATCTCCGCGGCGGCCTTGAAAACTGCCGGTTTGACGTCATCATCACGCTGGGCTTTGAGGTGGAGGGCCGCCGGGACTGGAAATGGGAGTCCCTGCGCACTCAGCGGGGGGCCATCGCCGTCAACCGGCGCAACCCGCTGGCGGACAAGCCGGACCTCACGCTGGCCGACCTGAAAAACGAGGATTTTGTGGCCATCTCCAAGGATGAGTCCCCCGGCGGCTACGACCAGCTGCTCATCCAGTGCGCCAATTCCGGTTTTTACCCCAATATCGTCCGGGAGGCCAACTCGCTGGAGAGCCTGCTGCTCTGCGTGGAGACGGGGCTGGGCGTGGCCCTCATCGACCGGAACACCCGGCTGGAGCACAACGACGCCGTGCGCATCGTGAACATCCCGGACAGCCGCCGCAGCGACGTGGTGGCCGTCTGGCAGGCGGACGACTGCAACCCCATGATCCGCCACCTCATCGACGAGCTGAAAGAGGCCGGGGAGGATCCCGGCGGTCCGACATATTCTGTATAAGCGCCCGCGGGGCGCGGAAGGAGCAATTACCATGGCAATTCTTGTGACCGGCGGCGCCGGTTATATCGGGTCCCACTGCGTGGCCGCCCTGCTGGACCGGGGCGCGGACGTGGTGGTGGTGGACGACCTGACCAAGGGGCACCGTCAGGCGGTGAAGGGCGGGCGGCTCTACATCGGCGACGTGGCCGACCGGCATTTCCTCGACGGGGTTTTTTCCCGGGAAAATGTGGAGGCGGTCATCCATTTCGCCGCCTATTCGCTGGTGGGGGAGTCCATGTCCATCCCAGACGAATATTTCAGCAACAACGTCACCGCCGGGCTGACACTTATCCGCACCATGGTGGCCCACAAGGTGCCCTATATGGTCTTTTCCTCCACGGCGGCCACCTTCGGTGAGCCGGTGCGCACTCCCATTGAGGAGGACGACCCGCAGGTGCCCACCAACCCCTACGGCGAGAGCAAGCTCATCGTGGAAAAAATGCTCAAGTGGTGCGACCGGGCCTATGGCCTGAAATACTGCGCCCTGCGGTACTTCAACGTGGCGGGGGCCCGGGCGGACGGCTCCATCGGCGAGGATCACCGGCCGGAGACCCACCTCATCCCTCTCATCCTGTCGGTGGCGCAGGGCAGGCGGGACAGCCTGAAGCTCTTCGGTACCGACTACCCCACGCCGGACGGCACCTGCGTCCGGGACTACATCCACGTGGAGGACCTCATCGACGCCCATATGCTGGCGCTTGAGTACCTCAAGCGGGAGAACACCTCCAACGCCTTCAATCTGGGCAACGGCACCGGCTTTTCCAACCGGCAGATCATCGACGCCGCCCGCCGCGTCACCGGCCACCCCATCCCCGTGGTGGAGGAGGGCCGCCGCCCCGGAGACCCCGCCGTGCTCATCGCGTCCAGCAAAAAGGCCATGGATGTGCTGGGCTGGCAGCCGAAGTACACCAACGTGGAGGAGATCATCCAGACGGCGTGGAACTGGCACAGCATCCATCCCGACGGCTACGGAGATTAAATAATGCGAAAAAAGGCTCGGAACCGCGGTTCCGAGCCTTTTTCATACTCATTTATGGAGAAAAGTCACGCGCTTTTTCGTCTGGAGCGCCGTCTCCGGCGGCTTTTGCTGGTGCCCCTGCACTTGATGGACTCGCTTTTCAGGGTGGAGCGGTAGGCGCTGAGCACATCTTGCGTCAGCTCGGGTACCGTCACCCGGCCCCGCCACCGGCCATCCCCGTCGGGGGAGACGGTGAGCCGGCAGAGGAACCGCCCGTGCTCCGGACACCGGAAGAGAGAGTAGAACTGCCGCCCGCCGGACACGGCCCACTGCTGTACCCAGAACTCCTTCCCGCACAGCGGGCAGGCGGTTTTGCGGGCCTTCGGGTCGTTGAGAAGTGTCTCCGCCTGCTCCGCGGGGCCAACCCGGACCCGGGGCTGGGAGGGGAAGGACAGGTCGGAAAACTTCGGCAGCGACGGGGCCGGGGGCGGGACATAGGTCAACTCCGCCCGGGTGACGCCCTCGCACACCAGCGCGGTATACAGCGCGTCGTTGAGGGCGTTGTGGTAGTCGAAGATCTCCGGGATGTTCCGGTAGGCCACCGCCCGCCACAGGGCGATCTGCACGCCCTCGCCGCCCACCATGCGGCTGAACACCGCCTGTAAGTCGAATACCGCCGACGGCTCGAACAGCGGCAGCTTCCAGAAGGCGCAGTTTTCGTTGAGGATCTGAAAATCATCGTTGCCCCACACGGCGAACTCTGCCTCGCCGCCGCACCACGTCCGGAACTGCTCCACCGCCTCCGGGAAGGAGAGGTGGGAGTCCTGCGACTGCCGCAGCTCCGGCAGCTTTTTGGCGCCCATATCAAATTTTTTGTGGACGGAGGGGCGGATGTAGATGTTGAACACGTCCGCGATGGGGCCGTTGAGGCTGTCCATCCGCACCGCCCCGATCTGGAGCAGCTCATTGAGCGGCTTCGTGTCGTATCCCCGGTTCCATTCCAGATCCATGATGATCATCGGTATCAGATCTTTCTGCACAAAACGCCGGAATTGGTTTTCTCAAAAAAAGAACCCAAGGCGGGAGCGCCCTGGGTTCTTTTCAAGTCAGATTTGCGGAAGTAAATTACTTCAGCTCGACCTTGGCGCCGACATCCTCGAGCTTCTTCTTCAGCTCCTCGGCGTCCTCCTTGCTCAGGCCTTCCTTGATGGCCTTGGGGGCGGCCTCGACGGCAGCCTTGGCCTCGGCCAGGCCCAGACCGGTGATCTCGCGGACGACCTTGATGACCTTGATCTTCTCGGAGCCGATCTCAGTCAGGACGACGTCGAACTCGGTCTTCTCCTCAGCGGCGGGAGCGGCAGCGCCGGCGGCGGGAGCGGCCATGGCGGCGGCGGAAACGCCGAACTCTTCCTCCAGAGCCTTAACGAGCTCGTTGAGCTCCAGAACGGTCAGGGACTTCACTTCTTCGATCATAGCGGTAATCTTCTCGCTAGCCATGATGAAATACCTCCTTAATTGTATTGTAAAAAGTAAATGTGTCTGCCCTCATCGGGGCAGGGGGTGCCGGGCGATTACTCGGCGGGGGTCTCTTCGGCAGCGGCGGGCTCGCCGTTCTGCTCGGCGATGGCCTTGATGACGATGGCCAGGCTGGTGATAGGAGCCAGCATCATGCCGAGCAGCTGAGCCACCAGACCGTCCTTGGAGGGCAGCTCGGCCAGAGCGGCCACGTCCTCCAGGGGGATGACCTTGCCGTCCATAAAGCCGGCCTTGATGTTGAAGCGGTCACCCATCTGCTTGGCGTACTTGTTGACGATCCGCATGGGAGCGATGGGGTCGTCCTTGGAAACGGCCATAGAAGTGGTGCCGTTCAGGACGCTGTCCAGCTCGGACATGCCCAGCTCGTCGATGGCGCGGCGGACGAGGGTATTCTTCACGACGGAATACTCCACACCGTTCTCACGCAGCTCGTGACGGAGCGCGGTATCCTCGGCGACGGTGATGCCCTTGTAGTCCACCAGGACGCCGGAAGAAGCGCTCTTCAGAGTCTCGGTCAGAGCGGCCACGATGGCCTGCTTTTCACTGAGAACCTTTGCGTTAGGCATTAGATATTCACCTCCGGAAAATTGGTGCGGCGGCATAAAAAATGCACCGCTTTCGTGTCAAATCGAAAACAGCGCAGACATAGTCCTATAAGCTGCATTCTCGGCAGGATTTACGGCTTTCACCACCTGCTGTCTTTGAACACGAATGGTATTATATCAGCCCCGGAGGGCTTTGTCAAGCAAAACCCTCCGGGAGATATAATAAAATGAGTGAGCTGAGGTCAGCTGTGTCACGCTTCACCTGTTCACGACGCGCAGTTTCCCTCCGACTCAAAACACAAACGTCCGGGCTGTGCCCGACACGGTTTGTATTTTTCGCTTCGGTCCATCTGCGCTGCTCACGACGGCTCAGCGCTTCTTATTACACAAACTTGGCAGCGTTGACCTTCACGCCGGGGCCCATGGTGGCGGCGGCGACGCAGCTCTTGACATACTGGCCCTTGGCGGCGGCGGGCTTGGCCTTGATGATGGCGCCCATGAGAGCGTTCAGGTTCTCAGTGAGCTTCTCAGCGCCGAAGGACACCTTGCCGATGGGGCAGTGGATGATGTTGGTCTTGTCCAGACGGTACTCGACCTTACCGGCTTTGATCTCGTTGATGGCCTGAGTCACGTTGGGGGTGACGGTGCCGGCCTTGGGGGAGGGCATCAGGCCCTTGGGGCCCAGGACCTTACCGAGACGGCCGACGACGCCCATCATGTCGGGGGTGGCGACGACCACGTCGAAGTCGAACCAGTTCTCGGACTGGATCTTCTGGACCATGTCCATATCGCCGACGAAGTCGGCGCCGGCGGCACGGGCCTCGTCAGCCTTGTCGCCCTTGGCGAAGACCAGCACGCGGGCGGTCTTGCCGGTGCCGTGGGGGAGGACGATGGCGCCGCGGACCTGCTGGTCGGCGTGGCGGGAGTCAACGCCCAGCTTCACGTGCAGCTCGACGGTCTCGTCGAACTTGGCGGTGGCGGTCTTGACGACCAGCTCCATCGCCTCGGTCACATCATACTGCGCAGCGCGGTCGATGAGCTTCGCGCTGTCGATATACTTCTTACCTTTAGCCATTGTTTCTTCCTCCTTTCCCTTATTCGCCCACCAGGACGCCCATGGAGCGGGCAGTGCCGGCGATCATGCTCATGGCGGCC
>CAKUPH010000082.1 GCA_934675115.1 uncultured Oscillospiraceae bacterium | reverse complement strand
TTGTGGATGCGGTGAGCTTCACCGGCAGCACCGAGGTGGGCACCCACATCGCCCAGGTCTCCGCACCCTATCTCCACCGCCTGGTGCTGGAGCTGGGCGGCAACGACGCCGTGGTGATTTTTGAGGACGCGGACATCGACTATGTCATCGGCGAGAGCCTCATCCGCCTGTGGAACGCGGGACAGACCTGCTGCGGCACCAAGCGGTATCTGGTGCACAACAGCGTCCGGCGGGAGTTTGTAGAGAAGCTCGCCGCCATCCTGACCCAGATCTCCAGCAACACCGTGGTCATCGTCCTCTTCGCCACCATCGTCTACTCCATGGCTGACAAGATGGGCTACAACCCCGGCGTGGTGTTCCTGCTGCTGACCTGCGTGGGCAACACCGCCGTGGTCACCCCCGCCGCCTGCCCCGTGGCCGGCATCGGCTTCGCCAACGAGTGGCTGACCTCCAAGGACGCCACCAAGTACGGCGTCGTGGAGTGTCTCGTGACCTTCATCGTCTGTCTGGTCATCGGCATCCCTCTGGGCGCCATCATGTTCTGATCATACCACACAATTTGTCCAAAGACCATCCAGATACCCACCGGCTTCTGCCGGTGGGTATCTGCAAATCCACACAAAAAAGTGACAGGAGCGTTTGCAGATGAAGCGGATATCCAACCCCCTTCCCATCGGGAAAAAGCTCGTACTGAAAAACAGGCTGGCCCGGAGCGGTACCCATGACGCCATCTCCTACGGCGGCCATCTCACGCCCCAGGTGGGGAAAATTTATCACGATCTGGCCGCCGGCGGCGTGGGCATGATCATCACCGGCCAGACTGAGGTCTCCCGCAGCGGCGGCACCGCCGACTGCGCCGTCCGGGCATACCTGCCGGAGTATGAGGCGGAGCTGCGGGCCATTGCGGACGACGTGCATGCCTGCGGCAGCGCGCTGATCGTCCAGCTCAACCACGGCGGCATCAAGTCCCGGTCCCAGCCCAACCCGCTCGTGGGCCCCTCCCCCTGTGAGCCCGCGCCCGGCGTAACGGTGCGGGAGCTGACAGAGGACGAGATCGCCGGCATTGTGGACGACTTCGCCCGGGCGGCGGTGAAAAGCCGCGCTGCCGGAGCGGACGGCGTCCAGATCCACAACGCCCACGGCTACCTGCTGGCCACATTCTACTCTCCCAAAACCAACCGCCGCACCGACCGGTACGGCGGCAGCCGGGAGAACCGCGCCCGCATTATTTTTGAGATCTATGACGCTATCCGCGCCGCCGTCCCCGACCCCGACTTCGTGGTGGGCATCAAGACCAACCTGTCCGACCTGATCGAGCCGTCCATCTCCAAGGAGGATTCCCTCTGGCTGTGTCAGGAGCTGGAGCGCCGGGGGCTGGACTTCGCGGAGTTCAGCTGCGGCCTCATGCCCGGCGGACCCGGCCCGGCGGCCTTCCTGCCCATGCCGGAGGAGCCGTGGCAGCCTATTTTCTACCGGGCTACGGCGGACATGGCCCGGCAGCTCACCATCCCGGTATTTGCCGTTAATGGCTACCGGGTGCCGGATGACATTGAGCGATGCCTGAACGAGAGCGAAATTCAGGGCATTTCGCTGTGCCGTCCCTTGATCCGGGAGCCGGATCTCCCCCGCCGCTGGCTGTCCGGCGACAGAAGTCCCGCCCGCTGCACCTCCTGCGGCGCCTGCGAGGCGGACACCAACTGGATCCAGCGCTGCGAGAAAAAGCCGGACGTGGTGCCGGAGATCAAATGGTTCGGCTGCCCGCTGGAGCAGCGCCGCCCCCGCACCGCGGCGCTTTCCTGACCACAGAGAGGAGAACACACCTATGAGTCTGACCTATCCCTGGTACAAAAAGGGGGCGCGGCCCCTGCCCGCCGCCGTAGCCGGCCTGCCCTGCCTGGAGGCTGAGCTGTGGCGGGAGGTCTGCCCCGGCTCGGAGCTGTCCGTCAGTCTGGAGGGCCCCATTTTTGACACTGCCGGAAATTTTTATTTCTGCTGCAACGCCGTGGACCCCGCCATCGGCGAAAAGGTCATGAAGATCACCCCCGACGGGGAAATGACCGAGTTCTTCCGCCGCCCCGGTATGCGCATCACCGGCCTTGCCATCCACAAGGACGGCCGGATCTTCGGCGCGGATCTGCAGGGGCATATCGTTATTCTTCAGCCGGACGGCACCTGTGAACGGGCCATCCCCATCCGGACGCCGGAGGGCTTCTTCATGGCTCCCGACGATCTGGTGTTCGACGACCGGGGCAACCTGTACTTCACCGACCTCCGGGGCTGGCCGGGGGACCCTGCCGGCGGCCTGTACCGGATGACCGCCGAGTCGGACTACGCCGGCTTTGAACTGGTGCTGGGCAATCTGTGCGGCCCCAACGGCATCTCCTTCACCCCGGATTACAAGGCGCTGTGGATCGGCGAGAGCGGCCGCAAGTGCCTGACCCGCATCGAGCTGCTGCCCGATGGGACGCCCAACTTCCACGGCGGCATCAACGTCATCCCCATGAGCCTCGGCGTCGGCATTCCCGACTCCAACAAGGTGGACTCCGACGGAAACGTCTATCAGGCGGTGGTCAAGTCCGGCCGGGTGGCCATTTTCGACCCCAACGGCATCCAGCTGGCCAACGTGCTCATTCCCGGCCGGGACGAGGGGCTGCACCTCATGTCGTCCAATCTGGTCATCCGGCCGGGCACCGACGAGTGCTACTGCGTGGCCGGGGGCGAACCGGGCAATCCGGTGGGGGCGACGATTTTCCGCTTCCGGGCACTGGCCCCGGCGCAGGAGCTCTATTCCCACATGTAACCAAACCGGCGGAGGGCGCTTCGTCGCCCTCCGCACCGCAAAACAGGAGGATATGAAATGGATTTTCAGGTATACAACCCTTCCGAAAGCGTCTGGCTGCTGGATGAGACCGGCGCCGTCACCCTCACCCTCATCGCCGGTAAGGACCGCGCCGTCCTGCTGGACACCGGCTTCGATCAGGGCGAGCTGCCCGGCCTCGTTCGGGAGCTGACCCCTCTGCCCGTCATGCTGGTCCACACCCACTCCCACATGGATCACACCACCGGCGACCGCTTCTGGTCCGAGGCGTGGATCCATCCCGCCGATCTGGACGAGCTTCGCGGACAGCCCTGGGGCGCCGGTATGACGCTCCACACGCTGGAGAACGGCGAGACGATCGACCTCGGCGGCCGCGTGCTGGAGGTCATCCACCTGCCCGGCCACACCCCGGGCAGCATTGTCCTGCTGGACCGGAATTCCCGCGCCCTGTTCGCCGGCGACGCCATCATGGCCGGCACCGTGCCCATCAACAAGTACCCCGCCTCCGTGGCCGACTTCGCCGCCAGCATGGACCACATTTACGACCGCCGGGGCGAGTTCGACGTGATCTATCCCGCTCACCGGGCATGGCCGCTGACTCACCGGGATCTGGCCGACCTGCGGGACTGTGCCCACAAGGCGCTGGAGGGCACGGAGGAGATGACCGAGTTCTCCCTGTCCATCATCACCCCCGACCGGACGGAGTTGGATCTTCGCCGCCGGGGCTATGAACAGGGCCGCACCTCCGTCACCATGGAGATTCTGAATTTCCCGGGGAAAAAATGACCTCCCCCGGAAATCTCAAAATTATGCAAGCTAATTGCCCAAAAATGAATTGACAGACCGTTCAACTCGTGGTACTATTGCTTTGTTATTAAACGTTCAATCAATAAGTCAATTCTTTATCAATCTGAGAATGGAGGTCCTGGCATGGGACAGAAGCTGTTTCGGGAAGATGTATTTGCCCTGAAGGACGGGAAACCCGTCGCAGTCGGCAGCAAATGCAGAAAGTGCGGCGCGATCTCCTTCCCCAAGAACGACCTGTGTGTGTTCTGCCTGGCGGAAGGCGAGATGGATGAGGTAGAGCTGGAGCACAAGGGTACGCTGTACTCCTACTCCACCACCCTCAGAAACGTGGGCAACTGGAAGGCCCCCTTCACCACCGGCATCGTGTGGCTGGAGGATCAGAAGGTCTCCCTTGTCTCCCCGCTGCTGAAGGACGAGGACGACGAGTACCGCTGCGGCGCAGAGGTCGAGATGGTCATCGACAAGTACTACGACGATGGCGAGGACGAGGTCATCGGCTACAAATTCAAGCAGATCAAAGCCGGAGGTGACAAGTAATGCGTGACGTATATGTGATTGGCATCGGCCAGACCATGTTCGGCAAGATGCCCCAGTACACCCCCATCCAACTGGGCACCATGGCTGTCCGGGCCGCGCTGGAGGACTCCGGCATTGACCGCAGGGACATTCAGGTGGCCTACGCTTCCCGCGTACATGACGCCACCCAGACCGTCGAGGACATCATGAAGAACGTCGGCGTCACCGACATTGAGATGCATAACTGTGAAAACGCCTGTGCTTCCGGCGGCACCGCCTTCCACCTGTGCTGGAAGGACATCGCCCTCGGCATGTACGACGTGGGTCTGGTGGTCGGCTGCGAGTCCATGACCACCTGCTCCAAGTCCGGCGGCCTCGTCGGCGTGGCCGGCGGCGACCTGAACGGCGACATGGGCATTACGATGCCCTCCAACCACGCCATGATCGCCCGCCGCCTGATGGTGGAGCGCGGCCTGACCATGGAAGATCTGGCCTATCCCTCCGAGAAGGCCCACCGCAACGCTCAGGGCAACCCCTACGCCCACTACCGCAAGCTGCTGTCCATCGAGGACATCGTCAACGGCAAGATGATCTGCGACCCCATCACCAACCTGATGTGCTGCCCGCAGTCCGACGGCGCGGCCTGCGTCATCATCTGCTCCAAGGAGTACGCCATGAAGCACACCACCCGGCTGGTGCAGGTGGCCACCTCCACGGTCCACACCGCCGCTTACCTGCCCTGGAATCAGGACATCACCGACCGCCCCTGCCTGGATAAGCTGTGCGAGCTGACTTACCAGAAGGCCGGCGTCGACCCCAAGGAGCTGGACCTCATCGAGATCCACGACGCCTTCTCCGAGGAGGAGATCTTCTCCTACGAATGCCTGGGCCTGTGCCCCCGGGGCGAGGCGGCCAAGTTCATCCGCGACGGCGGCCCCGAGATCAACGGCGCTTCCCCGGTGAACCCCTCCGGCGGCCTGCTGTCCCTCGGCCATCCCCTGGGCGCCTCCGGCGTCCGCGTGGTGTGCGAGGTCACCCAGCACCTCCGCGGCACCGCCGGCGACCGTCAGGTCCCCAACGCCAAGATCGGCATGGCCTCCATGATCGGCGGCTACCTCACCGGTCTGGGCGCCCCCGTGGTCGGCTTCGCCGCCATTCTCAAGATTTAAGGAGGAACGATCCATGCTGACTGAAATTCTTCACATCGGTTTCGTCGTCAAAAGCATCGACGCCACGCTGGAGCAGCTCAAGAAGCTGGGCGCTTCCGAGATCGGCCGCAAGGAGATGCCCACCATCGGCCAGACCTCCGCGCTGATCCAGCTGGGCAACGTCCGCTATGAGCTGATGGAGCCTCTGGGCGACACCGGCGTCGTGCCCAAGTATCTGGAAAAGCACGGCGAGGGCTTCCACCACATCTCCTTCAAGTGCGACAGCGCCGACAAAGAGGCCGCCCGTCTCATCGCCGAGGGTGTCACCCTGCTGAACAAGGTCCCCGGCGACGGCAAGACCAAGTTCTTCACCTCCCCCAAGACCACCGGCGGGGTGGTCTATGAGGTCAACGAAAACTACGACTGATCTTCAAACTTTAAAATCTTAACAGGAAAAGAGGAATTTTATCATGGAAGAGTTCGAGAAGTACCTCCCCGAAAATTTTATTGAGACCAACGAGTATTCCAAGCGCGTCTGGCGCGGCGGCCTGAGCGACCTGCCCCCCGCCATCATCACCTGCGCTATCACCGGCGGCAACGCCGGCAAGGAAGTCAACCCCAACCTGCCCGAGAGCCTTGAGGAACAGGTGCAGGCCTGCGTGGAAGCCTATGAGGCCGGCGCCAGCATGGTGCACATCCACCGCCGCAGCCCCGAGAACCCCTGCCAGGTGACCATGAAGCCTGAGGAGTACATCGAGATCAACCGCCTCGTCCGCGAGAAGTGCCCCGACATCATCATCAACAACAACTGCACCGGCGGCCGTATGCGCACCAGCCCCACCACGCTCGGCGACCTGAAGATGACCTCTGTCACCGCCGGCCCCGAGGTCGGCAGTCTGGACACCTCCAACTACTGCTCCAAGATCAAGCTGCCCAAGCGTGAGCCGCCCCTGTTCGGCCGCGACGAGGCCACCTGGAAGGAAAACTCCTACAGCATCACCGACGACGAGGCCCTGTATGTGGCCGGCGAGATGATCAAGAACGGCACCAAGCCCGAGTTTGAGTGCTTCTCCATCGCCGACTTCCACTATGTCAACCGCATGGTGAACAAGGGCTACAAGGATCCTTACGGCGGCCCCCATCTGGTGCAGTACGTCTTTACCCCCGGCAGCGGCTGGCCCACCTCCCAGTATCTGGACATGCTGGTGGCCGCTCTGCCCAAGAACTGCGTCCTCGGCATCATCGCCACCGGCGCTCAGCAGTGGCCCATTCTGGCTCAGGCGCTGTGCAAGGGCCTTCACGTCCGCGTGGGCATGGAAGATAACCTCTACATCGAGCGCGGCAAGCTGGCTGAGAGCAACGGTCAGCTGGTGGAGAAGATCGTCCGCATCGCCAAGGAGCTGGGCCGTCCCGTCGCCACGCCCGCTCAGGCCCGCATGATGCTCGGTCTGCCTGCTACCCCCAAGACCTGGTAATTTTTGTTTGACAACGTCCTGCACTATATTTATAAGGAGGATATGACATGGCTCAGAACCGCGCTGATTATATCTGGAGCAACATCATGAAGGCCCGTGACCACGGCGGCGTCTCCCTGTGGAGAGCCCGTCTGATCACCGAGTCCTGGAAAGAGACTGACGGCAAGCCCACCGCCATCCGTCGTGGCCTGGCAATGAAGCACATTCTCGAAAACATCCCCCTGTATCTCGACGACCAGCAACTCCTGTGCGGCAGCTACGCCACCCGCTCCATGTGGGCCGAGTGGTATCCCGAGTATGAGTGCAAATTCCTGCTCAACGCCGCTGACGACGAGCCCGCCCTGAAGAATTTCGACAAGGGCGCGGCCGACCCCGCCGAGATCCGCGCCATTGCCGAGTACTGGAAGGACAAGGCCATGGAGGATCAGTTCAAGAACTACATTGATCCCGAGGAGCAGGAACTGCTCGAGTTGATCGGCGACGACAACGCCTTTATCTATCCCTGGAACAGCAACCGCGCCCGTCACGGCGGTTACTACTGCGTGGACATGGCCAAGGCCATCAACGTGGGCTACCGCGGCATCATCGAGGAGATGGACGCCGAGCTGGCTCACCTGCATATCCACGACCACGACTCCATGCGCAAGGCCATCAACCTGAGGGCGTGGAAGTACGCGCTGGAGGGCGGCATCGCCTACGGCAAGCGCTGCGCCCAGATGTGCCGCGATCTGGCTGAGAAGGAGACTGACGCCAAACGCAAGGCCGAGCTGCTGGAAATGGCCGAGGTCTGCACCAACGTGCCCGAAAATCCCGCCCGCAACTTCCACGAGGCGCTCCAGACCGTCATCTTCGTCCAGATCTTTATCTATCTGGAGATGCGCGGCGACGGCGTCTCCCCCGGCCGCGCCGACCAGTACCTGTACCCGCTGTATAAGAAGGATATGGACGCCGGCATCATCGACAAGGAGAAGGCCATCGAGCTGCTCCAGTGCTTCCGCATCAAGTTCAACACCTTCCGCCAGCTGGCCTCCAAGCGGTTCTTCCTCGGCACCTCCGGCGAGGCCCAGTTCCACAACATCACGCTGGGCGGCACCGACGCCAAGGGCAACAGCGCCGTCAACGAGCTGTCCTACCTCTTCCTCGAGGCGGCCCTCCAGCTCCAGACCCCCCACCCCACCCTGTCCGTCCGTTACTTCGACGACATTCCCGCCGATTTCATGGATCTGGCCATTCAGGTCGTGGCGCAGGGCGGCGGCTACCCCGCCTTCTTCAACGACAAGAACTGCATCCCCTGTCTGGAAGGCTACGGTGTGCCCGAAGAGGACGCCAATCAGTACGCCATCGGCGGCTGCGTGCTGGCTCAGGTGCCCGGCAAGACCGGCCCCGGCTACCCCGTGGTCATCAACCTGTCCAAGTGCCTTGAGCTGGCCCTTCACGACGGCTACGACTACTTCAAGTGCAAGCGTCAGGTCGGCCCCCACACCGGTAAGTTCAAGGACTTCAAGACCTATGAGGACTTCTACAAGGCCTTCCAGGAGCAGGTGATGTGGGCTTCCGAGCACGCCACCCGCATGACCAACGTCCAGCGCTGCATCCGCGAGTATCAGATGCCCGCCTGCTTCACCGAGACCTTGCTGGACAACTGCATCAAGACCGGCAAAATGAGCACCGGCGACGGCCCCCGTTACCAGCTCCAGTATCACAACGCCCGCTGCGCCATGAACGCTATCAACGCGCTGGTGGCCGTGAAGAAGTGCGTGTTTGAGGACAAGACCGTGGATCAGAACACACTGGAGGACGTGCTCAACGCCAACTACGAGGGCTACGAGGACGTGCGCCAGCTCCTCTACAACGCGCCCAAGTATGGCAATGACGACGACTACGCCGACACCATCGCCCACGATGTGTACCGCTGGTGGTGCGACTTCGTCAAGACCATGGATGCCGGCTTCGGCGACCACTACATCCCCGGCGCCTACACCGTGGGCGGCCACACCACCACCGGCTACTCCACCGGCGCTCTGCCCGACGGACGCTTCGGCGGCGAGTCTCTGGCCGACGGCTCCATGTCCCCCACTCAGGGCACCGACTGCTGCGGCCCCACCGCCGTGCTCAACTCCGCCAACAAGATCGACCAGTCCGACATGTCCTCCACCCTGCTGAACATGAAGTTCCAGGCCTCCACCCTCAAGACCCCCGAGGAGCGGGCCCTGCTGGCCGGTCTGATTGCCACCTACTTCGACGGCTGCGGCAAGCACGTCCAGTTCAACGTAGTGGACCGCGCCACGCTGTTCGACGCGCAGGAGCATCCGGAGGATCACCGCGACCTGCTGGTCCGCGTGGCCGGTTACAGCGCCTTCTTCGTGGAGCTGCTGCCCAACCTGCAGAACGAGATCATCAAGCGCACGGAAAACGATCTGTAAAACCCGTCCGGGAACTGGGAGGAACACTGCATGAGCATCAAAGAAGAAACCGGCGGAATCATTTTCAATATCCAGCGCTACTCCACTCACGACGGCCCCGGCATCCGGACGACCGTCTTTCTGAAGGGCTGCCC
>CAKUPH010000081.1 GCA_934675115.1 uncultured Oscillospiraceae bacterium | reverse complement strand
TTCGCCCCTGAACGTGTCTTTGCCTACTTTCTGCACGAGCAGAAAGTAGGTCGCCGTCAGGCGAAACCTGACGCTCCGTGTCCGCAGGACGCACCAAAGCTATCGCCGGTTTTCCGGCGAATACGGAAAAGATCCAAAGGGCTTTGCCCTTTGAAACAGAAAGGAACTGACTATGGGATTTTTTGATAAGATCAAAAAAATCGGCATTTTCAACGGCTTCTCCCAGCTGGACGACGACTTCTACGACGAGCTGGAGGAGTCTCTGGTCATGGCCGACATGGGGGCGGAGACCACCATGGAGGCGGTGGAGGAGCTGCGCCGCCGCTGCAAGGCGGAAAAGATCAAGGACGTGGAGGGCGCCCGGGCCTGTATGCGTCAGGTGCTGGCCGGCTACCTCACCGGCGGCGACATGGCGGTGGATATGTCCCGGAAGCCCGCCGTGGTGCTGTTTATCGGCGTCAACGGCGTGGGCAAGACCACGTCCATCGGCAAGCTGGCCGCCCGCTGGAAGCGGGAGGGCAAAAAGGTCCTGCTGTGCGCCGGGGACACCTTCCGCGCCGCCGCGGCGGACCAGCTCACCATCTGGTCTGAGCGTGCCGGGGTGGACATCATCAAGCAGCACGAGGGGGCGGACCCCGCCGCCGTGGTGTACGACGCCATGAGCGCCGCAAAGGCCCGGAAGTCCGACGTGGTGCTGGTGGACACCGCCGGACGGCTCCACAACAAGCAGAACCTGATGAACGAGCTGAACAAAATTTCCCGGGTCATCGACCGGGAGTGCCCGGATTCCAGCCGGGAGACTCTGCTGGTGCTGGACGCCACAACCGGACAGAACGGCCTCATTCAGGCCAAGCAGTTCGCGGAGGCCGCCGGCATCACCGGCATCGTGCTCACCAAGCTGGACGGCACGGCCAAGGGCGGCATCGTGATCGCCATTGCCAAGGAGCTGGGCGTTCCGGTGAAATTTGTCGGCGTGGGCGAGGGCGTGGACGATCTCCAGCCCTTTGACGCAAAAGCATTTACGGAGGCGTTGTTGTAATGGCAGTTTATCTCGTTATCTGGGCCGCTGTGCTGGCCTATGGCGTGTGGTACGCCGTGAACCCCATGCGTGTGCTGAGCAAGAAGTATATGGGCGACGAGGTGCCCCCGGTGGCCGTCAAGACCGCCCGGATCATGGGCGTGGTGCTGGCCGTCATCGGCATTGCAGGCATCGTCGTGACCATCGTCAAGGCCGTGGCGGCCGCGTAAGGAAAGGAAGGTATTCCAATGTCCCGCATCGACGGAAGAAACTTCAACGAGCTGCGCAATGTGCGGTTCGAGACCGATTTTGTCAAATTTCCCGAGGGCAGCGTGCTGGTCACCTGCGGCAACACCAAGGTGCTGTGCTGCGCCAGTGTGGAGGATCGCGCCCCCAAGCACGTGCCGGAGGGCACCGGCTGGGTAACGGCGGAGTATTCCATGCTGCCCCGGGCCAACCGGGAGCGCTCCCGCCGGGATGTGTCCAAGCTGAAGCTGTCCCCCCGCTCCGCGGAGATCCAGCGGCTCATCGGCCGTTCCCTCCGGGCGGCGGTGGATCTGACCATGCTGGCCGACCTGTCCATCACCATCGACTGCGACGTGCTTCAGGGCGACGGCGGCACCCGCACCGCCTCCGTCACCGGCGGCTTTATCGCCCTGTTTCTCGCCTGTGATAAGCTGGTGCGGGACGGCGTGCTGCTCCGCAGCCCCATTAAGAACTACGTGGCCGCCGTGTCCGCCGGTATCGTGGACGACCAGCCCATGCTGGACCTGTGCTATGAGGAGGACTCCTCCGCCATGGTGGACCTCAACTGCGTCATGAACGACGCCGGGGAGCTTATTGAGATCCAGGGCACCGGCGAGGGGCGGGCCTTCACGCTGGCCGAGCAGCAGGAGCTGGTGGCCCTGTGCCAGAAGGGCATCAAGGAACTTATCGCCAAGCAGAAGGCCGTGCTGGAGGGTCTGAAATGAAGCTGGTTTTAGCAAGCAAAAACGAGAAAAAGCTCAAGGAGATGCAGGACATCCTGTCCCGGATGGGGGTGGAGGTGTGTCTGGAGTCCGCCGTGGGCGTGGACGTCGACGTGGAGGAGACGGGCACTACCTTTGAGGAGAATTCTCTGCTGAAGGCGAAGGCCGTCATGGAGGCCAGCGGCCTGCCTGCCATCGCCGACGACTCCGGCCTGTGCGTGGACGCGCTGGGCGGCGCGCCGGGGGTGTACTCCGCCCGCTACGGCGGGCCGGGGCTGGACGACACCGGCCGCTACAGGCTCCTGCTGGAAAACATGAAGGGCCAGCCCCGCGCGGCAAAATTCGTGTCCGTCATCACCTGCTGCTTCCCCAACGGGGATGTGCTCACCGCCCGGGGCGAGTGCCCCGGCACTATCGCCTTTGCTCCCATGGGGGAGGGCGGCTTCGGCTACGACCCGGTGTTTTTCGTGCCGGGACTGAAAAAGACCTTTGCGCAGCTCACCGCCGAGGAGAAAAATGCCATTTCCCACCGGGGAAAGGCACTGGAAGCCTTCAGGGTGAAGCTGGAAGAATATCTGAACAAGTAAAAGGAGACCGTTATGGATCTGAACAGCAAGCAGCGGGCCCAGCTTCGCGGCCTTGCCAACGACATCGATACCATCATCCACGTGGGCAAGGACGGCATCGGCGGCAACCTCATCAAGCAGGCGGACGATGCGCTGGAGGCCCGGGAGATCATCAAGGGCAAGGTGCTGGAAAATTCCCCGCTGTCCCCCCGGGAGGGCGCGGAGGAGCTGGCCCGGGCCACCCGCAGCGAGGTGGTGCAGGTCATCGGCACCAAATTCGTCCTCTACCGCGAGAGCCACACCAAAGAAAAAGATAAACGAATCAAGCTGGTAAAGAAGTAAGGCAGCACCGGCTTGGTTTGCGGCACAGGCCGCCTCTGGCGGCCTGTGAGTGCCGAAAAACCTCATGTCCCGTAAGTGCGTGTATTGTCAAATGGGGTCCCCACAAGGCTGCCGTCTTGTGGGGAGAGGAGCAGTCCTGATATGGGTGACGTTTTTCGCTTGCGGGAAACGGAACATGATGTCAGGGACTGTGACGACTTCCAGAGGTGTTTTCATTAAGTTAAAGGGGGCTTTCCATGAAGATCGGTATCTACGGCGGGACCTTTGACCCGCCTCATCTCGGCCACCTCACGGCGGCCCGGGCGGCCGCGGGCGTTCTGGGGCTGGACAGGCTGGTTTTTGTTCCGGCGGGCACGCCGCCCCATAAGAAACTGCCCCCTGATGCCCCGGCGGACGGGCAGCGCCTTGCCATGACGGAGATCGCGGCGGATCAGCTGCTCATGCCCGGCGTCACCGAGGTGTGGGATGAGGAGATGTGCCGCGCCGGAAAGAGCTACACCTCGGACACCCTGCGGCAGGCGAAAAAGCGCTGGCCGGACGCGGAGCTGTGGCTGCTCATGGGGACGGATATGTTCCTCACCCTCCAGACGTGGCATGAGCCGGCGGAGATCATGTCCATGGCGGGCATCTGCGCCTTTGGCCGGACGGAGGCGGACACGGAGGAGCTTTTCGCCCCCCAGCGGGAGTACCTGTCAAAAACCTACGGCGCGAAGATCACCACGGTGGTCATCCCGGATCTGGTGGACATCTCGTCCACCCGGCTGCGGAGGCTGCTGGCCCGGGGCGCGGGCCGGGAATTTCTGGCTCCGGCGGTATACGGTTACATCCTCCGGGAAAAATTATACGGAACTTCCGCCGATCTTTCCCGTCTAAGTGATGAAGACCTCCGCTGCGTGTCCTACTCCATGATGAAGGCCAAGCGCATCGCCCACGTCCGGGGAACGGAAGAGGAAGCGGTGAAGCTGGCCCTGCGCTGGGGCGCAGACGCGGAAAATATGCGCCGGGCGGCCATCCTCCACGACTGCACCAAGTACTGGTCGCTGGAGGAGCACGTGGCCCTGTGCGACAAGTACGGCGTGGCGCTGGACCCCTTGGAGCGGGTGACGGAAAAGCTGCTCCACTCCAAGACCGGGGCCATTCTGGCCCGGTATGTGTTCGGCGCGGACGACGAGGCCTACGACGCTATCTTCTACCACACCACCGCCCGGGCCAATATGAGCCTTGCGGAAAAGATCCTCTACATGGCGGACTACATCGAGCCCAACCGGAAATTCGACGGGGTGGAGGAGCTGCGGAAGCTGGCCTACGAGGATCTGGACGCCGCGGTGGCGCGGGGCGCGAAGATGTCCATCGACGAAATGGTGGAGATGGGCCGGAGCGTGCACCACAACACGACGGAGGCTTACGAATTTTATCGGAAAGGAACGCTTCTATGACCGAACAGCCCAGGCAGAACGGCCGGGGCGGCTCCCGTCTGGACAGCACCAGACAGGGCGGCTCCGACAACAGAAAGAAGAAAAAGAAAGAAAAGATCATCATGGTGGTCATGATCGTGCTGGCGGTCATCATGGTGCTGGCCGCGGCGGCGGCGGTGCTGTACAGCCGCTGGGTGCGCAAGCCCAGCCTGCCCTCCGCCGGCGACGAGCCGTCCATCTCCGCCGACGCGCCCACCGCCGGGCTGCCGGGCGACCCCGACGTGAGCGGCGAGGATCTGGATCTGGACTCTGTCCAGCCCAAGGTGAGCGGTGAGCGCAAGAGCAAGGACTACTACACTGTTCTGGTCTTCGGCGCGGACGAGTCCTCCGGCCTGACGGACAGTATTATGCTGGTGTCCTACGACGTGACCAACCAGAAGGCCACCGTCATGTCCATCCCCCGGGACACGCTGGTGAACGTCCGCTCCAGCTACAAGAGCATCAACGGCGTTTACAAGCTCAACGGCCGGGGCGAAAAGGGCACCAAGGCCCTGAAAAACGAGGTGTCCGACCTCGTGGGCTTCACTCCAGACTACTACGTGATGATCGACTGGTCCATCGTGGGCAGGATGGTGGACGCTATCGGGGGCGTTTACTTTGACGTCCCCTGGGATATGTGGTACAGCGACCCCTATCAGGATCTCTATATCGACCTGAAGGAGGGCTATCAGCTGCTGGACGGCGACAAGGCCATGCAGCTGGTGCGTTGGCGGAAGAACATGGACCCCAAGACCTATAAGATCCTGTCCGACCACAGCTCCGGCGATGTGGGCCGCCTGAAAATCCAGCAGGACTTCCTGAAGGCAGTGCTCAAGCAGACCCTTCAGCTCAAGAACGTCACCAAGATCGGCCAGCTGGCCCAGCTCTTCGGCGAAAACGTCACCAGCGACCTGTCCATCGAGAATCTGTTCTGGTTTGGCTCGCAGGCCATCATGGGCGGGCTGAACGCGGACAACGTGACCTTCACCACCATGCCTTACTACGGCGGTGGGTACGGCGAGTACACCGCCAAGGTGTACCCCAACCGGAAGGCCCTGCTCACCCTCATCAACGAGTCCCTCAATCCCTTTGTGGAAGAGGTGACCATGAAGGAGCTGGACCTCATCAGCGTCAACAAGGACGGCACCCTGTCCGCCTCCAGCGGCAAGCTGGCCGATCCCTCCGCCGCCATTCCCAAGCCCAGCGAAAGCCCCAGCGCGGAGCCGGGAGAGGATGACGAGCCGGTGATCAGTCCGGAGCCGGGAGAGAGCGGCGATCCCGCCGTCAGCCCCGATCCGTCGGTCAGCGGCGACCCGACCATCAGCCCGGATCCGGCAGTCAGTCAGGACCCGGCCCCCAGCGGCGACCCCGCAGAGACCGGAACGCCGGAACCCACCCCTGACCCCATTGAGACTATGCCGGACTGGCTCCGGCCTGACACCGGGACGGAAACGCCCTGATATGCGAAAGGAGATCTGCGATCTATGACAGAAAAAGAGATGGTCGGCGTTGCCGTCAAGGCCCTCGACAGCCGGAGAGGCCGGGATATTAAGGTGCTCTACACCGGGGATCAGACGACTCTGGCCGATTACTTCGTCATCTGCAACGGCACGTCCAACACTCAGGTCAGAGCGCTGGCCGACGCGGTGGAGGAGGCCATGACCCAGAACGGCGAGGAGCCCCACCATGTGGAAGGCCACCGGGGGGGACAGTGGACGCTGCTGGACTACTCCAGCGTGGTGGTCCATGTGTTCACCGAGGAGGCCCGGGAGTTCTATAATCTGGAGCGGCTCTGGTCGGACGCTGCGCCGGTGGACGTGTCCCAGTATCTGACCCGCGACTGAATCCCCCGCCGCCTGGAGCCGGAAGGCCGTCCGGGCGGCGTTCTTTTTTGTAAAAGCGGGGGCTTACCCGTTGCGGCGGCGGGGCAGAGTGTGATATAATATCCCAAGTATGCCCATACCGTATGCGCCGGGGGCGGAAAGACTCTGAAGGACAACGCCCCGGCGGGATCGACGAAAACGAACCGACAGAAAGAGGTTGCAGTCATATGGAAGAAAATCAGGCAAAAAAAGTCATGCTTTCCGGCATTCAGCCCAGCGGGGATCTGACCCTCGGCTCCTACCTCGGGGCCATCAAGAACTGGGCGGAGCGGGCCGAGGAGTTCGATAACTACTATTTCATGGCGGATATGCACTCCATTACCGCCCGGCAGGACCCCACCAGCCTGCGCCGCCGCACGCTGGAGCAGCTGGCCCAGTACATCGCCTGCGGCCTTGACCCGGAGAAGAATACCCTGTTTATCCAGTCTCACGTGCCCCAGCACGCCCAGTTGGGCTGGGTGCTCAACTGCTATACCATGTTCGGCGAGCTGTCCCGCATGACCCAGTTCAAGGACAAGTCCGCCAAAAACAGCGAGAACATCAACGGCGGCCTGTTCACCTATCCCGCCCTCATGGCGGCGGACATCCTGCTGTATCAGCCGGACTACGTCCCCGTGGGTGAGGATCAGAAGCAGCACGTGGAGCTCACCCGCAACATCGTTCAGCGCTTCAACGGCTTGTACGGCGAGGTGTTCAAGATGCCCGAGTCCTACATCCCCAAGGTGGGCGCCCGGATCATGAGCCTCAGCGACCCCACCTCCAAGATGTCCAAGTCCGACAAGGACCCCAACGGCTCTATCTACCTGATGGAGAAGCCGGAGGACATCCTGCGCAAGTTCAAGCGCGCCGTCACCGACAGCGACACGGAGCACTGCGTCCGCTACGATCCGGAAAAGAAGCCCGGCGTGGCCAACCTGATGACCATCTACTCCGCCGTCACCGGCAAGAGCTTTGCCGACATCGAGCAGGAGTTTGACGGGCAGGGCTACGGCGCCTTCAAGCCCGCCGTGGGCGACGCGGTGGTGGAGACTCTCCGGCCTATCCGGGAGGAAGCCACCCGCATCCTCAAGGACAAGGCTTATCTGGAGTCCGTTTACCGCGCCGGCGCGGCGAAGGCGTCCTATGTGGCCAGCAAGACACTGCGCAAGGTCTACAAAAAGGTGGGCTTTGTGGCCCTGTAACCCCGATAAAAGGAGCTGCGTATTTCATGTCGCAAGCAATGCTCGCCGTGGAGCGAGTTGAAGTCATGGGTGTGGGCCTCCCCGAGTTGGCTCTGCCCGCCATCGGCTATGTACTGCTGGCGCTGATTTTGGCGGCGGTCATTGCCTTTGCCACCACGCCGCTGGTGAAAATGCTGTCTGTCAAGGTGGGGGCCATCGACGTGCCCCGGGATAACCGCCGGATGCACGACCACCCCATCCCCCGGATGGGCGGCCTCGCCATTTTCTTCGGATTCATCGTCAGCGTCCTGCTCCTCCTGCCGCTGGACGGGCAGAAGCAGGGCATGCTGCTGGGTGCGGTCATCATCGTCATTCTCGGCATTTTCGACGATATTTACGCCCTGTCCGCCAAGCTGAAGTTCGTGGTGCAGATCGCGGCGGCGTTGGTGGCGGTGTGCTCGGGCAACGTGATCCGGGTGCTGTCCAACCCCAATATTTTCAGCGATAATCCCGTGTGGCAGCTGGGCTGGCTGAGTTATCCCGTGACCATTCTGTGGATCGTGGCCATCACCAACGCCGTCAACCTCATCGACGGTCTGGACGGTCTGGCCTGCGGTGTTTCCACCATCAGCTCGGTGACCATGCTGGTCATCGCCCTGCTGGTCAGCGAGGGGGACGTGGCCGTCATGATGGCGGCGCTGGCCGGGGCGTGCATCGGCTTCCTGCCGTACAACCTGAACCCCGCCAAGATCTTCATGGGCGACACCGGCGCCACGTTTCTGGGCTTTATTCTGGCCACAGTGTCGGTACAGGGCATGTTCAAGCTGCCCACCATCATTTCTTTTGTGGCTCCGTTCCTGATGCTGGGCCTGCCTATTTTCGACGTGACCTTCGCCGTCATCCGCCGGGTGTCCCACGGGCAGAACCCCATGAGCCCCGACCGGAGCCATATCCACCACCGGCTCATCGACATGGGCTTTTCCCAGAAGCAGGCGGTGGGCATCCTCTATGTGGTGTCCGCCATTCTGGGCCTGTCCGCCGTGGTGCTCACCGCCAGCAGCGCCCTCAAGGCTATGATCTTCCTTGTGGCCACGGCCCTGGCCGGACTTGTGGCGGCCCGGATCTTCCTGAACGGGAACGCCGGGAAAAAGCAGCCGGAAAAAACGGAGCAAAAGCCGGAAAACCAGCCGGAGCCGGGCGAAAGCGCTCAGGCCCCGGAGCCGCCGGAGAACAGGGAGGACGGGGAGCATGGATAAGATCAAGGTCATGACCATTTTCGGCACCCGGCCCGAGGCCATCAAGATGGCCCCGCTGGTACAGGAGCTGGAGCGCCGCCCGGAGATCGAGAGCTGGTGCTGCGTCACCGCCCAGCACCGGCAGATGCTGGACTCCGTGCTGGAAATTTTTAAGATCAGGCCCCAGTTCGATCTGGATATCATGGAGCCGCGGCAGACCCTGTCCACCATCACCACCAAGTGCCTGCTGGGCATGGAGACGGTATTTGAGCAGGTGAAGCCCGATCTGGTGCTGGTCCACGGGGACACGTCCACCACCTTCGCCGGGGCGCTGGCCGCCTTTTATCATCAGGTGGCGGTGGGCCACGTGGAGGCCGGCCTGCGGACGTGGGACAAGTACTCCCCCTTCCCGGAGGAGATGAACCGTACGCTGGTGGGCCGTCTGGCCGACCTGCACTTCTGCCCCACGGAGGCAAACCGCCGGAATCTGGCGGCGGAGGGCATCGAAAAGGGCGTGTTCATCACGGGCAACACCGTCATCGACGCACTCCAGACCACCGTGCGGCCGGATTACACCTTCTCCACGCAGGCCCTCAACGAGTTGGATTACGAGCATAAAAAGGTGATCGTCGTCACCTGCCACCGGCGGGAGAACTACGGTCAGCCCATGGAAAACATCATGTCCGCGCTGAAGCGTCTGGCGTTGGGATTCAAGGACGAGGCGGAGCTTGTCTACCCGGTCCACCTGTCCCCGGTGGTGCAGGAGTGTGCCCATCGGCATCTGGACGGGGTGGAGAACGTCCACCTCATTGAGCCGCTGATGGCCGACGAGATGCACAACCTCATGGCCCGCTGCTATCTGGTGATGACCGATTCCGGCGGCCTTCAGGAGGAGGCCCCCGCACTGGGCAAGCCGGTGC
>CAKUPH010000080.1 GCA_934675115.1 uncultured Oscillospiraceae bacterium | reverse complement strand
AGTATCTGGAGTGGGCTCCCGGCGGGGCGGACGTGGTGTGCTCTACGGAGCGGCTGCACAGCTGCTGGTATGTCCGGGCTAACGCCGGCGCCGACGAGCTGCGCGCGGCGCTGGGCGATGTCACGCTGCTGACCCGGTCCGGCGCACCTGCAGGAGAGAGCGCCTGCATTACCGGTGCGGCCATGAGCCGGGGCGAGCTGGACGAAAGGCTCCGGGGGCTGGACTGCCTGTCTGTATTCCGGGTCCTCAACTGAACACCGGGCGGCGCATAGGCTGTAAGTGGAATACCATCCGAAGGGATTGAGAAGAATGTCACTCATCGTACAAAAATTCGGCGGCTCCTCCGTTGCGGACGCAGAAAAGCTGCGCAACGTTGCCCGCATTATCACTGATACGTACAAGGCGGGGAACAGCGTGGTGGCGGTGCTGTCCGCTCAGGGAGATACCACCGACGACCTTATTGAAAAGGCGGCGGAGCTGAACCCGTCGGCCTCCAAGCGGGAGATGGATATGCTCCTGTCCACCGGCGAGCAGATCTCCTGCGCGCTGTGCGCCATGGCCATCGAGGGCATGGGCTACCCGGTGGTCTCCCTCACCGGCTGGCAGGCGGGCTTTCGTACCAACTCCGGCTATGGCAACGCCCGCATCAAGCGGGTCAAGACTGACCGGATCGAGGAGGAGCTGGATAAGCGGCGGATCGTTATCGTCACCGGCTTTCAGGGCATCAACAAGTCCGCGGACATCACCACGCTGGGCCGCGGCGGATCGGACACCTCCGCCGTGGCGCTGGCGGCGTCGCTCCACGCGGACCTCTGCCAGATTTACACCGACGTGGACGGCGTCTACACCGCCGACCCCCGCATGGTCAAGGGGGCCCGCAAGCTCGATGAGATCACCTACGACGAGATGCTGGAGCTGGCCACGCTGGGCGCGCAGGTGCTCCACAACCGCTCGGTGGAAATGGCCAAGCGATACAACGTCAATCTGGAGGTGCTGTCCAGCTTCTCCGGTAAGCCCGGTACCAAAGTCAAGGAGGTAGTCAAGACCATGGAAAAATCTCATATCAGCGGCGTCGCCCGCGATAAGAATATTGCCCGTTTTGCTCTGGTGGGTCTGGAGGACACGCCGGGCATCGCCTTCAAAATTTTCTCTCTGCTGGCCCGGAATAATGTGAACGTGGATATTATCCTTCAGTCCATCGGCCGCAGCGAGACCAAGGACATCAGCTTCACCGTCGCCAAGGCGGATATGGAGCTGGCGAAGAAGCTGCTGGAGGACAACCGCGACAGCATCAAATTCGACCACATCGACGTGTCCGACAACATTGCCAAGGTGTCCATCGTGGGCGCGGGCATGATCAACAACCCCGGCGTGGCCGCCGCCATGTTCGAGGCCCTCTTCAACGCGGGCATCAACATCAACATGATCTCCACCAGCGAGATCAAGGTGTCCGTTCTGGTGGACATTAACGACGCAGACCGTGCCGTTCAGGTCATCCACGAGCGGTTCTACGACGAGTTCGGCGACGTGCACTGAGCCGACAGCAAAAAAGGACAAAGGCCGGACGAAAGTCCGGCCTTTCATTTGTTTTATTTGCGAATTGCCAAGCGGCGCTTTTCCGCTATAATAATGTCCGCTGAGCAAACCGCGAGGACGGTTTGCTTTTTCTACCCAACAGGAAGGCGGGATGCCCGGTATGAAACAAAACGAAGGGGAGCGTCAGCAGAACATCCTCAAGCTGACGTGGCCCATTTTTATTGAGCTGGTGCTCCAGATGCTGGTGGGCAACGCCGACCAGATCATGGTGGGCTGGTACGATTCCGACTCCGTCGGCGCCATCGGCAACGCGAACCAGATCACGAACCTGATGCTCATCGTGTTTTCCGTCATCTGCACGGCGGCCATGATCCTCATCGCCCAGCACATCGGAGCCAACGCCCTGAGCGAGCTGGGGGAGACGTACACCGTATCTCTGCTGGCCAACGCCATCTTCGGCGCGGCGATCATGGTCATTCTGTTCCTGCTGTGCCAGCCCATCTATCACCTCATGGGCGTCAACGAGAAGATTTTCAAGGCCACCTGCGACTATACCCGCATCATTTCTGTGGGTATGCTGCTTCAGGCCATCTACCTGACGTTCAGCGCCTTTTTCCGCAGCAACCAGATGATGAAGGAGAGCATGATCATCTCCGTGGGCGTCAATTTACTGAATATCGCGGGCAATGCGGTGTTCATCAACGGGGCCTTCGGCCTGCCCGCCATGGGGGCCGCCGGCGCGGCGCTGGCCAGCGACGTGAGCCGTCTGGTGGGCGTCATCGTCATCTGGCGGATGTTCCGGAAGCGGTTCCCCGGGATGCTGTCTGTGAAGTTCTTGCGGCCCTTCCCCATCTGGCAGCTGCGGACGCTGCTGAAGATCGGTATCCCCACCGGCGGCGAGTCGGTGTCCTATAACGGCAGCCAGCTGGTGCTCCAGACCTTCTGCAATATGCTGCCCATCTACGTGGTGACCACCAAGGTGTACGCCAATATGTTCGCTATGCTGTCTTACATCTTCGCCTCCGCCATCGGGCAGGCGGCGCAGGTGGTGGTGGCCTACCACATGGGTGCGGGAGAGCCTGACATCGTGGCGAAAAAGGTGTCCTACACCCTGCGGCGGGCGGTGGTTATCTCCACGTGCGTGTCTGTTCTGCTCTTCGTGTTCGCAAGGCCGGTCTACAGCCTGTTCACCAAGGACGCCAACGTGCTGGCTCTGTGTGCCTCCGTCATGCTGGTGGAGATCCCGCTGGAAATGGGCCGGGCGGTGAACATCGTCATGTGCCGGAGCCTTCAGGCCTGCGGCGACATCAGGTTCCCCATTACCATCTGCATCATCAGCGCGTGGTCGGTGAGCGTGGGCGGCGGCTTCCTCCTCGGCATTGTGCTGGGGTACGGCCTGCCCGGCATCTGGGCCGCGCAGGCGGCGGACGAATGCCTGCGGGCGGTGCTGTTCCTGCTGCGCTGGCGGGGCGGCCAGTGGCGCACGAAGCGGCTGGTGGCAAAGCATTAAAAAACTCCCGGAGTTCTCAGAAACTCCGGGAGCTTTTTTCATTTCCGGCGGAAGCAGAAGGTGACGGCAAACCACGCCGCGAGGTACAGCGTGATGCACGCGCCGGTGGACGAGCCGATGTAGTAGCTGGTCAGCAGTCCGGCGATCCCGGCCACGACGGCGGCCAGAAGGGCGTACAGGTGGTATTGGAACATGTTCTTTGCAAGGTTCCGGGCGGCGGCCGCCGGGAGCACCAGCAGGGAGTTGATGACCAGCAGGCCCACCCAGGTCATGGACAGGGTGACGACGATGGCTACGGCCACGGAGAACATGGCGTCCTGCCAGAAGATGCTGATGCCCCGGCTGTTGGCAAGGTCCGGGTGGACGGCGGACAGCATCAGCTTGTTGTAGAACAGCCCCCACAGAGCCAGCACGCCCAGCAGGATGACGGCCAGCACGGCGATCTTCCCCGGCGTGACGGAGAGAATGTCACCGATGAGGTAGGAGTTGAATTTTGTAAAGGAGCCGCCGCCGAAGGTGGCGATAAAAATGCCCAGCGCCACGGCGGTGGAGGAGAATACGCCGATGACGGTGTCGCTGGCAAGGCTCGTCCGCCGCCGGACGGCGGTGAACAGCAAGGCCAGCAGCGCGGCGAAGATCACCGCGCCCCACAGGGGCTCCCCAAGGCCGCAGATAGCGCCCACGGCCACACCGGTGAAGGCGGAATGGCCCAGCGCGTCGGAAAAGAAGGACATCCGCCGGGTGACCACCATGGTGGACAGAATGCCGAACAGGGGAGAGACCACCAGCAGGGCCAGCAGCGCGTTTTTCATAAAGTACATGGAGCCCTCCGCCGCCCACTCAAAGGGCAGCAGTTCCACGATGGAATACCAGAGATTCATGCCTGCCCCTCCTTTCGGCCGCCAAGATGAAAGACCCGGCGAAATTCCTCGCTGCCCAGCACCTCGGCGGGGGTGCCGGAGTACAATACCGTCTCCTTGAGCAGGATGACCTGATCGGAGTAGGTGCGCAGAGAGTCGAAATCGTGGGTGGACAGGAGGATGGACAGGTCAAATTTCCGCCGCAGCTCGTCCAGCATATCCATGAGCTGGGCCGCGCCCTCAATGTCCACGCCGGACAGCGGCTCGTCCAGAATGAGGACGTGGGGCAGGGGCTCCAGCGCCATGGCCAGCAGCACCCGCTGGAGCTCGCCGCCGGACAGGGTGCCAACCCGGCGGTCCAGCAGCTTCGCGCCGTGGACCCGTTCCAGACAGTCTGATACTTTGAGGCGCAGGATCTTTGGCACCGGCAGGCACACTGGCCACCGGGAAATGGAGGCGGCAAACAGATCCAGCACCGTCAGCGGGTCTCCGGAATCAAAGGCCGGGGACTGGGGCACATAGCCCACCTTGGGCCGGGCGGGGTGCCCGCCGGAGGTCTCGAAGTGGATGGTACCCTGATAGGGCTGCTGGCCCAGAATGGCCTTGAACAGGGTGGATTTGCCCGCACCGTTGGGGCCGATGATGGAAACGATCTCCCCGCAGTGGATGTGCAGGTTCACGTCATGGAGCAGCTGCCGCCCATCCTCCGCCGTGACGCCCAGATCCGTCAGCCGCAGGCAGCAGGCGTCGTGGCAGTTCTTGGCGTGATGGAAGCAGCAGTCGTGGTGTTTGCAGGAGTGTTCGGGGTTCATTTCAGCACCTCCGCCAGAGTCGTAATGTTTTCGTCCATGAGGGCGAGATAGGTGGCGCGCAGCACCGCGACTGCGCCGCCCTCCGGGGCGTCCGGGCCATCCATGAGCATGGAGAGGGTGTCCACGCGGACGCCGGTCTCGCCGGAGACGGCCTTTGCCGCCGCGCCGGAGCCGTTGCGCTCGGTAAAGACAACGGGCAGGTCGTATTCCCGCACGAGCTGGGAAGCGGTAAGAATATCCCGGGCGGAGGCGGTGGCGCCGTCCTCTTCCTCCATGGCGAAGAGCAGTTCCAGCCCGAAGGCGTCGGCGAAATACTGAAAACCGTCGTGGAAGGTGATGAGGTAGGGGCAGCTCAGGCCGTCCAGCTGGCCGTGCCAGCTGTCATAGGCGGTGTTGAGCGCATCCGAGACAGCCGCCGCGTTTTCCGCGTACAGCTCCGCGTTTTCGGGGTCTGTGCCGGAAAGGTGCTCCGCGATGAAGCGTGCAGCCTGTACGGCGTTCCGGGGATCCATCCAGTAGTGGGGATCGTGCTCGTGGTCATGGCCGTGTTCTTCATGATCGTGATCCTCGTGATGATGGCTGCCGTCGCTCTCCAGCAGGTTGACCGCAGAGGAGCAGTCGGCAATGATGTCCGCATCCAGCTGATCGACCACCTCGTCCAGAAATTCTTCCAGCCCCGCGCCGTTGAGCAGCAGGAGATCCGCCTGCTCCAGCCGCCGCATGTCGGACACTGTGAGGGTGTAGTCGTGGAGACAACTCACTTCGCCGGTGTTCAGGCGGCTCACCTCCACGCCGTCCGCTCCGGCGGACACCGCGCTGGCCAGCGCGTACAGCGGGTAGGTGGATGCCACTAAGCGGATGCCGTTGTGCTCTGTCTGTGTCTTTGCCGCGCAGCCGCCGCAGATCAGCGCCAGCGCTGCGGCGAGGGTCATGTAGAGTAGTTTTTTGATTGAAAAACGTACAGTCAAGGGAACAGTCCTTTCTGTGTAGAAATCTGAAATATTATTATAACCGAAACCAGTGAGAAAAGCAAACTATGGGCTTGAATATGCCTTGTAAATTTGCGAATTTTATCTCAAAGAAACATCCACGGCGGCATCAAACGATGCCGCCGTGGATGTTTTGGGGATGTGAAGATTATTCTGCATAATAGTTGATCAAACAGCCAGCCAAAATGATATCCCGTTCTTCTCGGGTCAGGCCGGGCAGGGAGAGGATGACCGGCGTGGTAGAGCCGTTCCGGAGGACCTGCGCCTGAACGGTCTCACCGTCGCCCTCCAGCAGGGCGCGGATGCCGGGGATATACACCCGGTCGCCGGGCTGAAGCGCCAGCGTCTCAAGACCGTGGGCGATGAAGGGCAGCATGCCCCAGTTGACCACGTTGGAGCGGTAGCGCTTGGTGGCGTACTCTTCGGCAATGTTGGCGCAGCCGCCCAACACGCGCTGGCAGGAGGCCGCCTGCTCCCGGGCGGAGCCGTCGCCGGGCTTGAGGGCCATGACCAGCGAGCCAAGACCGGTTTTTGCCGGATCGAAGCCGTCCAGCACGGCCAGCACTTCGGGGGCGTTGGGCTTCTTCCGGCGCAGCTGCTCCGCGGCAAGGATCTCCTTGGCTCGGGGCACGTAGTTGGGGTCCTTTCGGGACAGGGCAAACTCGGACAGCCGCAGGGGATTGGAGCGGTAAGAGGAGGTCTCGCCGGAGGGAATAAGCTCGTCGGTGGTGGTAACGGGATCATAGATGGCGGCGGCCACGGTGAGCAGCAGGTCCTCCGGCAGGGCAATCTGCTCCGGCCAGTCGGCGATATTGGGGCCAAAGACCAGCTCCTGCTCCGGATCGGGCTTGCCCACGCCGTAGTACACCCGGGATCTGTAGGGTGTATCGTCGTAGGCCCAGTTTTCATCCGGGCGGTCGGCGGGGACGTTTTCCAGCTCGGTGGCGGCGGTGAGGACGCCGCCGTTCTTCGCCGTGGCGGCGATGGAGCGGGCGTCCATCAGGGCCACGTAGGACACCTGCTTGTCACCGGGCTTGGAGCCCTCCCGGTTGGGGAAGTTCCGGGTGGAGTGACGGATGGAGAACGCGCCGTTGGCGGGCACGTCGCCCGCGCCGAAGCAGGGGCCGCAGAAGCAGGAGCGGACGGACGCGCCTGCAGCCATGAGGGTGGAGATGACGCCCTGACGGGTCAGCTCCATCATGATGGGCATGGAGCCGGGATAGCAGGACAGCCAGAACTCGTTGGAGCCGATGGGTGCGGCGCCGATGATGTCGGCGGCCCGGCACAGGTTCTGGTATGTGCCGCCGGAGCAGCCGGCGATGACAGCCTGATCCACGTAGAAGCGGCCATCCCGGATCTTGTCGGTGAGGGGAGCGGGGGGCTCAATGCCCAGCTGCTCCCGGGTATCGGTCTCCATCTGATGGAGCAGGTCGGCCATATTCTCCTTGAAGACCCGGATGGAGTAGGCATTGGAGGGGTGGAAGGGCAGGGCAATCATGGGCTCCACCTTGTCCAGCTCCACGGTGAGCACGCCGTCGTAGCACGCGCCGTCCGCCGGGGCCTGAGCCTTGAAGCTGTCTCCGCGGCCCAGTGCGGTGAGGGCGGCCTTCGTCATGTCGTCCGTCTGCCAGACGGACGAGAGACAGGCGGTCTCGGTGGTCATAACGTCGATGCCGGAGCGGTAATCCATGGAGAGATTGGCCACGCCGGGGCCAAAGAACTCCATGACAGAGTTTTTCACAATGCCGTCCTTGAAGGTGGCACCGATGATGGCCAGCGCCACGTCCTGAGGGCCGACGCCGGGCCGGGGCGCACCGGTGAGATAGATGGCCATGACCCGGGGGTAGGCGATGTCGTAGGTCTTGCACAGCAGCTGCCGGGCAAGCTCCGGGCCGCCCTCGCCGATGGCCATGCAGCCGTATGCGCCGTAGCGGGTGTGGGAGTCGGAGCCGAGGATCAACCGGCCAGGGGCGGCGTAGCGCTCCCGCATGTAAGAATGGATGACGGCCTGATGGGCGGGAACGAACTCGCCGCCGTACTTCTTGGCGGCGGACAGGCCGAACACATGGTCGTCCTCGTTGATGGTGCCGCCCACCGCACACAGGGAGTTGTGGCAGTTGGTGAGCACGTAGGGCAGAGGGAACTCCTTCAGGCCGGAGGCACGTGCGGTCTGGATAATGCCGACGTAGGTGATGTCGTGGGACGCCATGGCGTCAAAGCGGATCTTCAGCCGGCCGTCGGAGCCGGAGGTGTTATGCGCGGTGAGAATGCCGTAGGCCATGGTGCCGCTGCGGTCAGCGACGGCCTCAATGGGGGCAAAGCGCCCGTCCTTCCACTGGACGGGGTGGTTTTGTATGGTGATCATTCTGATTCCTCCCGTGGAGCGATTGCGCCAATTTACTTTAGCATAGCAAATCGGCGCTGGATTTGCAAGAAAATGAGAGCAAAAAGATAGAAAAATTCAGCTAAAAACAGGGACTTTCTCTGGAAAGGTATCCAAAAGAAAAACCGCTCTCCGCGGAAGCGCGGAGAGCGGTTTCGATGTGTAAAGATTACAGGAGCTTCATCAGGTTGAAGGCGATGATCAAGCCGGAGAACACAATGGAAACGGTGGAGCACAGCTTGATCAGGATGTTCAGAGCGGGGCCAGAGGTATCCTTGAAGGGATCGCCCACGGTGTCGCCCACGACAGCGGCCTTGTGCTGCTCGGAGCCCTTGCCGCCGTGGTTGCCGCGCTCGATATACTTCTTGGCGTTGTCCCAGGCACCGCCGGCGTTGGACATGAACACGGCCATGGCAAAGCCGGTGACGGAAACGCCGCCCAGCAGACCCACGACGCCGGTGGGGCCAAGGATCAGGCCGGTGACGATGGGGACGATGATAGCCAGCAGGGCGGGGATGACCATCTCATGCAGAGCGCCCTTGGTGCACAGGGTAACGCAGGAGGCATAGTCGGGATCAGCCTTGCCCTCCATGATGCCGGCGATCTCACGGAACTGACGGCGGACTTCCAGCACGATGGACTGAGCGGCAGTCTGCACGGCGCTCATGGTCAGCGCGGCAAATACGAACACCAGCATAGCGCCGATGAACAGGCCCACCAGAACAGTGGGGCTGGTGAGGGTGAAGTTCAGGACTTCCTCAGTGCTGTCCTGCACGATGTTCACGTAGGAGACCAGCAGAGCCAGAGCGGTGAGGGATGCGGAGCCGATGGCAAAGCCCTTGCCGGTAGCGGCAGTGGTGTTGCCCAGAGAGTCCAGAGCGTCGGTGCGGTCGCGGACCTCCTCGGGGAGACCGGCCATCTCCGCGATGCCGCCGGCGTTGTCGGCCACAGGGCCGTAAGCGTCGGTAGCCAGAGTGATGCCCAGAGTGGACAGCATGCCGACGCCGGCGATGCCGATGCCGTACAGGCCGCGGTTAAACTCGGCGGTGAAGTGACCGGCCTCGTCAACGATGGTGATAGCGCCGCCAGCAGCAAAGTAGGAGATCAGGATGGCGGCGGCCACGATGAGGATGGAAGCGATGGTGGACAGCATGCCCAGAGACAGACCGCCGATGATGATGGTGGCGGCGCCGGTCTCGGAGGAGGCGGCCAGCTTCTTGGTGGGCTTGTAGTTATCAGAGGTGTAGTACTCGGTGAAGTAGCCGATGGCGCAGCCGCCGACCAGACCGCACAGGATGGCGACGAACACGCCCAGCCAGTTGCCGGCGCCCAGGATCACGCGGCACAGGATGGCGGAGCAGATGGCGGACAGAACAGCGGCGGTGTAGGTACCGGTGCGCAGGGAGCGGAGCAGGGACAGCTGAGTGGCGTCCTCCTTGGTCTTGACAAGGAAGGAACCGATGATGGAGCAGACGATGCCGCACACGGCCAGAGCCACGGGCAGCAGCAGGCCGCCCCAGCCGTATCCGCCCACAGCGCCCAGAGCGAAGGTGGCGAGGATGGAGCCGACATAGGACTCGTACAGGTCAGCGCCCATACCGGCGACGTCGCCCACGTTGTCGCCCACGTTGTCGGCGATGGTGGCGGGGTTGCGGGGGTCATCCTCGGGGATGCCGGCCTC
>CAKUPH010000079.1 GCA_934675115.1 uncultured Oscillospiraceae bacterium | reverse complement strand
CCTTGTGCTCGGTGTAGAAGGAGAAGGTGGCCATATCCATGCCGGTGGTGGCGTCGTCATTGTCCATGGCCTGAATGAGGATGCCGTTGCCGGGGTTCAGCTCCGCGCCGGAGGTGATGTCGGCGTCCACGGAGCAGCCGGTCTTGTAGAGGAAGGTGGTGTAGCCGGAGTTGACCTTGGTGCCCTCCTCGATGGTGATCTTATTGGTGCCCTGATGGATCATGAAGCCGAAGGTGTCGGAGTTGATGGTGGTCACCTTGTCGGCAGTGGGGGTATAGGTGGTCAGCTCCTTGCCGTTGGCGTCGGTGAGGGTGATGGTCTCGCCCTTCTTCATCGCGGTGTAGGTGCCGAAGCCGCCGGTGAAGATGGTGGCGTAGGTACCCACGGTCATGTCAACGCCGTAGAAATACTCGTCGGCGTTGCCGATGGCATAGGTGCCGTAGCCGGAGCGGGTGGTATAGGGGTTGGAGTCCTTGGCGGCCTTGGTGCCAAAGGTGTCATCATTCTGCATGACATAGTCCGCGCCGGTGAGCAGCATGGTGGTGTTCACCACGTTGAGCTTCATGTTGCTGCCGGAGTCGGTGGACAGCACGGCCCACTGGGCGGCGCTGACCTTAGAGTCGATGACGGTGGTGGAGGAGTCTGTGCCCATCAGGTTGGTGGTGCGGGAGGAGCCCATGATGCCGAGGATCCAGGGGGGCGCAACCATGGTGGACTGGTCGGGGCTGTTCTTATAGCCTGCGTACAGCGTGCCGCCGTCAGAGTGGAGGGTGGAGTCCCGCACGATGACGTCCGCGCCGTCGTCGGCGAACAGCGTGAGGTTGGCGACGCCGGAGACGTTGACCTTGGACTTCTCGATGACCAGCAGGGTCTCCTTGCCGGCGGCCATGATGGCGGCACCGAGGCCGGAGAAGTCGCAGGTCTTGCTGCCGTCGCCCTTGCTGTTGATGGTGATGTCAGCGCCGGTGATGGTGTACTTGGAGTCCACGACGATGATGGGATTGAAGCCCTCGTACTCGCTCTTGATCACAAGGCCGGTGGCGGATTCGCCGGTGACCTTGTCAGCGCCGGAGGCGATGGCTTCCGCGACAGACTTGTCGGCCACCAGCTTGCCGTCCTTGACGAACACGGCGGTGGTGTAGGCATAGTCGTCGTCCTCGGTGGTGTGACCGCCGCCGCCGAAGGAGCTGATGTTGTCCTTGTCGCTGGTGACGATCCGGTCTACCTTGTACTCTTTCGCGCCCGCGGTCTCAGGGGCGACCACGACGCCGTCCTTGATCCACACGGAGAGCTGTGTTTCGGGGAGCGTGAATTCCTGAGAGCCGCCGGGGCCGCCGGGACCTCCGCCAGGTCCGCCGGGACCTCCGCCAGGTCCGCCGGGACCGCCGCCAGGTCCGCCGGGACCGCCGCCCGGAGGCGCGGCAAACGCGCTGCCCACAGCCAGCCCCGCGACCATCGCGGCGGACAACAGCATCGCTGTCAGCTTCTTCAGTTTCATGTTCATTTCCTCCTTTTTGCTCTGCGGCCTTCTACTGCTTCCAACTGCTTCGGCCGTCCTGCGTGCCCTTGTCAACCAAGGGTAACCTTAATATACCCTGAAAGCCCCGCCTCGTCAAGTCATTCTGCACAAAATTAAGCGGCTATTTTGCTAAATTTTAATATTTTTTGACATTTTTGCACAAGGCACGATCGTTCTCTTCGTATAAACCCGCCAAGGGCCAGATTTTTATCCAGAAAACGGAAGCCCCCGGCGCGGCCAATGCCGCGCCGGGGGCCGATATGATTTATTCTCCGCCGTCCAGCCGGTCCGTCTCCTGCGGCTCGCCGGGATGGCGCAGGCTGCCCGGCTCGTCCCGCTCCAGCAGGGCGCGGTAGTCCAGAGCATAGAAGGAAAACAGCAGGTGGCAGAACACGTCCGGGTCGCCCAGCTCCAGCTTTGTCAGCTCCGTGATGCGGGCGATGCGGTAATTCATGGTGTTCCGGTGAATATAGAGGGCGGCGGCGGACTCGCCGATGGAGCGGTTGTGGGTGAGGTACACCCGCAGGGACTCCAGCAGCTCCGTCTCGTGGAGCCGGTCATAGTCCCGGAGGAGCATTACCGCCGAGTGGCAGAACTGGTACAGATCCTCCTGTGCCGCCGCCAGCTCCAACGCGTGGTACACGGCGTAGTTGTCGTAAAAATACAGCGCCTGCTCCGGCCGGAGCTTCCGCCCCAGCTCCAGCGCCTGATCCGCCTGCCGGTTGAAGTCTGGCACGGCGTTGAGGTAGGCCATGGGCCGGCTCACGCCTGCAGTCAGCCCCTCCTGCCGGAGAATGGTCTCCATGGTCTCGCAGAAGGCCTCATCCATCCGCAGAGTCTCACTCACCGGGCAGAGCATTTTCAGCTCCTCCACGTACACGAAGGTCTTGAACTGGGGGAACGCGGCGGAGAACCGGTCCACCAGCCGCCGCCGTCCGGCGCTGTCCATTTCCACCGGGCCCTCCCGGCCCTGAATGGACACGATCTGCACCCGGCGCTTGGACAGCAGGTTCCAGTTGAAGTAGTCCAGCCGCTCCCGGATGATCCGGGGGTCGGTGATCCGCCCCTCCAGCAGGTCGTACACGAAGTAGTCCAGCATGCTGTCCGGCACAGAGGCCCGCGCCGGGTCCCGCTGGAGCTCCATGGCGATGAGACTGCCCACGAAGTCGAAAAACTCTACGCCTTCCTCGTCGGGCACGCCGAAGTACAGCGGCGCGTCCAGATAGCCCAGAATGCGCCCCTCCGCCGCCAGCACCCGGCGCAGCATGGGCGGCGGGCAGTCCCCGCTCTCGTCCAGCACCGCCCGGCCCGTCTCCAGCGACTTCCGGTACGCGCCGTTGATATTCCCGCAGGTAAGCACCCCCATGGGAATGCCCATATTCCCGGTGATGTCCGCCCAGCGGGCATCCTCGATGCCGTCCTCCCGGGTGATGGCCATCACGGAGCCGCTCCCGTTGGACAGGATCATGGGGTTGCCGAACTCCGGCCGGGCCAGATCCAGCAGCCGCTGGAGGTCGTGGGTCCGCATCAGCTCGTTGAACAGGGCAAACCCGGTTTCCTTTTGTGTGGACATACGCGCATTCCGTCCTCTCCGGGGCGTTGGCCGCCCCTTTCCTTATACTCCGGCCAGCGCCTGCTTCACATCGGCAATGAGATCGTCGATATCCTCCAGACCCACGGACAGCCGCACCAGATCCGGGGACACCCCGGCGGCGGCCAGCTCCTCGTCGTTCATCTGCCGGTGGGTGGCGGAGGCGGGATGGAGCACGCAGGTCTTGGCGTCGGCCACGTGGGTGGCGATGGAGCACAGCTTCAGCCCGGCCATGAACCGCTCGGCGGCTGCCCGGCCGCCCCGGACGCCGAAGGAGATGACGCCGCAGGTGCCGTTGGGCATGTACTTCTTCGCCAGCTCATAGTATTTGTCGCCGGGCAGGCCGGGATACTTCACCCACGCCACGTTGGGCTCGCTCTGGAGGAACTCGGCCATGGCCTGGGCGTTCTCGCAGTGCCGGGCCATCCGCAGGGGCAGGGTCTCCATGCCCATGCCCAGCAGCCACGCGTTCATGGGCGCGGGGGTGGAACCGAAGTCCCGCATGAGCTGGGCCGTGGCCTTGGTGATGTACGCGCCGCCCTGACCGAATTTCTTGGTATAGGTGATGCCGTGGTAGCTGTCGTCCGGGGTGGTGAGACCGGGGTACTTGTCGGCGTGGGCATCCCAGTCGAAGTTGCCGGAGTCCACGATGGCCCCGCCCACGGCGGCGGCGTGGCCGTCCAGATACTTGGTGGTGGAGTGGGTGACGATGTCCGCGCCCCACTCGAAGGGCCGGCAGTTGGCCGGGGTGGCGAAGGTGTTGTCCACGATGAGGGGCACGCCGTTTTCGTGGGCGACCTTGGCGAACTTCTCGATGTCCAGCACCGTCAGCGCCGGGTTGGCGATGGTCTCGCCGAACAGGGCCTTGGTGTTGGGCCGGAAGGCGGCGCGCAGCTCGTCCTCGGTGCAGTCCGGGTCCACGAAGGTGAACTCGATGCCCATGCGCTTCATGGTGACGGCGAAGAGGTTATAGGTGCCGCCGTAAATGGTGGACGACGCCACCACATGGTCCCCGGCGGAGGCGATGTTGAACACGGCGAAGAAGGACGCCGCCTGCCCGGAGGACAGCAGCATGGCCGCCGTGCCCCCCTCGAGGGCGCACAGCCGGGCGGCCACCGCGTCGCTGGTGGGGTTCTGGAGCCGGGTGTAGAAATAGCCGGAGGCCTCCAGATCGAAGAGCTGGCCCATGGCCTCGCTGGTCTCGTACCGGAAGGTGGTGGACTGGATGATGGGGATGTTCCGGGGCTCGCCGTTGCCGGGGCGGTAGCCCGCGTGGAGACAGTCGGTGTTGAATTTCATAAGTATACGCTTCCTTTCGGGCGGACGCTCCGCCCCGCAAAATCAAAAAACACGTCGTTGTGCTATTTTATATGGTCAGGCCGGAGCTGTCAATCATTTCCGACCAAACCGAAATCCGGCTCCAGCGGCCCGGGCAGCTCCACCGCCCCGTAGGCGGTGAGATCCTCCCCCTCCACCTGAAACCGCACCGCGCCCACCGATTCCAGATTGCCCAGCGTGTTCACGATGGAATAGATGAGCAGGGTCTGGCCCTCTTCGCCCTCCGGCATACCATCCAGCAGCTCTTTGGAGAAATCGAGGACGCACACGCCGTCCTCCACCTTGGCGGAGATGAGCTGGGTCCCCTCCGGGATGACGGAGGTCAGCTCCTCCTCCCGGGGGCCATCCAACAGCGCCCGGGTGACCACGTCGGCAAACACGTCGTCCTCCGTCACCTGAAACACCCGGGTCTCAAAGCCGAGGCCACGGCCCGCGGCCCGGGGGAAGTACAGCACGGCGGATTTCTCCACCGGCCGCTCCTCCGCGCCGGACAGCACTACCTGCCCCGGCTCCAGTTCCTGCCGGTAGCGGTAGCTCAGCTGCCGCCCGCTGACGGTGACGGACACCCGCTCCACCCCGGTGAGCTGGCTGAGTGTCATGGTGATGCAGTAGTCGGCCAGCGTCAGCCGGATGCCCGCAAGGCTGCCGTAATCGTCGGACAGGTCCACCCACAGAAGTCCGTCGGCGTCCAGCTTCCAGCCAAGCAGGCGGGTGCCCGCCGGGAAGGGGGAGGTCAGGCCGCTGTCCCGGTCCGGTCCGGCCAGCAGGGCGTTCATCATGGCCTCCACCGACAGATCGCCGCCGTAGGACACGGTATCCATGGCGCTGTAGGAGGAATTTTCCCAGTCGGACAGGTCGCCTGTGAACCACAGCACCGGCCCCTCCTCCTGCCCCGGGGCGGCGGCGCAGCCGGACAGGGCCAGCAGCAGCGCCAGCACGGACAGCATCAGTGTTCGTTTCACTCCTGCCGCCCCCTTTCCGTGTAGGCCGGGAACTCCACGGTGAACACCGTACCCGGCCCGTCCTCCCGCCGCCGGACGGCGATGACACCGCCGTGGACCTTGACGGTGTCGCTGACGATGGACAGGCCGAGGCCCGTGCCCCCAGCGGCCCGGGAGCGGGCCTTGTCCACCCGGTAGAACCGGTCGAACACCTTGGGCAGGTCCTCCTCCGGGATGCCCACGCCGGTGTCCGCCACCTCCAGCACCACCCGGCCCTTCCGGCGGAAGCCGCTGACCTCCACCGTGCCGCCGGGCAGGTTGTATTTGATGGCGTTTTCCACAAGGTTGAAAATGATCTGATAGAGGTCGTCCTCCGTGCACAGGAAGGCGCAGGCCGGCTCCACCCGACTGGCGAGGGTGACGCTCACCGCCTCCGCCAGCGGCCGGAGCATGTGGGCCACCTTGTCCACCACCGCGCCCAACTCCACCACCTCCCGCACCGGGTCGGGCTTGGCGTCCAGCCGGGTGAGGGTGAGGAGCTTTTCGCTGATGCGGGTGAGCCGCTCGGCCTCCTCGCCGATGTCGGCCACAAATTCCTTCACCGTATCCATGTCCACGTTTTCCGTCTGGAGAATGGAGTCGGTGAGCAGGCGGATGGACGCCAGCGGCGTCTTGAGCTCGTGGGACGCGTCGGACACGAACCGCCGCCGGGCCTCCTCCGTGGTCTGGAGCCGCCCGGTGAGCTGGTTGAACTCCCCGGCCAGCTGGCCCAGCTCGTCCCGGCTGCGCATCTGGATGCGGTGGCTGTACTCGCCCTGCCGCACGGTGCGGATGGCCCGCAGCAGCTGGCCCACGTTCCGGGTCAGCGCCTTGCTCAGCACCAGCGACATCAGCAGCGACACGCCGCCGATGATGAGGGAGATGTACCGCAGGTTGGACTGGATGGACAGCAGCAGCGCCGCCTGCTCCGTGTCGTATTCATAGAGGTACACCGCGCCCAGCGTCACGCCCCGGTACACCACCGGAACCGCCGCCCGGCTGCGGAAGGCCCCCTCCCGGTACTCCGACCGGAACACGTCCCGGCCGTCCAGCGCCGCCGCGATCTCGCCCAGCAGGGCGTAGTCGTACAGGCGGTTGTCGATCTCCGACGTGTCGTACAGGATCAGCCCGGAGGCGTCCGTCACCAGAATGCGGGTGGCGGACAGCTCCTCCAGCAGCAGCACCGCCTGCTCCACGCCCTCGGCGGTGAGGGTCTCGGACACGCTCAGCGCCGTGCCGATGGCCAGCGCCTGCCGCCGCAGGGAGCTCTCCTTGGACTGGAACACCATCTTCTGAGCCATGAACAGCGGGTAGGTGTTCAGCAGGATGAGTACCAGCGCGATAAGCAGCAGATAGGTCAGCACATACTTCGTCTGGATGCTGTACCGCAGGGGGACCCGCCCGGCGTCGTCCTTTCCGGCGGAGTTTTCGCCGCTTTTTTCGCTGTTTTTCGCATTTTTTCCGCCAATTCCGGCGGAGTTTTCTTCCGTTTCCGCGGCGTTTTTTCTGCGTTTTTTCGTCTTGATGGCCGTTCACCGCCCTTCCGCGCCGTCTCGTTCAGGTTTCCGTTCAGCTGTTGCTGAAATAGTACCCCACGCCCCATTTGGTGAGGATATACTCCGGGTTGGCCGGGTCGGGCTCCAGCTTTTCCCGCAGGCGGCGGACATGGACGTCCACCGTCCGGAATTCCCCGATATACTCGTAGCCCCACACCAGATTCAGCAGGTTCTCCCGGCTGTACACCCGGCCCGGGTTCCGCAGGAACAGCTCCATGAGGTCGAACTCCTTGGCCGTCAGCTCCACCGGCCGTCCGTCCTTCCAGGCCGCCCGCTCCGCCACGTCGATGGCGATGGGCCCCCGCTCCAGCCGGTTGGCGCTGCGCTCCTGCTGGGCGGTCTGCCCCGCCCGGCGCAGCAGGGCCCGCACCCGGGCCTTGACCTCCAGAATGTTGAAGGGCTTGGTGATATAGTCGTCCGCCCCGCACTCGAAGCCGATGATCTTGTCCGCGTCCTCCCCCTTGGCGGTGAGCATGATCACCGGCACGTTGGAAAACTCCCGGATCTTCATGCACGCCTGCAAACCGTCGATCTTCGGCATCATCAGGTCGAGGATCACAAGGTCGAACCGGCCAGTGCGGGCCTTTTCCACCGCCTCCTCGCCGTCGTACCCCACTTCCACCTGATACCCTTCGTTTTCAAGGTTGAACTTGATGCCCTTGACCAGCACCTTTTCGTCGTCAACCACCAGAATTTTCGGCATGTTCCATTCCTCCTACCGTGACCTGATCCATCAGGCCCTCCAAGATCCCTTCGCCGATGCCCGGCACCTGAATGAGGTCCTCCACATATGTGAACGGCCCGTGCTCCTCCCGGTAGGCCACGATGGCCTTCGCCCGGGTCTCCCCGATGCCGGGGAGGGTCATCAGCTCTTCCGCGTCCGCCGTGTTGAGGTCCACCGGCCCCGCCGGCTCCTCGCTTTCCGAGGGGGACGGCTCCTCTGGCAGGGAGGACGCCACCGCCGCCGGGGCAGACAGGCGCTCCAGCCGCCGGACGCTGCCCGAACCCAGCTGCCAGCCCGCCATGAGCGCCAGCATCACCGTGGCGATCCAGATCATGGCCCACTCCGCTCTGGACAGCTTCATTTTCCCCGCCCCCCTGTCATTTTTTACGATTTTCGAAAACTTTCGCCCCGCGGTTGCGCCGCCGCGCGGAGTTTGCTATAATGCGTTATGTCTACCTTGCTCAATATGCCGCTCCCCCGCCCGGACCGGCGGCGCGGAGCCGTTATATTTCATTATAACATAAGAATCGGGAGTTTCCTATGAAAAAATATCGAATTCTTTCCGGCCTGACGGCTTTTCTCGTTCTGCTGTCCCTGTGCGTCCTCCCCGCCGCCGCTCTGGACGACCCGGAGGCCAACTGCGGCGCCGCCGTGGTGGTGGACGGCGACTACGGCGACGTGCTCTACGACCACAACGCCCACGAGCGGATGTACCCCGCGTCCATCACCAAGGTCATGACCTCTCTGCTGGTCATGGAGGCCATCGCCGGGGGCCGGCTGTCGCTGGATCAGCAGATCACCGCCTCCCCCGCCGCCGTGGCTCTGCCGGAGGGCAGCTCCACCGCCGACCCCGCCATTCAGGCCGGAGAGATCCTGACGGTGGAGGAGCTGCTGTACTGCGACCTTGTGTCTTCCGCCAACGAGGCGTGCAACATTCTGGCGGAGACGGTGGGCGGCTCGGTCAGCGGCTTTGTGGACATGATGAACGCCAAGGCCAGGGAACTGGGCATGGACGACACCCACTTCGCCAACCCCAACGGCCTCCACGACGAGAACCACTACACCACCGCCTATGACATCTACCTCATGTGCCGGGCGGCCATGGAGTACGAGACCTTCCGCACCATCGTCTCCACTGCCAAGCACGTCATCCCCGCCACCAATCTGGCGAAGGAGCGGACGCTCTACACCACCAACGCCCTGCTGGACAGCTGGAAAATCGCAGGCTACACCTATTCCAAAGCCATCGGCATCAAGACCGGCTTCACCACTCCGGCGGGCTACTGTCTCGCCTCCGCTGCCGTGGACGGCGACGGCCGCACCTACTACTGCGTGGTGCTGGGGGCGGAGACGGTGAAAAATCCCGACGGCACCACCACCCGCTACTCCTTCCGGGAGTCCAAGCGCCTGCTGGAGTGGGCCTTTGACAACTTCCATCGGGTGACCCTGCTGGACGAGAGTGACACCCGGGCCATCCGGGAGGTGCCCGTCACCCTGTCGGACGACAGCGACCACGTCACCGTCCAGCCCCACGGATCCATCGAGGCCACCATGCCCAAGGACTACGACTCCTCCAAGCTGGAATTCCAGATCGATTGCGTGGACAGCGTGGAGGCCCCCGTGGAGGCGGGCCAGAAGCTGGGCACTGTCACCCTCGTCTACAACGGCACCGCCTACGGCACGCTGGATATGACCGCCGCCTATGGCGTGGCCCGCTCCGACTTTCTGTACTACGTCAAGACCGCAAAGGACTACCTGTCCCTGTGGTGGGTCAAGGCCCTCATCGTGCTGGCCGTGGTGCTCATCCTGACGCTCATCATCTGGCTGGCCGTCATCCGGCCCCGGAACAAGCGCCGCCGGCGCTACAGCCGCAGCGGCAGCCGCCGGTACAGCGGAAGGCGAAGAATGTAAATAAAAGAGTCCCTCTGCCATATGGCAGAGGAACTCTTTTTCAAAGGGCGAAGCCCTTTGCATCTCTCTTCTTCTTTCGAAAGAAGCAACGGGGTTTCGCCCCCGGGGCGAGTTACTTTTTGCTCCTGCAAAAAGTAACCAAAAACAGGTTCAGGGGCGAAAATACGGATTCGACATCGGGC
>CAKUPH010000078.1 GCA_934675115.1 uncultured Oscillospiraceae bacterium | reverse complement strand
TTTCCGCCTATATGCGAAAACTCGCCCATTCCGGCGTTCCTCCTCTCCCCGCCGAACCCGCTTCGCTGGGCTTCGGCGGGGGCCCTGCGCCTTGCAGGCGCCTATGGTTGGCCCGGAAATCTATAACGAGCGCCAATGGAGCGGCAGCGGGAAATGGCGGCTTCGTGTGTCCTATTATCCCGCGCCGGTCGATAGGACGCTGCACCACATGATTGCGCTCCCGTAACCTTCGGGGGTTTTCAGGGGGAAAATACTATGAGCGAGGGCGCGCTTCTCAGCGCCCGAAGTCGAATCCGTATTTTCGCCCCTGAACCTGTTTTTGGTTACTTTTTGCAGGAGCAAAAAGTAACTCGCCCGAGGGGCGAAACCCCTCACTTCTTCTGCTGAAGCTTGAAGATCTCCCGCTTCGCTTCGCTCAGCTCCATCTTGAGCTGGGCGGACTCCTCCAGCAGATCCTTGATCTGGCGGCGAAGATTCTCGGCGGCGTCCTGCTCCTTGAAGCGCTCGTCGGCGATGTTCATGGCGGTGAGCACCGCGCCGTCCACGGCGGTCAGCCGCCCGCCCGCCATGGTCTCCTTCAGCTTTTCGTCTACGTATGCGGCCACCTTCTGGACGTAGCCGTCCTCCTCTGCGGCCAGAAGGGAATAGGGCTGCCCTCCGATGGTGACTGTGACCCGGTTTTTCATTCCGCGACCCTCCAGTTCATTTTCTGCTGCATGATAATTCAGTATACCATACGTTTCGCAAAAAAGGAATGAAAAAACCGTGAAATTTGCGTTTTGCGGCGGAGTTTTCTCCGCTGCCCGGTCGGGCGGCAGCTCACAGGATAAAAGAAGGATTTGAAAGATTAAAAATCACCGAAATTTGGTTAAAATCCCCCGTTTTTTCTTGCGCGGGGGCACAATATCCTGTATGATGCAGGTACGGGAAGCCAGAAAGGCCGCCGGGGCGCCCCGGCAGCGCTCCCCGTAAAGAATGCATCCACACCGCCCGTCGGAGCCTGCCGGCGGGCCCGCTTCAAAAAGGAGGAACCGATCCATGCCCCCTATTGCCACCATTATCATCATCGCGGTGGTCGCCGTACTCATCGTCGCCCTGTGCCTGCTGGGCTACGTCAAGGCGCCCCCCGATCAGGCGTTTATCATCTCCGGCTTCCGCAAGCACCGCACCCTCATCGGCCGGGCCGGCGTGCGCATCCCGTTTCTGGAGCGCCTTGACCGGCTGAGCCTCGCCCTGATCCCCATTGATGTGAAAACGTCCAGTGCCGTCCCCACCGCCGACTACATCAACATCTCGGTGGACGCCGCCGTCAACGTAAAGATCAGCGACGACCCCGACAAGCTCAAGCTGGCTTCCGCCAACTTCCTCAATCAGCCCACTGACTACATCGCCCGGGTGGCCCGGGAGGTGCTGGAAGGCAATATGCGCGAGATCGTGGGCAAGATGCGGCTGGAGGAGATGGTCAGTGACCGCCAGAAATTCGCCAACCTCGTGAAGGAAAACGCCGAGCCTGACCTTGCGGCCATGGGCCTTGACATCATCTCGTTCAACGTCCAGAACTTTGTGGACGGCAACGGCGTCATCGAGAATCTGGGCGTGGACAACATCGTCCGCATCCAGCGTGGCGCCGCCATCAGCCGCGCCGAGAGCGAACGCGACATCAAGATCGCCCAGGCCACCGCCCAGCGGGAGGCCAACGATGCCCGGGTGGAGGCCGACACCCAGATGGCCGAGCGGAACAACGCCCTCGCCATCCGTCAGGCCGAGCTCAAGCAGTTGGCCGACCGCAAGCAGGCCGAGGCCGACGCCGCCTACGGCATTCAGGAGCAGGAGCAGCGCCGGAGCATCGAGGTGGCGTCCGCCAACGCGGACATCGCCCGGGCCGAGCGCACCGCTGAGCTGAAAGCCCGTGAAGTCGAAGTCGCCAAGCAGACGCTGGACGCGGAGATCCGCGCCCGGGCGGACGCCCAGCGCTACGCCGCCGAGCAGGAGGCCGAAGCGGAGCTTTACCGCCGCACCAAGGAGGCCGAGGCCAAGATGATCGAGCGCCAGCGGGAGGCCGAGGGTATCCGCGCCGTGGGCGAAGCCGAGGCCGAAGCCGTCCGGCTCAAGGCCCTCGCCGAGGCGGAAGGCATCGATAAGAAGGCGGAAGCCATGAAGAAGTACGGCGAAGCCGCCGTCATCGAGATGATCATGGCCGCCCTGCCCGAGATCGCCAGGAACGTGGCCGAGCCGCTGAGCAAGGTGGACAAGATCACCATGTACGGCGAGGGCAACAGCGCCAAGCTCCTGTCCGACATCGTCAACGGCACCACGCAGGTCACCGAGGGCATGACCGCCGGACTGGGTATCGACCTGAAGTCCCTGCTGGCGGGATTCCTTGGCGGTAAGGCCGCTGCCCCCGCGGCGGTCCCCGCTCCCGCGCCCAAAGCCGCCGAGACGTCCAAGGCCCCGGAACCCGCCCCCGCGCAGGCAGAGGAACCGGCTGAGTAACTATCCATAAACCAGAGCCCCGCAGACATACTGCGGGGCTCTGTGAGTGTCGGAAACCACTCGTCCCGTAAATGCAAGACACAGGGGGACCCGCGGGGTGCTGTGATTGACTTTCCGCTGGTTTTCCCCTATAATCAGTCAAAACAGAACACAAAGGAGTGCGTTCCATGAAAGGCATCATTCTGGCCGCCGGACGGGGCACCCGTCTTTACCCCATGACCCGCCCCGTCTGCAAGCCGCTTCTGCCTGTCTATGACAAGCCCCTCATATACTACCCGCTGTCCGTCCTCATGGAGGCGGGCATTTCCGAGGTCATGATCATCGTTCCCCCCGGGGAGGAGCCCACCTTCGCCGCCCTGCTGGGGGACGGGAGCCAGCTGGGCATGCGCATCGAGTACGCCGTCCAGCCGGTGGCCCGGGGCATTGCAGACGCGCTGCTCATCGGGGCGGACTTTCTGAACGGGGATGACGTGTGCCTTGCGCTGGGGGACAACATTTTCTATTCGCCGTCCCTTCCCGCCGCCCTGAAGCAGGCCGCCGCCAGCAACCGGGGCGCCACGGTGTTCGGTTACTATGTTGACGATCCCCGGCCCTTCGGCGTGGTGGAGTTCGACGGGCAGGGCCGGGCCATTTCCATCGAGGAAAAGCCTCAGAACCCCAAGAGCAACTACATCATTCCTGGCCTGTATTTCTACAACAGCGACGTTATCGGCATCGCCCGGGGGCTGATGCCCTCCGCCCGGGGAGAGCTGGAGATTACCGATGTGAACCTCGCCTACCTCCGCCGGGACGAGCTGAGCGTCATCCCGCTGGACCGGGACTGCGCGTGGCTGGACGCGGGCACGGCGGACAGCCTGCTCACCGCCGCCCAGACCATCCGGGACATTCAGGCGGGCGGGCGGTACGTGGCCTGCATCGAGGAGATCGCCCGGAACGAGGGCTGGATCACCACGGAGCAGGTCCATGAGATTGGCCGGACCATGGCCACCACCAATTACGGGAAATACCTGCTGGCGCTGTGAAAGCCGCCGGGAAATGTGAGAAAAGCACCGTTTTCGATTGAAAACGGTGCTTTTTGCGCTCTTTTCGCAGATCGAGGAGCCATAACGGTCTGCTTATAAGAAAGCTCCCTCCGGAGAGACAGGGCGCGGGGCCGCTGTCTCCCGCGGAGGGAGCCTGTTAGCTGTGCAGGCTTTTGTGTCCGGGATATTGGACCTTACTTATCCTCGGGGTTGATGGCGATGCCGCGGTTCTTGTCGCCCTCGGCGTTGATGCCGAATTCGTAGTCCTTGCCGGGCAGAATGGCGTTCAGGATGATGCCGGCGATAGCGGCGATGGCCAGAGCGGTCAGGGTGATGTGGGCGGAGCCGACGGTGAAGGTGATGCCGCCGGAGAAGCCCAGACCGCAGACGAGGATGACGGCGGCGATAATGAGGTTGCGGCTGTTGGTGAAGTCCACCTTATTCTCGACCAGATTGCGGATACCGATGGCGGAGATCATGCCGTACAGAACGAAGGAGATACCGCCGATGATGGCAGAGGGGATGGCGCCGATGAAATTGGACACCACGGGGAAGAAGGAGATCACGATGGCGAAGACGGCGGCCAGACGGACGACGCGGGGGTCGTACACCCGGGACAGAGCCAGAACGCCGGTGTTCTCGCCGTAGGTGGTGTTGGCGGGGCCGCCGAACATGGCGGACAGGGAGGTGGCAATACCGTCGCCGATGAGGGTGCGGTGCAGGCCGGGGTCGGAGATGAAGTCCTCGCCCACGGTGGCGGAGATGGCGGACATGTCGCCGATGTGCTCCATCATGGCGGCGATGGCGATGGGGGCCATGACCAGAATGGAGGTGACGTCAAACTTGGCAATGAAGAAGTCGGGGATGTTCACCACGTCGGTGACGGTGCTGACGGCGATGTTGGACAGGTCAACCAGCGCGGAGCCGTCGGGATTGGTGACGCCGAAGGCGTTGAGGATCAGGGCCACGGCGTAGCTGATGGCCACGCCCAGCAGGATGGGGATGATCTTGATCATGCCCTTGCCCCAGATGTTGGCGATGACCACGATGGCCAGGGCCAGAATGGCCAGCCACCAGTTGCTGCTGCAGTTCTGGACGGCGGAGCCGGCGAGGGACATACCGATGAGGATGATGATGGGGCCGGTGACCACGGGGGGCAGGAAGCGCATGACCTTCTTGACGCCGACGACCTTCATAATGAGGGCCAGCACCAGATACAGCAGGCCGGCCACCACCATGCCGCCGCAGGCGTAGGGAAGCTTTTCCGCCATGGTCATACCGGCGTACATGCCGCTGTTCAGCTGCGCGATGGCCGCGTAGCCGCCCAGAAAGGCGAAGGAGGAGCCCAGGAAGGCGGGCACCTTGAACTTGGAGCAGAAGTGGAAAAACAGGGTGCCGAAGCCGGCAAAGAACAGGGTGACGCGGATGGACAGGCCGGACTGAGTGCCGTCAAGCTCAGTGAAGTACTGGTTGGTCAGGATGGGGACCAGAATGGTGGCGCCGAACATGGCGAACATGTGCTGGAAGCCCAGAATGAGCATCTTGGGCCAGCCGAGGGTCCGTGCGTCGCGGATAGGTTCTTGGTTGTTCATAGATCTCTCCCTTTCTCTTGTTTACAGCAGGGCAAAAAAAGAGACAACCACCAAGACGGCGATTGTCTTACCCTGCATGGGAAAAATGGAAACACAAAGCCCGCGGACTGTGAAAGCACTTGCACCGGTACGCGAACATTTCGCTTCCCCCTTTCTCATTTCGTCATATACTAACAGATTGTGAACGAAATTGCAAGAACAAAAAGATAGAAATTCAAAAAAACTGCCGCGGCTTTTTGTACGAAACGCCCCGGGAGCAAAATGCTCCCGGGGCGCTTATTCGCCGTAAGGCGAATGATTTTTGATTCGTCTTTGCCCGCGGCCTGATTCGCCGCAGGCGAATTGATCCTGATCCGTCTTTGCCCGCGGCGTGTACGTGGGCAAAGACTCTTCTCAGCCCGCAAACGTGCGGCCCGCGCTGTTTGCGGGACGTGCGCTGCGGCGGGCTGAAGATCTCATCGGGAATGACCTTTATTCCCGATGACTCAGTCCAGCTCAAACTGCCCCGTATACAGCTGATAGTACCGGCCCTTTTCGGCCAGCAGCTCGGCGTGGCTGCCCTTTTCCATGATCTCGCCGTGCTCGATGACCACGATGCAGTCAGAGTTGCGGACGGTGGACAGGCGGTGGGCGATGACGAACACCGTCCGGCCCTCCATCAGCGCGTCCATGCCGTGCTGGATGTGCTGCTCGGTGCGGGTGTCGATGGAGGAGGTGGCCTCGTCCAGGATCATTACCGGTGGATCCTTGACGGCGGCCCGGGCGATGGCCAGCAGCTGGCGCTGGCCCTGACTGAGGTTGGCGCCGTCGCCGGTGACTACTGTCTGGTAGCCGTTGGGCAGGCGGCGGATGAAGCCGTCGGCATTGGCGGTCTTTGCCGCGGCGACGCACTCCTCGTCGGTAGCGTCCAGACGGCCGTAGCGGATGTTGTCCATGACGGTGCCGGTAAACAGATGGGTGTCCTGAAGGACGGAGCCCTGACTGAGCCGCAGGGAGTCCTTTTCAATGTCACGGACGTTGATGCCGTCGCAGGTGATCATGCCGCCCTGAATTTCATAGAAGCGGTTGATAAGGTTGGTGACGGTGGTCTTGCCCGCGCCGGTGGAGCCGACGAAGGCGATCTTCTGGCCGGGGTTGGCGAACACGGAAACCTTTTTCAGTACCGGCTTGCCCTCCACATAGGAGAAGTCCACCTGACTGAGCCGGACGGCGCCCCGCAGCTCGGTGAGGACGTAGTCCGGGTTCTCGTGGTTGACCGCGCCCCGGATCTGGTGGTACTCCCACTGGGGCATATCCTTGCCCACGACGGCGTTATGGGTGGGGTATCTCCACGCCCAGATCTGGCCGTCGGAGCCTTCGGGCACCTCGGTAAAGGTGCCGTCCTCGCCCTTGACCACGCTGGCGAGGGAGAAGGCCAGACCGGCGGGCACCTTCCACGCCCACATCCGGGCGCCCTTGGAGCTTTCGGCCTCCACCAGCCTGCCGTCCCGCTTTTCGGCGGGGACGAGGACTACCTTGCCGTCGTCCACCTCAGGCTGGGCGTCCATGATCTCGAAGATGCGCTCCGCGCCCGCCATGGCGGACAGCAGGGTGGTCATCTGCATGGAGATCTGGTTGATGGGCTGGGTGATCTGGCGGCTGTAGCTCAGGTAGGTGACCAGACCGCCGATGTCAAACCCGGCCAGCGCCAGCGCGCCGCCAACGGCGGCGGTGGCCGCGTAGCCCATGTTGGAGATGGCGGCGGTGATGGGCATGATGGTGGAGGAGTAGAAGTTGGCGCGGCTGGCGCTCTCGCGGTACTCGTCGTTGAGCTCGTGAAACTCGCTCTTGGCAGCTTCCTCATGGGTGAAGGCCTTGACGACCTTCATGCCCTCGATCATTTCCTGAATGTTGCCGTTGACGGCGCCCAGCGCGGCCTGCTGCTTTTTATAATAGGTGCGGCTGAGCTTACCGATCTTCTGGAACACCACGATGACCACGGCCAGCATGACCATCGAGCACAGGAACAGCACCGGAGAGAGGTAGATCATCATGATCACGGTGCCGATGAAGGTGATGGCGGAGGAGAACAGCTGCACAAGGCTCTGCTCCAGCGCCATCTGCACGTTGTCCGCGTCGTTGGTGAAGCGGCTCATGAGCTGGCCGTGGGTGTGGGCGTCAAAGTAGCTCAGGGGCAGCTCCTGCAGGCGGTCGAACAGCTCGCGCCGCAGGATGTTGCAGCCCTTCTGGGCCAGCTGGGCCATGAGGTTGGCCTGAAGGTAGGTGGTGATGGCGGCCACGGCGTAGATGGCCATGAGCTGGAGGCAGGAGGTCAGCAGCCCCGGAATGGCGGAGGAACCGTTTTTCAGGGCGTCCTCAATGCCGTTGATGATGGGGCGCATCATATAGGTGCCCGCCAGATTGGCGATGGAGGCGGCTACCACGCAGGCCAGCGCCGCGATGAGCAGCAGGGGACGCCGGGTGATATAGCTGAACATGCGAAGGGCGGTGCCCTTCAGGTCCTTGGGCTTGCCGAAGCCACCCCGGGGACCGCCGCCCGGCCCGCCGCCGGAGGGCTTGTTCCCGCCCTCGGGCTGGCTGTATTTCTTCTTCGGATCGGCCATTATTCCTGCACCCCTTCCTGCTGAGACGCGTAAATTTCCTGATAAATCCCGTTGGTTTTCATCAGTTCGTCGTGGTTGCCCACGCCGGCGACGGTGCCGTTGTCCAGCACCACGATCTTGTCGGCGTACTGCACGGAGCTGATGCGCTGGGCGATGATGATGACGGTGGTGCCCTTCAGGTTGCGGCTGAAGGACTCCCGGATCAGCCCCTCGGTAGTGGAGTCCACGGCGGAGGTGGAGTCGTCCAGAATGAGGATGGCCGGGTGCTTGAGCATGGCCCGGGCGATGCACAGGCGCTGCTTCTGGCCGCCGGAGACATTGACGCCGCCCTGCTCCAGATAGGTGTCAAAGCCGTCGGGGAAGCTCATGATGAAGTCGTAAGCCTGCGCGTCCTTGGCAGCCTGGATCATCCGCTCCTCCACCAGCTCATCCCAGCTGATGCTCCGCCGGGCCATTTCGTCCCGGTCGGCCTGCGTCTCCTCCGGAACGCCCCAGAGGAGGTTCTCCCGGATGGTGCCGGAGAACAGCACGTTGTTCTGGAGCACCATGCCGATGCGGCGGCGGAGGGCTTCCAGCGGGTAGTCCCGGACGTCCATGCCGTCCACCAGCACCTCGCCGCCGGTGACGTCGTAGAACCGGGGGATCAGGTTGACCAGCGAGGATTTGCCGGTGCCGGTGCCGCCCACGATGGCGGTGAACTCACCGGGCTTCACCTCAAAGGAGATATTTTTCAGCACGTCCTCGCCGGTGCCGGTGGCCAGATACTTGAAGGATACGTTCCGGAACTCCACGCTGCCCTGCGGGGCGGGGATGAGCTCCGCTCTGGCCCGCTGGTCGGCGGGGAGGAGGGCGGCGGCCTCGGCGGTGACGGCGGGGCCGTCCTCAATGTCGGACTCGGTGTCCAGCACCTCAAATACGCGCTCGGCGGAGGCTTGAGCACGGACGTACTGGAGCAGGGCCATGGCCACCATCAGGATGGAGAACAGGATCTGGAAAATGTAGTTGATGATGGTCTGGAGATCGCCCACGCCCATGCCGCCGGCAAGGACGATGTTGGCGCCGTTGTAGAGGACCAGCACCGTGGTGACGGAAATGCCGATCATCATGATGGGCTGCATGAGCACCACCCGCAGCACGGCGTTCAGGCCGGTCCTGGTGAAGTTGTCGTTGGCAGCCTGAAACTTTTTCCGCTCGTAGTTCTCACGGACGTAGGATTTGACTACGCGGATGGCCACGAGGTTTTCCTGCACCTTTTCGTTCATATCGTCGATGGCCTTCTGCATCTTTTCAAAGAGGGAGTGGCAGACGTACATCAGTACGCCCACGCAGACGGCCAGAATGGGCAGCACCACGCACACGATGAGGGCCAGCCGGGGGCTGAGGGTAAAGGCAAGGATCAGGGCGGCGACGACCATGGTCAGCGCCCGGATGATCATCCGCAGGCACATGACCGCCGTGTTCTGAAGGTTAGTCAGGTCGTTGGTCAGGCGGGTGATGAGGGAGGCGGAGGAGAACCGGTCGATATCCGCGAAGGAGAAGGACGCGATCTTGTCAAACTGAGCCCGGCGCAGGTTGGCGCCCATGCCCTGAGCGGCGTAGGACGCCGCCTTGGACGAGTAGGAGCCGGTGATCATGGCGACCACGGCCAGCAGGAACATGAGGGCGCCCGCGGTGAGGATGACCTTCATGTCCATGTTGGGGATGCCCACATCGATGATGCGGGCCATCTGAAGGGGCATGAGCAACTCGCACACCGTCTCCAGCATGACCAGCAGCGGAGCTAGCAGCGCATACTTCCCGTAGCCCTTGAAGTAAGGGGCAAGGCGTTTGATCATATGAGTTTAACCATCCTTTCTGGGAAATGGGGGCGGACAGCCGATGTCGTTGTCGCCGCCGATCTGATAGAGATTCTGGAGCATCCGGTAGTGGAAGGAGAACACCTGACGGCGCTCCTCCTCGGAAAATCCGTGGAACATATAGCGGTCCACGGAGTCGAACACCGCCCGGCTGGTCTCCATGGACTGCCGCCCCTTGGGGGTGATGGAGATGAGGTTGCGGCGGCTGTCTCTCGCGTCGGCGTGCCGGGAGACATAGCCGCATTTTTCCAGCGACTTGAGGGAGGCGGCCACGGTGGCCG
>CAKUPH010000077.1 GCA_934675115.1 uncultured Oscillospiraceae bacterium | reverse complement strand
AAAGTCACCCCAGCGGAGCGTCCGCAGAGGACGCTCAAAGTCTCTCGCCGATTTTTCGGCGAATACGAAAGAAGCCTTCGGCCCTTTGGTTACAGAAAATTCACACCCTGTCTATGAACATTCCTTGTTTTTGCCCCCCGGGCGTGGTATACTCATCTAAAATAATGGAATGTTTTCGCTCTTTTTATGACCTTCCAGACATTGAAGGAGGGCACGCCTATGGCCGGGCCTAACAAACCAAGCAACAATAACAACAACGACAACAAGAAAAAAACGCCTATCGGCTTCCTCGGCATCGTGCTGTGGGCCGTGGTGCTGGTGCTGCTGCTGAACACCTGCGTCAGCTCCATCCAGAACGCCAGCACCGTGGAGGTGGAGTACTCCGAGTTCAAGCAGTGGGTGACCGCCGGGTATGTGGAGACGGTGGACATCAGCTCCAACGCCTACTACTTCACGGTGAAGAAGGGCACGCCGCCCCTGACGGACTACGCCGAGCAGATCACCGAGTCCCTCAGCGAGCAGCAGCGCCACCTCTTCAACAAGTGGTTCGACGGGCGGCTCAACGACGCGCTGGAGAGCACCGCCACCTTCGTCACCGCCCCCACCTCCATTACCGACGACACCCTCATCCCCCTGATGGATGAGCAGGGCGTCACCTACGGCGCGAAGCTGGTCACCGACAGCCAGTACCTCATGTCCGCCGTGGTCAGCTACGTGCTGCCCACCCTCATCATGGTGCTGGCCATGGTGTTCATCTACCGCTATATGTTCAAGAAGATGGGCTCCGGCGGCATGGGCGGCATCGGCGGCGTGGGCAAGGCCAATGCCAAGGTGTACGTGGAGAAAAAGACCGGCGTCACCTTTGCCGACGTGGCCGGACAGGACGAGGCCAAGGAGAGTCTGGAGGAGATCATCGACTTCCTCCACAACCCCGGCAAGTACACCGAGATCGGCGCGAAGCTGCCCAAGGGCGCGCTGCTGGTTGGCCCTCCGGGCACCGGTAAGACCCTCCTCGCCAAGGCCGTGGCCGGCGAGGCCAACGTGCCGTTCTTCTCCATCTCCGGCTCCGACTTCGTGGAGATGTTCGTGGGCGTGGGTGCTTCCCGTGTCCGCGACCTGTTCAAGGAAGCCAGCAAAATGGCCCCCTGCATCATCTTCATCGACGAGATCGACACCATCGGCAAGTCCCGGGACAACCGCATGGGCGGCAACGACGAGCGGGAGCAGACACTCAACCAGCTGCTGGCCGAGCTGGACGGCTTCGACCCGGGCAAGGGCGTCATCGTGCTGGGCGCCACCAACCGGCCCGAGGTGCTGGACAAGGCCCTGCTGCGTCCCGGCCGGTTCGATCGGCGGATCACCATCGACCGGCCCAATCTGGCCGGACGTCTGGCCACCCTTCAGGTCCACACCCGGAACATCCGCCTGTCCGACGATGTGAACCTCAACAAGATCGCCCAGGCCACCGCGGGCTGCGTGGGCGCAGACCTTGCCAACCTCGTCAACGAGGCCGCCCTCCGGGCGGTGCGTCAGGGCCGCAAGGCGGTGAACCAGCAGGATCTGCTCACCTCCTTCGAGTTCGTCATCGCGGGCAGCGAGAAGAAGGGCACCGTCATCACCGAGCAGGAAAAGCGCATGATCGCCTACCATGAGGTGGGCCACGCGCTGGTGGCCCATTACCAGAAGAACAACGCCATGCCCGTGAGCAAGATCACCATCGTGCCCCACACTCAGGGCGCACTGGGCTACACCCTCCATCTGCCCGAGGAGGAGAAGTTCCTCATGACGGAGGACGACCTGCTGGCCGAGATCCGCTCCCTGCTGGCCGGGCGGTCCGCCGAAGAGGTGGTGTTCAACTCCAAGTCCTCCGGCGCGGCCAACGACATCGAGCGGGCCACCGATCTGGCCCGGAAGATGGTCACCATGTTCGGCATGAGCAGCAAGTACGGCATGATGGGCCTCGCCACGGTGCAGAACCAGTATCTGGACGGCCAGATGGGCCTGACCTGCGCGCAGGACACCGCCGCCGGCATCGACGAGGAGGTCCGGGGCATCATCGACCGGTGCCACGCCGACGCCATCCAGATCCTCGAGGAGCACCGGGAGCTGCTGGACAAGATCGCGGCCTACCTGCTGGAAAAGGAGACCATCACCGGCGCGGAGATGGTGGCCATCATTCAGGGCCGGGATCCGTCCCTCGCCGAGGTCAGCCTGCCCGGCGACATCGAGCCCCCCGCCCGCTCCATCCGCATGACCAACACGCCGGTGGATCCCCCCTCCGACAGCGGCGGGAAGGTTGGAGACTCCGACGCTCCGGATCACGTGTCCTGGGACTAAGCCCCGTGAGGGTGCTTCCGGCGGCCCCGCGCCGCTGGAAAAAGGATTCAGAATATGAAAAAACACCCCGGTTTTCTTCAGAAAACCGGGGTGTTTTTTTATCTGTTCAGTTGGTCAGGGCCAGATCGCTGAGGGCCTGCGGCAGCTTGTCCGGGTCGCCCACGGCGAAGAGGACGGTATAGCCCCGCTGGAGAATCACGGCGTTTTCCAGCCCCGGGATGGCGGCGGGGGCGTAGTCGGTGCAGCTCTCGATCTGGCTGTCCACCCGGGCCTTGCAGGCGGTCACGGCGGCCTCCGCCGCCTTTTCGTCGGTCAGCACCAGCACGGCCACCTCGTCGGCGCTCACCGCCGTGTTCACCGCCATGAAGCACTTGCACTCGGTGACGGTGCTCTCGTCAAGGCCGTACAGGGCGGCGGCCACATCGCCGTCCACCTCCTCCATCTCGCCGGTAAAGGCCCCGGCGTCGATGAGGTCCCGCGCGTCCTGCGCGGAGTAGGTGGTCTTGCAGCTGTCGCCGGTGCCGCAGGCGCACAGCAGGAGCAGGGCCAGCACCGGCCAGATAAGACGGATCTTTTTCATAAAAACAGCTCCTTCGCGTCAGTTCCCCGCGCTGTCGGAGGGCTCCGCGGCGTCCGTTTCGGCGGGGACCGCAGCGGCGTATTCCTCCGCCGTCAGGGTGTGGGTCTTGAGATATTCGTACCAGATCTGGTAGCCCGCCCGGCGGAAGTGGACGCCGTCGGCGGCCATATCCGCGTCGAGGTCGCCGTTCTCCGTCCGGAATACGGAGGCCGTGTCCAGCAGAGCCACCTGCTTGTCTGCCGTCGTCTGCACCACCGCGTCGTTGAAGGCGTTGACGTTGGTGTTGTTGATGTAGTCGCCCAGACCGCTGGCCTTGGCGACCTCCTCGTTGACGGGGGGCAGAGTCTGGAGGTAGATGACGGCGTTGGGCTGAAGCTCCTTCACCTTATCCACCATGGCCCGCAGGCCCTTGTTGTAGGACGAGACGGGGTAGCCCAACTCGTTGATGCCGATCATGATATACACCTTGGCGTACTGCTTGAGGGCGAGGGCCTCCATCATGGTCATTTTCCGGCCGTCCACCTCGATGACCCGGCGCTCCGGGTCATCCACCCGGAACACGGTCATGCCCTTGTGCCAGAAAAAGTCGCCGGACTTGAGCCCGCTGTAAAGCTGCAATCCCTCGGTGCGGGAGTCGCCCAGAAACACCGCGTCGTCAAAATAATCCTCGTCCACCGGGCCGCTCTTCTCCACCGGCTGGCCGAACGCATAGGGCGGCGTATCCGGCGCGGGGGTGGGCTCCGGCGTTTCGGAAATTTCCGGCGTTTCAGAGAGCTCCGGCGCATCGGAGGGCTGGGACGGGGTCTCCCCCGCGGCGTCCGTGGGGAGGGCGCTGACGGAGCCGGTCTGCCCGGCGGCGGGCGGGTGGGAGACGGCGTCCTTTCCGGCGGCGCAGCCGCCCAGCAGGCCAAGGCACAAGGCCGCCGCCAGAATGGCGGTAAGTTGTCGTTTCATGCTGAAATTCTCTTTTCTCTGCGTCATTCGGGGCGGCCGCCCCGGGTGAGCATTATGTTAACATAATGCCGGAGGAAAAGTCGTTACAAATCGGTTAAACTTTTGCCGCCGGGACGGGAATTCCCAGAATGTCCAGCACGGCCTCATAGCTGTCCGCCGTGTAGTCCGGCTTCGCCCCGCCGGTGAGGGGCAGATGCCGGGGATTGTACCAGATGCAGTCTACCCCCGCCCGGTTGGCCCCCAGAATATCGGTGCCCAGTCCGTCGCCAATCATGACGGCCCGGCTCCGGTCGGTGACGTGAAGCGCCTCCAGCACCCGGTCGAAAAACTCCGGCTGGGGCTTCTGCACTCCAAGCTCCATGGAGATGAACAGATGGGGGATGATCCGGTCCAGCCCCGTGCGGACGAACCGCCCCCGCTGGGCCCGGGGCAGGCCGTTGGTGGCGATGGCCACCGTCAGCCCCGCGCCCACCAGCGTCCGGCAGAAGTCCGCCGCACCGGGGAGCAGATGGGCCGTCTCCCCCAGAAATTCCTCGTAATCATGGCCGATGGCGGCGGCGTCGCCGGGCCGGCCCAGCCAGCGCAGGAGGGCCGCGAAGCGCTCCGTCCGCAGGAAATCCTGATCCACCTCGCCCCGGGCCATGGCGGCCCAGAGGGCGGCGTTAATTTTCGAATAGGCGGCGCAGGTCTCGTCGTCGTGGGGCAGGCCCCATTTTTCCAGCGCCCGGGCCAGCGCCTCCTTTTCCGACTGCTCAAAGTCCATCAGGGTCATGTCGGCATCCAGCAAAATAATATCATAGCGCGCCATGGCGGGCCTCCTTTTTTCGTTTCCAGTTTGTCCAGGTGGCCACGGTGGTGGACACCAGCAGCACGCCGATGGCCAGACAGGCGGCCAGACCGATGGTCTGAAGCCCCGTCTCCATAAACAGCTGCCGCTGGCCCTGAATGGCGTAGTACATGGTGTAATAGATATAGGAGCCGGGCACCAGCGGGAAAAAGGACACCACCAGATAGGCGGTGATGGGGAACTTCCGCACCCGGGCCATGACCTCGGCGTAAATGGCGATGGCGATGGCGGACAGCAGGTACTGGAGGTAAATGCCGGTGCCTGCGGCATCCGCCGCCCGGAACACCAGCCAGCCCAGCACCCCGCCCAGACAGCACAGCACTACGCCCCAGCCGTGGACGTTATACAGCAGGCCAAAGCCCAGACAGGCCATGAAGGCAAAGCCCAGCTGTGCCCACAGGGGGTAAGCCACCGCGTGGATCACGCCGTCCGCCGGAAGGCTCAGCGCCCGGAAGAGGGACAGCGCCGCGCCGGTGCCGATGGCGATGGCGGCGGCGGTGAGGACGGCGCGGATAAAGGTGCTGGTGCCAGAGAGGGGATCCCCGGTGAGCAGGTCGCACATGAAGTTGGTGAACACCAGCCCGGGGACCAGCACCATCAGCGCGCCGATGATGGTGGCGCCGGTGTCGATGGCAAGGCCCGCCGCCCGTGCCCCATACACCGCCGCACCGATGATGGCCGCGGCGGCGACGGTCTTGAAGAAGAAGTTCACCTGCAGCTTATCCATGGGCAGGACAGACAGGCCCGCCAGCAGGGCGGCTCCCCCGCCCACCAGCGCGTCCAGCCAGCTTCCTCCGGCGAACAGCAGGGTGAAAAACATCCCGCCCAGAAAATAGCCCAGCAGGATGATGCCCGCGGAGTACCGGCGGCAATGCTCCGCCGTCTCCCGGGCGAGCTCCGGCAGCCGCTCCGGCGGGGGCGGGGCGGCGCAGACGGAGCGGCTCAGGGCGTTGAAGCGCTCCACCGTCTCGATATCGGTGCTGCCCGCGGTCTCTGTCCGGCACAGGCGGGTGCGGCTTTGGCCCGTTTCGTCCGTCATGCTGACAATGAGGGAATTTGGGATGGCGAACACCTGACCGTCCACGCCGTAGGCGGCCAGCATCCGGCGGACGGTGTCCTCCACCCGGTAGATCTCGGCCCCGGCGGCCAGCATCCGGCGGCCCACCTCGCTGCATCCGTTCAGCAGCTGGTCATAATCCATGGGAAGGCTCCTTTCAGGCGACGGTAAAGCTGTCCAGCATGCTCTGGAGCAGGGCGGTCTTCCCCTCTCCGCCGGTAAAGACGGCACGCTCCACCAGATAGACGGAGCCGCCCTCCCGGAGGATGATGTAGTCCACCGTCAGGCCCCCGGCGGTGTCGGAGAGCCGCACCCCGGCGTAGCGCTTCGCGCCGAAGATATAGCCGCTGGGGTCGCCGTCCACGGCGTTTTCAAACTGCACCACGGCCACGGCCTCGTCCACGTTGGACACATCCAGCAGGCTCACGGCCAGATAGGTGCCCGGCGCGTCGGTCAGCTCGAAGGTCTGGCCCCCCTCCCACTCGGACAGGGTGACGCCCTCCTGAGGGTAGAGCATGGTGTAGCCCAGATCGCTCTCATACAGCACGGCGGGGACGGTCTCGCCGTCCACCTCCAGCGTCTCCCCCGGCTCGTCGGAGGGCACGCCGCCGGTCTCGCCGGGGTCGGAGGCGTCAGGCGCGCTGGAGTCGGACGGCTCCGGCGGGACGTCGGCGCTGTCGGATGGGGCGGCGGACGGAGCGTCCGGGCCGGTGCCGTTCCCTTTGCACCCGGGGAGGGCCAGCAGTATGGTCAGCGCCAGCAGCAGCGCGGCGTATTTGCGCTTTTTCATGGGGAAGTACCTCCTTATTCTGCGTTGGGGATGCTCTGGAGCTCCTGCCGGATGGCGCGGAAGCGCGCGGGCACCTCGTCGTCCGGCATGTTTTTGGGCACGTCCGCCGTGCCCGCCGCCTGCGCCGTCTCGTAGAACCAGCATTTGTACTCCACCGTCTCCAGTGTACGCTCCATCTCCGCGATCTGCGCCCTGAGCGCGTCCCGCTGGCGCCGGAACATCTGCAGGCGCAGGTCGATGGTGTCGTCCCCCTGCATGGCAAGCTCGATGTACTGCCGGATATCCCGGATGGACATCCCGGCCTTTTTCATGCAGCTGATGATCTGGAGCCACTCGAAATCCGTCTCCTGAAACATCCGGATGCCGCCGGAGGACCGCTCCACAAAGGGCAGCAGCCCCTCTTTGTCGTAGTACCGCAGCGTGGAGGACGGCACCTCCAGCAGCTTTGCCATTTCGCCCACCGTATAGACCATAAAAATTCCTCCGGAAAATGTTCAAAAACCTCTTGACTTAAAGTGTGCTTCAAGTTGTAGAGTATACACGAACTTGAAGAAAACTATAAAGCATGACACCCCTGATGTCAAGCGGTTTAAGGAGGATCCCCATGAAGAAACCATATATCATCTGCCGCATGATGACCTCCGTGGACGGGCGCATCGACTGCGCCATGACGGAGCACCTGCCCGGCGTGCAGGAATATTACGACACGCTGGACTCCCTCAACGCCCCCACCCGGGTCAGCGGGCGGGTGACGGCGGAGCTGGAAATGGCGAAACCCGGCGTTTTCCGCAGCGAAAGCGTCACCCCGCTGGGCCGTGACCCTGCCCAAAACGGCGGACCCTGCCCACATGGCGAACGCCGCCGCCGTGGACTTTTGTTATCTCAGATGAGGATATGGAGATGCTCAAGCTCATGGAGCGCATCACGGATTACGGCGAGTTCGGCGTGTTCCCGGTGTTCAGCGGTAAGCCGCTGGCATAAAAACGGCATAAAACGAGGAAGGAGCGTCCCGGACTTGTCCGGGGCGCTCCTTATTTGTATGGGGAAAGGCGGCTTCAGCTGCGCTCCTTCCGGGCGATGACCCGGTAGGCGATGAGACAGATGATCACCGACACCAGCGACCCCGCCGCGGTGGCAAGGCCCATGGGGAACAGGGTGTCGGCGAAGAGCCTGGACGTCAGGTACACCCCGGGGATGCGCACCAGCACGATGGCGGTGATGTTGTGAAGGAAGGACAGCTCCGACCGGCCGCAGGCGCAGAAATAGCCGCTGAAGCAGAAGTGGATCCCGGCGAACACGCAGTCCCACACGTAGCCCCGCATGTACTGCCCGCCCATGCGGGCGACATCCGCGCCGTCGGTGAACAGCGCCACCACCGGCTCGGCCAGCACCTGCATCAGCAGGACGACGCACAGGCCGAAGGCCACCGTGATGATGATGGCGTACCGCAGTGTCTGGCGGGCTCGCTCCGGCTTGCCCGCGCCGATGTTCTGGGCCCCCAGCGCCGACACCGTGGACAGCATGGACGACGGCACCAGAAACAGGAAGCTGATGATCTTTTCCACAATGCCCACCGCCGCCGCGTCGGTGAGACCCCGGCGGTTGGCGATGACGGTGATGACGATGAAGGCGATCTGGATGAGGCCGTCCTGCATGGCGATGGGCACGCCCACCCGCAGCAGCGCCCCCATGACGTTCCGCCGGGGTCTGAGGTCCTCCCGCCGGGGGGCGACGCCGGTTTTCCGCCGGAGAATGACCGCCAGCGACACCGCCACGCTCACCGCCTGCGCCAGCGTGGTGCCCAGCGCCGCGCCGGCGGGGCCCATGTGGAGCGCGCCCATGAAGAGGTAGTCGAAGGCAATGTTGGCGGCGCAGGCCACGGCGATGAAATACATGGGGCTTTTGCTGTCCCCCAGCCCCCGGAAAATGGAGGAGATGATGTTGTACGCCGTGATGAAGGGAATGCCGATGAAGCACACGGTGAGGTAGGCGGCCGTCCCCTCCACGGCCTCCGCCGGGGTGGACATGGCGGCCACGATGCCGTTTCGGAGCAGGAGCAGCACCGCCGTCAGCGCAAGGGACACGCCCATGAACAGCGTGACCGTGTTGCCGAAGCAGGCGGCGGCCCGGCGGCGGTCGCTGCCGCCCACGGCCTGCGCGACGTTCACGGTGGTGCCCATGGCGAGCCCCACCAGCATGACGGTGATCATGTGCATGACCTGTGAGCCGACGGACACGGCGGTGGTGCTGGCCACCCCCTCGAACTGGCCGACGATGAACAGGTCGGCCATGCCGTACAGCGTCTGCAAAAAGTAGCTGAGCAGATAGGGCAGGGAGAAATACGCGACGTTTTTCAGTACGCTGCCGGTGGTGAGATTTTTTTCCATAGTGCAGGTTCCTTCGCGGTTGAATGTGGGGCTGGAGAGGTGTTTTGCTTGGTTTCCCACCGGGGGTGTGGTATAGTGGCGTTACAGACGACAGGAAAGAAGGTCATGGAATGAACGCTGACGTGGAACAGCTGGCCGCGGAGTTCTGCAGGGAGAACGGCATCGCGGTGACGATGTCCCGGGAAATGCCCGCCGGGTACGAGAACGCCTACGGCACGTATGACGTCGCGGTCAACACGCTGTTTCTCAATCCGGCCATGCTCCGGGACGCACCGGAATATGAGAAGCTATATTACCTGTATCATGAGCTGCGCCACGCGGTGCAATACCTCTGCCCCGGCCGGTTCGGCGCGGAGATCCGGGAGAGCCTCGCTTACGTGGTGTTATATAACGGCATCTGCTTCCGGCTTGTGGGAAACGTCTGGCAGGAGTGTGAGCTGGACGGCCCGGAGGAATACTTCGCCCGCGCCTATCTGAGTCTCCCCTACGAAATGGACGCCAACGCCTTCGCCTATGAAAAGTTAAAGGAGCTGTGCGGCGATTCGGCGGAGCTGCGGGAGTTGTACGGTTTCTGGATGCCGAAGGAGCGGATGGCATACCCGGAGCTTGAGACGCTGTTCCGCCGCATCGACGCCGCGCTGGACGGGCCGGGCGGCTGAGAGCGGCGCGGATCTGATCTCAGGCTGGATATTTTATTGCAGTTTGGACAATAGGCATACCGTCTCAATATGTGTGTCATTGTCCAAACTCAAGCTCATATCTTCCGCAATGATTGGGAGCCTGAATTTGATGGACTTGAGCCACTGGCCGTTGGGCTGCCGTTCCTCATAAATCTGGACTTCGGAAAGCAGCGATTCCATAAGCTGCCGCTTTTCCTGATCGTCCATGACGGAATAGAGCTTATCAAAGAAAATCAGCACCTTGTAGATGTTGTCGCCCGTCAGCTTTTCCGCCTCAATCGCCATCTTCTTGGCTCTGGCGGCAACG
>CAKUPH010000076.1 GCA_934675115.1 uncultured Oscillospiraceae bacterium | reverse complement strand
AGCGCCATGGACAGCTCGACCAGGTCCACGGAATCGGCACCCAGATCGTCAACAAACGCGGTGTCCGCAGTCACGCTGTCCGCCTCCAGGCCGAATTGGTCTGCAATGATCTCGCAGAGTTTTTCAAACATACTATACGCAGCTCCTTTGGATTGGCTTTGTAACAACATAATAGGGAGTTATCTCACCGGTGTCAATATCTATTTTGGAAATTTTTACGCTTTCTCGGAATCGGCAGGCGCCGCCTTCACCGGAAGGCGCATATGCCCCACATTTTCCGTGATATCCTCAATGATGCCGGACTTCTTGAACTCCACCGCCTGACGAATGGCATTCTTGATGGCGTAGGCGTCGGAAGAGCCGTGGGCCTTGATAACAGGCTTGGAGATGCCCACCAGCGCCGTGCCGCCCACCTCGCCGGAGTCCATGAGCTTTTTGAAGTCCTGAATGCCGTCCTTCACCAGCAGGGCGGCGATCTTGGTCTTGAGGCTCTTCAGAAACATCTTCTTGATCTCCTTGGCGAGGAACAGGCCGGTGCCCTCCATGGTCTTGAGGAAGATGTTGCCGGAGTAGCCGTCGGACACGATGACATCCACCGCGCCCTGCACTGCCTCCCGGGCCTCCACGTTGCCCACAAAGCTGATGCGGCCCTCCTCCTTCGCCTTGGTCAGCAGGGCGTAGGTCTCCTTCTGGAGGGCGGTACCCTTGGACGGCTCCGCACCGATGTTCAGAAGGCCCACCTTCGGCTCCGGGCGGCCCAGCACGCGCTCGGCGTAGTAGCTGCCCATAAAGGCAAACTGGAGCAGGTACTCCGGCGTGCACTCCGCCGTGGCGCCGCAGTCGATGAGAATGGCTCCGCCGCCCCCTGTGGGCACCACAGGGGCCATGGCCGCCCGGCGGATGCCCCGGATGCGCTTGACCAGCAGCGTGGCCCCAGCCAGCAGGGCTCCGGTGGAACCGGCGGAGACAAAGGCGTCGCCCGTTCCGTCCCGCAGAAGGTTCAGGCCCACGGTGAGGGAAGAATCTTTCTTGTCCTTGAAGGCGGTGGCGGCGTTGTCGCACATATCCACCACCTGCTCTGCGTGGGCGATCTCCACCCCGGCGGGCAGATCCGCGATGCCGTCCTCGTGAAGCACTTTCAGAATGTCCTCGCCTCGCCCCACCAGAATGATCTCCACGCCGTATTCCCTCGCCGCCTGAATCGCGCCCCGAACCGGTGCCTGCGGGGCGTTGTCGCCGCCCATGGCGTCTACGATGATCCTCATATGTCTGCGACCTCCTTAAAGTCTCTCTCTGATGGCATCCACGATGTCCAGCGAACGGCGGGACAGCTCCGCGTTCTTGTTCCGCTTGCCCTTGACCTTGTGGTCAAGGGGCGGCATGATGCCGAAGTTAATGTTCATGGGCTGGAAATCGCCCACGGTGGCGTTGCTCACGTACAGGGCCAGCGCGCCCAGCGCCGTCTCCTGCGGAAAGTCCAGCGGCTCCTGACCCAGCAGCCGCCGGGCAAGCTCCGTCCCGGCCACAAAGCCGGAGGCGGTGGACTCCACATAGCCCTCCACGCCGGTGATCTGCCCGGCAAAGGCGATGCGCTCCTGCCCCCGGACCCGGTAGTACCGGTCCAGCAGGCGGGGAGAATCCAGATAGGTGTTCCGATGCATGACGCCGTAGCGCACGTACTCCGCGTTTTTCAGCGCCGGGATCATGGAGAACACCCGCTTCTGCTCGCCCCACTTCAAATGGGTCTGGAAGCCGACGATGTTGTAGAGCGTACCGTCGGCGTTATCCCGGCGGAGCTGCACCACGGCGTAGGGCTCCCGCCCGGTTTTCGGGTCGGGCAGTCCCTTGGGCTTCAGCGGACCGTAGCAGAGGGTCTGCACCCCGCGCCGGGCCATGACCTCCACCGGCATACAGCCCTCGAACACATTCTTGTCCTCAAAGCCGTGGACCTCTGCCTCCTCTGCAGCGCACAGCTCCTTCCAGAAGGTCAGATACTCCTCCTCGCTCATGGCGCAGTTGATGTAATCCGCCGTTCCCTTGTCATACCGGGACGCAAACCACGCGTGGTCCATGTCCACGCTCTCAAAGGTCACGATGGGGGCCGCCGCGTCAAAAAAGTTGAGGTAACGGCTCTCCGGGAACAGACCACCGATGGCCTGTGACAGCGCGTCGGAGGTCAGCGGGCCGGAGGCCACGATGACCTCTCCCTCCGGGATGGCCGTGACCTCTCCCTCCTCCACCGTGATGTTTGGGTGGCTGCGGATGGCGTCGGTGACCGCCTTGGAGAACCCCTCTCGGTCTACCGCCAGCGCACCGCCGGCCTCCACCCGGGTCTCGTCCGCGCAGCGCAGGATGAGAGAACCGCAGCGGCGCAGCTCTTCCTTGAGCAGGCCCACGGCATTCTCCAGCTGATCCGACCGCAGAGAGTTGGAGCAGACCAGCTCCGCAAAGCCCGCGCTGTGGTGCGCCGGTGTCATTTTATGGGGCTTCATTTCCTTCAGCGTTACGGAAATGCCCCGCTGGGCCAACTGCCAGGCCGCTTCGCAGCCCGCCAGTCCGGCACCGATCACTGTTACGTTCATAGTCACTGTCCTTTGCGTGGAATCGTCCGGTCAAACCGGCCCGGCGGCCTTACTCCTCCGCCGGAGCCGCCTCTTTCGCGGCGGACTTCTTCGTCGTGGTCTTGGTGGCGGACGTTTTTTTGCCCGCAGACGTCTTGGCCGACGCGGATTTCTTAGTTGTGGGCTTCTTCGCCGTCGTCTTTTTTGCCGTGCTCTTCCTGACAGTGGGCTTCTTTTCGGCCGCGCCCTCCGCCGTCACAGCGTCGGCCGCTGCTTCCGTGCTGGCCGTCTCCTTCTTTACATAGCCGCCCCGCTTCTCCTCCGGCGTGAAGTTGGAGCACTCCGGATTGATGCAGAAGGGCCGCTTGAAGCCCCGGCCGGACTTCTTGAACATGGTCTGGCCGCACACCGGGCAGTTGTCCTTCACCGGCACGTCCCACGTCCGGAAATCGCAGCGGCGGCTCTCGTCCTTGCTGTTAAGGAATTCGCAGCAGTAGTAGTTGTACTGCTTATTGGTCTTCTGGCTCACGCCGGTGCGCTTCACCAGTCGGCCGCCGCACTTGGGGCACTTGCCGGGCATTTCCACCACCAGAGGCATGGTAAAGCTGCACTCCGGCCAGCCGGGGCACGCAAGGAACCGGCCAAACCGGCCGGACTTCACCACAAGATTCCGCCCGCACTGGGGACAAATCTCCTCCGTCACCTCGTCGGGCACCTTGATGCGCTCACCGTCAAGGTCGCTCTCCGCCTTTTTGAGCTCCGCTTCGAAGCCGCCGTAGAAGTCGCCCAGCACCTGCTTCCACTGGACGTCGCCGGTCTCCACCTCGTCCAGCTTTTCCTCCATCTGGGCGGTAAAGGCGGTGTCCACGATGTCGGGGAACTTATCCTTCATCAGGCCTGTGACCACCTCGCCCAGCGGCGTGGGCCGCAGATGCTTGCCCTCCTTGACCACATACTCCCGGTCAGTGATGGTGGAGATGGTGGGTGCATAGGTGGACGGGCGGCCGATACCCTTTTCCTCCAGCGCCCGGATGAGGGTGGCCTCAGTGAACCGCGCGGGGGGCTGAGTAAAGTGCTGATCCTTCTCAAAACCGTTGAGCTTGAGGACTTCCCCCTCCTTCAAGTCGGGCAGCGGGGACTGGGGCGCTTCCTCATCGTCGTCCCGGCCCTCCTCATAAACGGCGGTAAATCCGGAGAATTTCAGGGACGAGTGGCTGGCGCGGAACTGATAGTCCGCAGCCGCCACCTCGATAGACACGTTGTCATACACCGCCGGGGCCATCTGGCAGGCCAGAAAACGGCTCCAGATGAGCTTGTAGAGCCGGTACTGCTCGCCGGTCAGGTCCTTTTTCACGTCCTCCGGCGTGAGCCGCACATCGGAGGGCCGGATAGCCTCGTGGGCGTCCTGCGCGTTGCCCTTGGCCTTGAACCGCCGGGTCTTGGCGGGATAATACTGCCTACCGTAACGGCTCTCGATGAAGGTCTTGGCCGCGGCCAGCGCCTCCTCGGACAGGCGCAGGGAGTCGGTACGCATATAGGTGATTAGACCCACGGTACCCTCTCCTGCGATGTCCACGCCCTCGTACAGCTGCTGGGCGATGGACATGGTGCGCCGGGGCGTCATATTCAGCTTGCGGGACGCCTCCTGCTGTAGGGTGGAGGTGATAAAGGGCGGGGCCGGGTTGCGGCTCTTGTCCTGCCGCTTGACGGCGGCGACGGTAAAGGGCGCGTGCTCCACCGCGCGAATCACCTGCTCCACCTCGTCGGCGCTGCCCAGCTCCATTTTCTTATCCTTGCCGTAAAAATCCGCCTTGAAGCCGCCGAGATTCGGGGCAACGCGGGACAGATCCGCGGTGATGGACCAGTATTCCTTGGGCTGGAACGCGCGGATCTCCTCCTCCCGCTCCACCACAAGGCGGGTAGCCACGGACTGGACCCGTCCGGCGGACAGACCCCGGCGGATCTTCTTCCACAGCAGCGGGGAGAGCTGATAGCCCACGATGCGGTCCAGCACCCGGCGGGCCTGCTGGGCGTCCACCAGATTCTGGTCGATCTGGCGGGGGTGGGCGATGGACTCGGTGACCACCTTGCGGGTGATCTCGTTGAACGTCACCCGGCAGGTCTTGTCCGCAGGCACGCCAAGCACTGACTGAAGGTGCCAGGAAATGGCTTCGCCCTCGCGGTCAGGGTCGGTGGCCAGATAGACCATATCGCTTGCCTTTGCCGCCTTCCGCAGCTCCGTGATGGTCTCTTCCTTGGCCTTGATGTTCTGATAATCCGGTTCAAAGGTGGCCACGTCCACACCCAGCTTGCTCTTGGGCAGGTCGCGGACATGGCCCATAGACGCCTTGACCTGATAGCCCGGGCCGAGGTATTTGCTGATGGTCTTGGCCTTGGCCGGGGACTCCACGATCACTAAGTTTGTTTTTGCCATACGCTGCATTACTCCATTTTCAATCTGACCGCGGCGCGGAAGCGCTTGCCCTGCTCCTCCGCCGCAAGCCCCTGTACCTGCAAAATGGTCAGGGCCGCAAGGACCCGCCGGGCCGGGATCTGGAGCTTCTCCACCAGATCGTCCGCCACCATGGGGCCGTCCTCCAGCGCCAGCAGGACGTCCCGCTGGTCGTCAGTCAGTTTTTCTTTGTAATCCTTCCAGTCAATATATTCCACGTCGACTGGATTGTCAACCGCTTTTTCCTCCGGCTTCCGGTCAACCGCCGGGGCTTTCGCCGGTTTTTCCGGCCTCGGCGGGGTGTGATCCTCCAGCCGCTGCTCCCGGGCTTCCTCCGTCAGGGGACGGTATTTTCCGAATTTATTGGGGAAGCGGTCCACAAATTCGCAGATCACGTCGCCCGCGTTCAGGATGAGCTTGGCCGCCCCCTCCTGAATGAGTCGGTTCGTCCCCTCGCTGTCCTCTGCGTCGATGGGGCCGGGCACCGCGAACACCTCCCGGTCCTGATCCAGCGCGTGGCCCGCCGTCAGGAGACTTCCGCCGCTCCGGGGGCTCTCCACCACCACGACGCCCACGGAAAGTCCGCTGATGATGCGGTTGCGCACCGGGAAGTGGGTGCCCTTTGTCTCCGTCCCCGGCGGGTACTCCGAGATGAGCGTCCCCGCCGCAGCCACGTCCGCGTACAGATCCCGATGAAATCTGGGATAGACGACGTCGATGCCGCCGCCCAGCACGGAGATCACCGGCCCGCCGGCCTTCAGCGCCGCGCGCACCGCCGCCGCATCGATGCCCTGCGCCATGCCGGACACGATAAGTGCTCCCGCCCGGGTGAGATCCAGCGCCAACTGTCCCGCGGCACGGACGCCGTAGGGCGTAGCCTCCCGGGTGCCTACGATGGCAATGGCGGCCTCCTCGTCCACGGCCACCTCCCGGCCCTTCCAGTACAGCACCAGCGGCGGCTGATGGATGGCCCGCAGGCGCTCGGGATAGATCGCGTCCTGCATGGTGGTGATGTGGATGCCCAATCGGTCGCAGTCACCCAGTATTTTGTCCGCTTCGGTCAGCGATTTATCATTGAGGGCACGGCGGGCGCCCTCCGACAGGCTCTCTACCAGAGCGTAAGCGCCCTCGTCGGCGAAATAGGCCCCCTCCGGCGAGCCGAAATGCTCCAGAACCCGGAGCTGATCCGGCCCCGGAAGCCCTCTCCGCCGGGTGAGCCAGAGCCAGTATTTCAGGTTGGACATATGCCGTCCTCCTTATTCGCTTATTTGCGTTACAGGGACTCCCCCGCCATTTCCCAGAGCACCACCGCCGCCGCGGCCGCCGCGTTCAGCGACTCGCACCGGGGGCGCATGGGGATCTTCACCGTCTTTTCGCACAATTCCAATGCCTGACGGGACACGCCCTTTCCCTCGCTGCCGATGACGACCGCCGCCCGGAAAAGATCGATCACGCGCACGTCCTCCGTATCCTCCCGGAGGGCGGTGGCGTACAGGGGGATCCGCTGGGAGCGCAGCCGCTCTGACAGCTCGTCCAGCCCGCACTCCCACACCGGCAGGCGGAATACCGCCCCCATAGTGGCCCGCACGGTCTTGGGTCCCCACGGGTCGGCGCAGCCATTGCACAAAATGAGCCCGTCCGCCCCAAAGGCGTCGGCGGAGCGCCAGATGGTGCCCACGTTTCCCGGGTCCTGAAGACCGTCCAGCACAAGAAACCGCTGCCCCGGCAGACGCTCCGGCAGAGCCAGGCTGCCCATCTTACAAAGAAAGACGATGCCCTGGGGCGTCTGGGTATCCGCTGCGGCGGCCAGCAGATCCGCCGGGACCTCCACCACCCGCGTCCCTGCGGGCAGCGGCGGCAGTGCCGTCCCCTCCGCGCACAGAACAAGCTCAATCTCCGCGTTCCACCGCAGGGCCTCTTCCAGCATTTTCGGCCCCTCGCAGAGAAAAACGCCTTCTTCCCGCCGAAGGGCGCGGCTGCCCTTCAGCTTTCTCAGCCGGGAAATGAGCGGGTTGCCCCGGCTGGTGATCCGCTCCCGGCTCATCGCTTGCACAGCGCCGCGATGTCGCTGTCCGCGCCCAGCACCACCAGCTTGTCACCCTCGATCATGATCCAGTCCGCCCCGGGAGAGACGTGAAAATCGCTGCCCCGGCGCACCGCAATGACGTTGACCTTGTACTTCGCCCGAATGTCCAGATCCCGGATGGTATGGCCCGCCCAGCCCCGGGGCAGGTCCACGTCCACAAGGCCGTACTCCGGCGAAAGCTCGATAAAATTCAGAATATTGGAGCGGGCCAGCCCCTGAGCCACCTTGATGCCCATCTCGTGCTCCGGGAAGATGACCCGGTCGGCGCCGATCTTTTCCAGTAGCCGCTGGTGTACATGACTCTGGGCCTTACACACCACCTGAGGCACCCCGGCCTCCTTCAGCCGCATGGTGATGAGGGCGCTGCTGCCCACGTCGCTGCCCACAGCAACCACGGCGCAGTCATAGTCCGCCACCCCCAGTGCCCGAAGCACCTCCGGGTCCCGGCCGTCGCCGGTGACAGCGTGAGTCACATAGTCGGCAATATTCTCCACGTTTTCGCTGTTGGTGTCCAGCCCCAGAACGTCGTTGCCCACTTCATAAAGCTCTCTGGCTACGGCGGTGCCAAACCTCCCCAGCCCGATGACCACAAAATTCTTCATAACGGCCCTCCTGTGCGCTTCCGCGCCCGGTATTTTCCGTTTAACCGATCATAACGTCCGCCTTGGGATAGCTGAGCTTGCTCCGGCCCCGGCTCTGGGACAGGAATGCCAGCGAGAAGGACAGCACCCCCACCCGGCCCAGATACATGAGCAGGATCAGCAGAATGTGGGTGGCGCGGCTCAGCCCCGCCGTGATACCCGTGGTCAGCCCCACCGTGGCCATGGCGGACGCCGCCTCGTAGGCCGCCGCCAGATAGGGCACGCCGTCGATGAGGGCCACGGCCATGGACGCCGTGATGAACATCAGCAGCACGAACAGTACCAGCGTCACCGCGGACAATACCTTCTGCTGGGGGATGGTGCGGCCCCGGAAGGTCACCGTCTCGCTTCCCCGCAGGCCCGCCCGGGTGGCCAGCAGGATGACGCTGATGGTCCCAATCTTCAGGCCGCCCGCCGTGGAGCCGGAGGAGCCGCCGATGAGCATGAGCAGAATGCTCATCACCATGGAGACGTCGGTCATGCCGCTCTGATCAAAGCTGTAGAACCCCGCCGTGCGCAGAGTCGCCGACTGGAAAAAGGCATTGAGCAGGCGCTTCCACACGGGCATTTCGCCCAGCGTCCCGCCGTTCCGGAACTCGGCGGCAAAGAAGAACACCGTGCCCAACAGGAGCAGCGCCCCCGTCATGTACAGCACGATCTTGCTGTACAGCGTCAAGGTGCGCACGGCGCGCTTTTCCTTGATCTCCTCCCAGACAAAAAAGCCAAGGCCGCCCGCGGTAATGAGCACGGCGGCGGTGATGAGCACAATGGGATTGCCGTCGTAGGATGAGAGGCTCCCGATCCCCGCCGGGCCCAGCAGGTCGAAGCCCGCGTTGCAGAAGGCAGAGACGGAAATGAATATTCCCTTCCAGACGGCCGCCGCCCCGTACCGGGGCAGGAAGCACGCCGTCAGGATAATGGCTCCCGCCCCCTCAAAGGCAAAGGTGGTGCGTAGAGCGCCGTGCAGCAGGCGGGTCACGTCGCTCATGTCGTTGAGGTTGAAGGCGGACACCATCATGAGCCGCTGACTGAGGGACAGCTTCCGCCGCACCAGCAGGGACAGCAGAAAAATGATGGTCATAAAGCCAAGACCGCCCAGCTGGATCATGATCAGGATCACAGCCTGCCCGAAAAAGGACCACGCCGTCAGAGTGTCCACCAGCACCAGCCCCGTCACGCAGGTGGCGGAGGTGGCTGTAAAGAGGGCTGTCATCAGCCCGCAGCTCTCCCCCGAGGCGGAGGACACCGGGAGCAGCAGCAGGATCGTGCCGCAGAAAATCACCGCCGCGAAGGAGATGGCCACGATCTGGGCTGCCTGAAGTCGGTGCCGCTTCTCTTCCCCGTGTCTCAAACGCTCTCACCTCTTTTTACGCGCAAAAGCATACCGGCAGGGAAACTGCCGGTATGCTTTTCATGGTTAGTCCAAAGGCTTCATCGTCGGGAATAAAATTTTGCTCTCTCCATCCCGCCTCATACCGCTCCGTAGTGCGCAAAATCCGCATAATTGCTGGGTTTTTGAAACTATTTATCATCCGTCTTGTGTCCTATTGGGCCGTCCGCTTCACTCGAAAAGTTGTATAAAAATTGTAGTTGTTTGTAGGCGTATTTTTTTGAGAAAAAGTGTGTCAGCTCCAAAATGTCAAAAATTGTATAAATCTTCCACAAAAAGGGCTGGCACATTGTAGAGCCATGAAGAACATCCCTGATACTGTTTCTTTATCGCTTTTAGCCTATATTATAAGGTATCGATGCTAAAACTGCGGAAACCAGCAATGCACAAACTGCTTATTTGCAGCTCATACAAATATGAGTATAAACCCATCAGTTATTCAAGTCAACATTTTTCAATGAACTACTTGTCTTCATAAAAAACTAGGAGGTTCACTATGCCAGAATACCAACTTCAAATTAAACAAGTGGTAGATTACCCACGATGCCGGATTTATCGTGAGTTCATCCACAAACTGATCAGCGACCGGAGCATCCGCATAAGCGGAGGCTCCGGCCTTTTTCATTTTACTGTACTTTGCAGCTATGCAAACTTCCGCACCTCATACCGCCGTATTGACGGAATCAGTTATACAGTCTCGCCCGGCGAATGGGTGTGCACCGTCAAGGAACAGAGTACCCCTTTCCAAAGGACAGCTTTTCCGGCGTAACAAGAGAACCTTCTGCATTGGTGTAGAACACATCAATGGTGGTGGGCGTCGGGTAAGTGAAGGTCATTGTTACGGG
>CAKUPH010000075.1 GCA_934675115.1 uncultured Oscillospiraceae bacterium | reverse complement strand
AAAGTAACCACAGTGGAGCGTCCGCAGGCCGCACCAAAATCATCGCCGATTTTTCGGCGAATTCGAAAAAGGGGATTCAGGGCCTTCGCCCCTGAATGATTCTTTGCCTACTTTCTGTTCACACAGAAAGTAGGTCGCCCTGGGGGCGAATCCCCCACTCTGTTCTTCTTTCGTGAAAGATGAGGTTGCAGGGCCTCCACCCTGCGGATCAAAAAGGCCCGCCGTGCCTTTTATAAAGGAGGGACCGCCGTGCGCCGCGGCCTGCATTTCAAGCTCATGCTCATCATGACCCTGCTGATCCTGTCGCTGATGACGGTGGTCGGCTCCTTCCTCATCAACTCCGTGATGGGCTTCTACATCAACGACTTTTACAGCCAGATCGCCGCCGCCTTCGGGCAGGAGAACGCCGAATTTGTCCAGCTGCTGGAGACCCCCTCCGACGGCGAGACCGACGGTGCCGCCGCCATCAACCGGGTGCTCTCCCTCTACAACGGCACGCTGGGCGTGGACAACCGGGGCCGCACCTACTACGTGCTGGACGGCGTCACCGCCGCCTACCTCACCGGCTCCGTGCCCGAGCCGGAGGGCGGCCTTGCCGTCACCCCCAACATCGAGGCCGCCCTGCTGGGCGAGACCGGCGACAACAGCGACGTCACCGCCGACTACATGGATGCCGCAATTCCGATCACCCGAGGTGATCACCGCTACATTATATACATTCTGGATAACCGCCAGACCATGCGCTCCCTGAATTCCGAGCTGTTCATGCTCATCGCCGAGGCGCTGGTGCTGGGTCTGGTCATCTCGCTGCTGCTGTCCTTCCTGCTGTCCAAAACCATGATCACCCCCATCGAGCGGCTCAACGACGGCCTGCGGCGGGTGGCCTCCGGCGATTTCTCCAAAAAACTGGAGGTATCCAGCAAGGATGAGATCGGCGACCTGACCGAGAGCTTCAACTCCATGGCCCAGCAGCTCAAGGACACCATCGCCGCCGTGGAAAGCGAGCGCAACAAGCTGGACACCCTGTTCCTCCACATGGCCGACGGCGTGGTGGCCTTCGACCGCACCGGCCATGTCATCCACTTCAACCCCGCCGCCCAGCAGCTTCTCTCCCGGCCCATCCGCATGGGGGACAGCTACAACCAGCTCTTTGGCGACCTGTTCACCCTGTCCGAAGCCGCAGCGGTGGACGGCTACCTCTCCGCCGAGCGCACCGTGGCGGACAAAACGCTGGACCTGCTGCTGGCCCCCTATGACCGGGCCAATCAGGGCGGCGTGCTGGTGCTCATCCACGACATCACCGCCCAGCGCAAGGCCGAGGAAATGCGTAAGGACTTCGTGGCCAACGTCTCTCACGAGCTGCGCACCCCCCTGACCAACATCCGCAGCTACGCCGAAACACTGGTGGACGGCAACGCCGACATGCCGGTGGAAATGCGGCAGAACTTCCTCAACGTCATCCTCAACGAGTCCGACCGGATGACCCACATCGTGCAGGACCTGCTCACCCTCTCCCGGTTCGACTCCGGCCGCAGCGAGCTGAACCTCACCCGCTTCCCCTTCGACCGCGCCATCCGGGACACCTATCAGGCCGTCCTTATGGACGCTCAGAAGCACGACCACACCCTCACCCTGCGGGTGCCCGCCCGGATGCCGGAGATCCTGGCCGACCGGGAGCGCATCGTGCAGGTCATGATGAACATTGTCTCCAACGCCATCAAGTACACCCCCGACGGCGGCTCCATCGTCATCTCCGCCGGGACCATGGGTGACCGGGTGTGGATGGAGGTGGACGACAACGGCATCGGCATTCCCCAGAAGGACCGGGACCGCATTTTCGAGCGCTTCTACCGGGTGGACAAGGCCCGCTCCCGCCAGTCCGGCGGCACCGGTCTGGGCCTGTCCATCGCCAAGGAGATCGTCGCCAGCCATCAGGGTGAGCTGTTTCTGGTGGACAAGGACACGCCGGGCCTCACCGTCCGACTGGAGCTGCTGGTGGACGGTCCCCGGGAGGGCCGCCATGAAGGGTAAACGCCATGACCCGGTGGAGACGTGCAAGACGGCGCTCATCGTGCTGCTGTCTGTCTCCGCCGTGGTGCTGCTCTGCTTCTCCCCGCTGGTGCAGAGCTCCGGCCTGCGGGATGTGTTTTCCAAGGGCCTGACGGACAGCGCCGCCAGCTCCGCCGAGCCCCAGACCATCCCCGTGGCTGCCGTCCCCGTCCGCATGGCCGTGGGCATTGACGCGGGGCTGTACGGCGTACAGTATGACCAGACCGCCGTGGACGCCCTCTTCTCCCAGACCGCCGCCCTGCTGGGTGAGGCGCTGGCCGGGGCAGACAAGCCCGCCGCCATCTCCGAGTCCGACTGGCGGACACTTTTAGCCGGGGAGTTCATCTACTTCGGCTACACAGAGCCCATTCCCCTGCCTGTTCTGTGCCAGTGGCTGTCCGGCGGCGACAGCCCGGACAAGCTGGACGGCTCCGCCGTCCGCATCCTCCTCGCCCCCCAGAAGGACGGCACCCTCGCCCTGTGCTACCAGTCCGGCGAGAGCTTCTACCGCTGCGCCACCACGCTGGACGCCGCCCTTCACCTCGACCCCATTCTGGACAGCGCCGCCCCCAACGGCTCCCTGTTCGCCTTTGAAAATCAGGCTCTGTCCGGCACGGTGGCCCCCTACGTCCTCTTCACCGGCGGCGACACCCGCGCCCCGTCCTACGCCGCCTCCGCCGTCTCCCTGACCGACAACGCCCGGGCCCAGCTGCTGACCAGCCTGCGCTTCAGCGCCCAGAATCAGGCCGCCGTCAGCGGCGGCTCCATCTTCGTGGACGGCGACGAGACCATCTGGCTCTACAACGACGGCCGGGTGCGCTACTACGCCTCCGGCTCCGGCCGGTATTCCGCCGGGGAGGGGCTCACCGGCGCTGTGGCCGCCGCATGGCCGCTGGTGGACGGCGCCCTTTCCCCCCTGTGCGGTGAGGCCCGGCTGTGCCTGACCTCCGCCGAAGAGAGCGCTCCCGGCCTTTACACCGTCACCTTCGGCTATCTGCTCAACGGCAGCGCCGTCTACCTGTACGATCAGGGCTGGGCCGCTCAGGTGCAGGTGCAAAGCGGCGCGGTGACGGATTTCACCCTCTATCCCCGGAGCTATTCCGCCGGGGAGGAGGATTCCCTGCTGCTGCCCGCCGACAAGGCCGCCGACGCGCTCGCCGGCCTGTCCGACAGCCCCCGGGAGCTGGTCATCCAGTACCGGGATTCCGGCACCGGCTCCGCCGTCCCCGGCTGGGTGGGCCGCTGATTTTCCCTGAAAGGAGGCCGTGCCCATGGAGGGGCGCAAGATCAAAAACATCGTCATCCTCATCCTGCTGATGGTCAACGGCTTCCTGCTCTTCCTCGTGGTGGGGCAGCAGGTGAAGGTCCGCCAGTACCAGCGCTCCGCCCTCACCCGGGCGTCTCAGGTGCTGGAGCAGAACGGCATCACCCTGGCCGACGGCCTGCCGGGCAAGGTAAAGACCGACCTTCCGCCCCTGTCCGTCACCCGGGAGCCCCAGGCTGAAGCCGACCTTGCCCAGATCCTGCTGGGCAGCTCCGTCCAGCGCTCTGACCGGGGCGGCGGCGTGTTCGTCTACACCAGCGCCCGGGGCAGCGGCCAGTTTCTGGCCAGCGGAGACTTTTCCTTCACCCTGAACAGCTGCCCGCTGGACGGCAAAACGCCCGCCGACCACGCCGAAGCCCTGCTGTCCTCCCTGTCCATCTCCGCCGAGCTGACGGAGGAGCAGACCGATGAGGATGGCTCCACCCTCATGTTCCGCCAGCTGCTGGGGAGCACGCCGCTTTACTCCAGTCTCATCACCTTCCGGTACGACGACTCCCGCCTGCTGAACGTTGGCGGCAATCTCCTCACCGGCTCCACCGCCGCCGAGAGCGCCCAACTGCTGGACGTGCCCACCGTCCTCATCCGCTTTCTGGACGGCATCCTCACCCGGGGCGACGTGTGCTCCGCCGTCAGCGGGATGCGGCTGGGCTACCGGGCCAGCCAGAGCTTCGGCTCCGGCACCCGGCTGACGCCGGTGTGGCTGGTGTCCACCAACGTGTCAGACTACTACCTCAACGCCCTCACCGGCGAGCTGGAACCCGTCAGATAGGCGGGAAAAGCATAAAAAATACCCCCGGTCTGCGACCGGGGGTATTTTTATGAAATTCAGATCTTGCTCTTGGCCAGCTCGGTGAGCTGGGTGAAAGCAGCCTTGTCGTTGACGGCCAGCTCAGCCAGCATCTTGCGGTTGATCTCCACGCCGGCCAGCTTCAGGCCGTGCATAAAGGTGGAGTAGTTCATGCCGTTCATCTTGCAGCCGGCGTTGATGCGGGCGATCCACAGCTGACGGAAGTCGCGCTTCTTCAGCTTGCGGCCGGTGTAAGCGTAGCTCAGGGACTTCATGACCTGCTCGTTGGCCATCTTGAAGTGCTTGCTCTTGGCGCCCCAGTAGCCCTTGGCCAGCTTCAGCACCTTATTTCTTCTCTTGCGCGTCATCATTGCGCCTTTGACTCTTGCCATTGTCGTTCAGCCTCCTATATGTGAGTAAATCTTGATTGCTTATTTATAAGGGATCATGCGCTTGACGGTGGCCTGATTGGTCACGTCGGCATAGGCGCCCTTGCGGAGGCCTCTCTTGAGCTTGGTGGTCTTGCCGTGACCGTTGAGCAGGTGACGGCGCTTGGTCTGGCCGCGCTTGACACGGCCGCTCTTGGTCAGCGAAAAGCGCTTCTTGGCGCCGCTGTGGGTCTTGATCTTAGGCATTGTGGTTATCTCCTTTACACTTTGATGGAAGGGCGGCACAGCCGCCGGGGGGATTACTTGTTGGTCTTGGTGCTCTTGGCGGAGAGGAACATGCTCATGTGCCGGCCCTCCAGCTTGGGCTCCTTGTCCAGTACGGCCAGCTCGCTGCACTGCTCGGCGAAGTCCAGCAGCAGCTTCTTGCCGATGTCGGTGTGGGCCATCTCGCGGCCGCGGAACCGGACGGTGACCTTCACCCGGTTGCCCTCGCCCAGGAACTTCTGAGCGTTGCGCAGCTTGGTGTTGAAGTCGCCGATGTCGATGCCGGGGGACATGCGTACCTCTTTGATCTCCACCACGTGCTGGTTCTTCTTGGCTTCCTTGTCCCGCTTGGCCTGCTCAAACTTGAACTTGCCGTAGTCCATAAGCTTGCACACGGGAGGAGTTGCCGTGGGAGAGATCTTCACCAGATCCAGCCCCGCCTCGTCGGCGTGATGCTGGGCCTCGGCGGCGGACATAACGCCCAGCTGGCTGCCGTCGGCGCCGATGAGCCGGACTTCCCGGTCCCGGATCTCTTCGTTGATTTGATGGGTCATGTTAGCTATGGCAAAGCACCTCCTGAAAAAACAAAAATGTGGGCGCGAAACAGCACCCACATCCACAATGAAATACACGCCGAAACTGCGTGAATTCTTCAATGTTGACCTCTTTGCGTGAGCTGGAGGTGAGGACGGCGGTGCCATTCCTGCTTTGTTTTGCTCTGATAGTATACCAGACCGTCCGGCCCTTGTCAACTGCTTTTTCCGGTGGCGCGGCCGATTTTTTCACGCGTCACAGGCGCTCCCGCGCTTCCCGCTCCGCCCGGCGCTTTTTCACCGTTCCAGCGACGATGAGGACCGCGGCCCCCAGCGTCAGCAGGCCCGCCGCCGGGACGGACACCCAGTATCCCAGCAGCCCCCGCAGGATCACCGCCCGGGCCTCGCCCGCCGCGCAGATTACCAGCCCGGGCAGGCGGGTGATCTGCCATTGCTCCGCCGGCACGGCGCTCAGCGTTGTCCAGTCACCCAGCGGATATATGTACTCCCGCCGGAACAGGAAGATCGCCTGCGCCAGCAGGATGAGCCACCCGGTCCACTGCATGATCCGCCCGACCCACCGGCGGTTCTCCTGCTCCGCCCCCTTGGCACGGGCCTGCCAGACGGTCATGGGCTTTTTCCCGGGCTCGGGCCAGCCCTCCGGCGGCACCGTCCGGACAGGCCGCGGCTCCGCCTTATTTTTCTGCCCGCCGGACTTTTCCCCGGCCAGCAGCTCGTCCGCCGTGACCCCCAGCGCTTCGGCCAGCGGCGCCAGCGTGGCCCCGTCGGGCAGACTGCGCCCCGTCTCCCACTTGCTGACCGCCTTGTTCGTCACATGGAGCCGCTCCGCCAGCTCCTGCTGGCTCAGCCCCAGCTCCCGCCGCCGCGCGGCGATGAAGCGTCCGGTCTTTTCCACGTCCATACCGCCGCCTCCCTTCGTCTTGAGGGTAACATTCCACCGCCGGTCCTGTCAATCTACCGCCGGTAGACCGCTCACAGCGTCAGCCGCGTGGCCGCCCCCTCCGGTTTATTGAGGTCAAGCAGTAATATTTCCAGCTTTTTATTCATTGCGTAATTGAGCGTATACATGGTCCCCCCCGGTGTCCCGTCAAAAACCGCCAGAATGGCCGCCGACCGGTCCACCATGTACCGGTCCCGCCGGTGCATGCACCAGCGGTCGTAATTCTGCTGCACCATGGTCTCGAGGTCGCACCGGTCAAGGATGCTCCGCCACCGGGTCCGTTCGCCCTCCGGCCAGCGGTCGGCTTGGCTCTGGCAGGGCACCGCCCCCTCCAGCGTCACCGCCGGGTATTTTTCCTTCAGCTCCAGCACCGCCTCGGCAAAGTAGAGGTCGCTCCCCCGGGCCATACCGGAGATAAAATGCCGGCAGCCCCGGAGATACAGCCCCTCCAGCTCCCGGGCGATGCTCCGCTTCAGCGCCGCGCACCGGGGGTCCCGCTCGTCCGTCCCCCATGGCAGCTTGTCGGGCCGGTGTCCGGTGAAGCAGCAAGTGTGCTCCCGCTCCAGATCCACCGCCGGTCCCCCCCTTCGTTCTTCGTACCACCATTGTACCGGCCTTTGCCCGTCCCGTCAACCGAAATATGGAACATTTGTTTTTTATTTTTTCAAAATCAGGGGTTGCAATTTCCCACGGACCTGCTATAATATGCTCAGAAGCAAATGAATAATGTCTTCAGGGCGGGGTGTGATTCCCCACTGGCGGTATAGTCCGCGACCCACTTTTTTGTGGCTGACCCGGTGAAACTCCGGGACCAACGGTTATAGTCCGGATGGAAGAAGATGTGCAGCTCCTCCCATGAAATGGTTGCACCTGAAAGACAGGCTTTCAGGTGTTTCATATTTCATAGGAGGTTTTTATTATGTCTGAACCCAAAACCGCTTCTGTCACTAACTCTGCCCGTCCCGCCCGCCGTCTCAACGCCCGGGCCATGGCCATGTGCGCCATGCTGGCCGCCGTGGCCTTCGTCCTGATGTTCCTGGACTTCTCCGTGCCCTTCATCCCTGCCTTCGTAAAAATGGACTTTTCCGAGCTGCCCGCTCTGCTGGCCTCCTTCGCCCTCGGCCCCGTATACGGTGTGGTGGTCTGTCTGGTGAAGAACCTGCTGCACCTGTTCATCACCAGCACCAACGGCGCGGGCGAGCTGTGCAACTTCCTGCTGGGCGCGTCCTTCTGCCTGCCCGCCGGCCTGATCTACAAGCTCCACAAGAACCGCAAGGGCGCCGTCCTCGGCTCCCTCGCCGGCGCGGTCTTCATGGCCGTTGTCTCCGTGCCCATCAACTACTTCATCTCCTACCCCGCCTACGTGGTGTTCTACTCCCTGCCCCTGCCCGCCATCATCGGTATGTATCAGGCCATCCGTCCCTCCACCAACGGCCTGCTGGAGTGCCTGCTGGTCTTCAATATGCCCTTCAATCTGGTGAAGGGCCTGCTCACCGCGCTGGTGTGCTTCTTCATCTACAAGCCCCTCTCCCCCATTCTCCACGGGCGGAAGTGATGAACCTTCAGAAGCGCCCGCATTTCTGAAAAAGACACTTTTTCAACAAAAAACTCCCGGCGATCTTTGACCGCCGGGAGTTTTTGATTGTGCTGAGCAAGGTAAAATGGGGTCCCCACAAGGCTGTCGCCTTGTGGGGAGAGGAGCAGTCCTGACATCCGTGAAGTTTTCCGCTTGCGGGAAACGGAACCTGGTGTCAGGGACTGCGACGACGACCGCCGGGAGTTTTTGATCGCAGGGTTTCGCCGCAGCAGCGGCGAAAGAAATAAAATCCTGTTTACAGGCTGCACCCGACCTCCGCGCCGGAGCGGATGGCGGCGATGGCCCGGCCCACCTTACCGGCGTTGCCGGCGGCGCTGACGCTGCTCACCCCGAGGTCTGCCAGCCTCCCGGCCAGCGCACCGTCCGGGTGGACGCCGGTGGCGGTCACCACCGTGTCGCAGGGGAGGAACACCTCGCTGACGTTTCCCTCCTTGTCCGTTACCTGGCAGCGGACGCCATCCGCCTCCACGGCGGTGACACAGGTGTTCTTCATCATCTTCACGTCCAGACGGCCCAGCTCGCCCAGCGCGGGCCACGCGGTGCCGCTCTCGTAGCCGAAGCCGATCTTCGGCCCACGCTCCACCAGCCACACCTGCCGGGCGGAGCTGTTCAGCAGCGCCTCCAGCCGCTCCGGCGTCTCCGCGTGGTTGACGGACAGGTGGAACAGCTGCTCCGGGGACAGGGAGCCCTGCCGGGCCAGCAGCCGCGCGGTCTCCACGCCGATGTAGCTGCCGCCTACCACCACCACTCTGCCCCCGGGGAAGGCTTCCTTCTGAATGACCTGAGTGGACGTGACCACCGGCACATGGTTTTCCTTCACCGGCAGCTCCGTCTTGTTGGGATTGCCGCCCACAGCCACCACCACGTCGTCAAAGCCCGCAGCGGCGATCTCCTCCGCCGTCCCCTCGTGGTTCAGCTCGATCTTCACCCCCAGCCGGGGCAGATTGGTCTCGTAATAGGCGATGAGCCCGCCGAAATCCCCCCGGGAGGGCAGCATCCGGGCCAGCTTCAGCTGGCCGCCCAACTCGGCGGACTTCTCCCACAGGGTCACATGATGCCCCCGCTGGGCAAGGCGGAAGGCCGTCTCGCAGCCCGCCGGGCCGCCGCCCAGCACGAGGATGTTCTTCTTTTCCGCCGCCGGGGGCAGCTCCACCTCTTCGTGGGTACCGCACAGAGGGTTGACAAGGCAGGTGATGGGCCGGTCAAAGAACGTATTGGCAAGGCAGCCCTGATTGCACCCCATGCAGGGCCGGATCTCGTCCTCCCGGCCCTCCGCGGCCTTGTTGGCCCACTCCGCGTCGGCCAGCATGGCCCGGCCCATAGCCACAAGGTCGCCGTAGCCCAGTGCCAGCACCTCTTCCGCCGTCTCCGGCCGGTTCACCCGGCCGCCGATGGCCACGGGGATGCGCACCGCCTCCCGGATAGCCTTTCCGGTGTAGGTCAGGCCGCCCCACGCCACCTCGCCGGTGATCTGGGGCACCCGGCTCTCGTGCCAGCCCACCGTCACGTTCAGCAGATCCACCCCCGCCGCCTCGGCCAGCGGGGCAAAGGCCGCCCACTCCGCGTTGGTGTTGGAGCCGGGGATGAAGTCGCTGCCGCAGATGCGCATGGAGATGGGGTAGTCCGGCCCCACCGCCGCCCGCACCGCCCGGATGACCTCCAGCGGGAATCGGCACCGGTTCTCCCAGCTGCCGCCGTATTCGTCCGTCCGCCGGTTGGTCACCGGGGAGAGGAACTGGGGAATGAGGTATCCGGCGGAGGCGATGATCTCCGCCATGTCGAAGCCCGCGGCCTTGGCCCGGGCGGCGCCCTCCGCCCACTTTTCCGTCACCTCATGGAGCTGCTCCACCGTCATCTCCGGCGGCGTCTCCCGGGTGTAGGGGCAGTACACCGCCGATGGGGCCAGCGCGGGCTTTCCGCAGGGCACGTCCCGGCTGGGGACGTACCGCCCGGCGTGATAGAGCTGGACGGCCACCTTGCCGCCCCGCTGGTGGACGCCGTCGGTGAACTCCTTCCAGCCCGGCACCGTGTCGTCGCTGGCAAGGGACATGGAGTTATTTTTCGCGCCGTACTCGTCGAACCGGCAGGAGCCGACGATGAGCAGTCCCACGCCGCCCTCGGCCCGCTTCCAGTAGTATTCGGAGAACCGGGGAGTACAGTAGCCGTTTTCCGTATAGAGATGGTGCATGGCGGGCATGACGATGCGGTTTTTCAGCGTCATGCCGTTGATGGTGATGGGGGTGAACAGTCTCTGGTATTTCATGTCCGCGCTTCCTTCCCTACTTCGCGTATTTTCTCCAATATAGCACAGCGGGCGCGGAATGTAAATCGCTCCTGTAGGACTACAATACATATTGGACAAGTGAATAAAAAGATATGAAGGATATGGTCTCATGGGTTATAGTTAAGTT
>CAKUPH010000074.1 GCA_934675115.1 uncultured Oscillospiraceae bacterium | reverse complement strand
TCCTCCTTTCTCTCTGGGACGCATATCTCAGATTCTTCTGTTTCCGTTCCGGCGATTACCCATTTCTTTGTGGTTTGTAATTATTTTCAACAAAGCACTTGACATTTGCACAAGTTTCGTAGTATAACATGCACAGAATTTTTACAGATGCAGGGAGGAACCCACGCCATGGATACAAAGAAAATTGCTCTTCTGATGGACGTCGTCAAGATCGGTTCCCTGAAGCGGGCCGCCGAGGCCCTCAACTACACCCAGTCCGGCCTGATCTACCAAATCAACTCGCTGGAGCAGGAGATCGGCGTGCCCCTTCTGGTGCGCAACCACAAGGGTGTCTCCCTCACGCAGGCGGGGAAGACGCTGGAGCCGCTGTTTCAGAATCTGATCGACAACTCCGCCCGGCTGCGCATGGAGGTGGAAGCCTTCACCCAGAAGCGGGGCAACGAGATCCGGCTGGGCGCCGTGCCCAGCGCCCTGAGCGGGCAGTTCTCCGCCGTGCTGCGCAGCTATCTGGAGAGCACTCCGGAAATGAAGGTCAGCATCTACAGCGGCACCGACGAGCTGAAGGGCTGGCTGGATTCCGAGCTCATCGACGCGGCCATCGTGGTGGAGAGTCTTTCCGGCGACTACGAGTGGCTCCCGCTGTACAGCGACGTGATCTACGCCTGCATCCCGGCTTATCTGCCCATCGCCGAAAAGGACTTCGTCACCTTCGACGACCTGCGGCAGTACACCATTCTCGTCACCAACTACGAGGAAAGCAGCGCCTTCGAGCGGCTCCGGGACGAGTTGGGGACCTCCCTCAACGAGAAAAACGTCATTCAGGTGTCCAACGCCGAGGGCGCGGCTCTGTTCCCGCTGGTGGGCAGCGGCCTTGGCATCACCTTCCTGTCGGACGCCTATCTGGACGCCTGCCCGCCCTCTGTCCGGATGCTCCCCATCGAGCCGTCCGTTCACCGCTCGCTGGGCATGATCCTGAGTCCCGGGCGGCATAAACCCGCCGCCCTCAAGCAGTTCGCATCTTACCTGCACAACCACATGACCTGATCCGTCAGCTGCTCAGAAAACCGGTCGAAACAGAGTGCCGGCCTGTTTTCTGAGCAGATTTTTCTGCACTTTTCCGATGGAATTTACCGGAAGCTCCGGCAAAATTCCGATGTACCGCGGCTTTTTGAAGCTGGGCAGCCGCTTCCGGCAGAATTCCACCAGATCCTCCAGATCCAGCGTACAGCCGGGCTTGAGCACCACCGCCGCGGCGACGCCCTCGTCGAACCGGGCGTCCGGAATGCCCACCACCGCGCAGTCCTGCACGGCAGGGTACTCCATAATGACCCGCTCCACCTCCGGCGCGTAGACGTTCTCGCCGCCGGTCTTGATCATGTCTTTCTGCCGGTCCATGAAGTAAAAGCACCGGCTCTCCGGGTCCATCCGGAGCAGGTCGCCGGTCTGGAACCAGCCGCCCTTCAGGAACGGGTTCTCTTTGCACCGCCCGGTGCCCAGATAGCCGGAAAACACCATGGGCGAGCGCACCAGCGCCTGCCCCACCGTCCCCTCCGGAACGTCCTGCCCCGTCTCATCCACAACGCGGACCTCCGTCATGACGTTCACCCGGCCCACGCAGTTGACCAGTCCCGGATCCTTCTCCAGCGCCGCCCGGGTCAGCCGCATTCCCGTGACGCTGCACGTCTCAGTAGAGCCCCAGGACGGCCGGAGCCAGCAGTTGGGGAACATCTCGAAAATGTGCTCCGCCAGCTCGTTGGTGCACCGCCCGGCGGAGACGCAGACCTCCCGCACCGCAGACAGGTCCAGCGTTTTCCACGCACCGCCGGTATACAGCCGCTCGTACACGATGGGCGGGAGCATCATGACCTGCGTCACTCGCCGCTCCGCCATCAGGTCCAGCAGGACCTCCGGCTCGAAGCGCTCGTGGATGACCAGCGTCCCGCCCAGAACCGACATTTTCAGCAGGCACAGCAGGCCGCCGGAGTGGTGCATCGGCGCGGTGGTGAGCATCACCGGCTCCTCTTCTCCCGGGGCGTCCATGGCCAGCGTAAGGCCATGGAGCACCACCATCTCCTGAGTTCGGACCACCCCCTTGGGAAGGGATGTGGTGCCGCTGGTGAAGAGGATCAGCGCCGGGTCATTGCTGGCCACCGGGATCTTCGCCTCCCGGTCGTCCAGACTGCCGAAGATCTCCTCCCACACCGCCGGACCGGCGGGGCGCTCCTCCGGCAGGCAGATGAGCACCGCCACCTTGTCGCATTCCCGGCGGATCTCCTCCGCCACGTAGGCAAAAGACTCGTCGAACACCAGCGCGCTGCAGCTGGACAGCTTCAGGATGCGGCTGAGCTCCCCTGCCTTCATTCTGGTGTGAAGGGGGACGAACACCACGCCCAGCTTCTGGCAGGCCTGCCACATCACCACCCATTCCACGCTGTTTTTCCCCAGCATGGCGAGGCGGTCGCCCTTCTTCAGCCCCCGCCGCTTCAGGCCGTTGGCCACGCAGTTGCTCTCCCGGTTCAGCTCCGTATAGGTCAGCGCCCTCCGGCTGCTGACCACCGCCAGCCGCCGGGGATGATTCCTCGCGTTGTCGATCAGCAGATTTCCATATTGCAGCATGTTTGCCATCCCTCACATCCGTCTTTTGTTGCGGTAATTTTTCATATCTAAGTCCGCAAAGACCGAAAAAAACTTTGTTGCCGTTGCACAAATGTTATCATCCGGCAACGGGAATTGGGAAGTCGGAACTTTTTATACCCGCTATCAGTTTTTCGAACTTCTGACGACGAATTTTTCTAAAAAATCCCCGACTCATTACCGAGTCGGGGATTTTTCCGTCATATTTGATTCAGCCATCCGGGCATGGCGGATGACTGGCGGTCAGTTCTTCTTCAGAATGCCGCCCTTGATCTGTGACTCCTCCGCGGCCTTCCGGCTTTCCTCCATGACAGAGTCGTAAATGTCATGGAGCGCGGCCTCGTCTGCGTATTTGCCCAGCACCTCGAAGGTGTTGTATCCCAGTGAGTAGGCCACATAGTCCCGCTGATCCTCCATGCCGGTCATTTTGATGGAGTTGGCGGTGATGGGGATGGTCACGTCCTTATCCGGATAAGTGACGTAGGCCTGGAGGTTGCGGGCTTTGAAATGCTCGCTGTTGACCACGTCGGCCAGATTGTTGATGTGGCCGTAGGTCACCCGCTCCCGGTCAAGACCGGCAACGACCTCTTCCTCCTCCATCTCCTTGAGACGGGGAATGATGTACGTGTTCAGCTCGTCCTCGTTCTTCTTGCGCAGGCCGCGGCTGGCAAAGCGCGGGTCGTGTACCAGCTCCTCCAGCCCCACGACCTTGCAGAACTTCTCCCACTGGGGCTCGGTGGTCACGCAGATGACCAGACGCTTGCCGCCCTTGACCTCGTAGTCGCTGAAGGGGGCAGCCAGCGGGTTGCCCACGCCCAGCGGACCGGCGATCTCGCCGTCAATGTGGTACTTTTCGTAGACCTGATCCATGGTGATGAGGGTGGCGTCCTGCATGGACACGTCCACATGAGCGCCCTCGCCGGTGTGCATACGGCCCAGCAGCGCGGCCAGCGTGGCGCCGAAGGCGCTGTAGCCTGCGATGGTGTCCGTGATGGAGTAGCCCACGGAGGACAGGATCTTGCCGTCCTTGGTGCCGGTGACGCTGAGCAGGCCGGACTCCGCCTGGATCAGGGTGTCATAAGCGGCGCGGTTGCGGTTGGGGCCGGTCTGGCCGAAGCCGGACAGCGAGGTGAGGATGATGTCGGGCTTGATCTTCTTCAGGTCCTCATAGCCGCAGTTGTACTTCTCCAGCGTGCCGGGCTTGTAGTTTTCCAGCACCACGTCCGCGTCCTTGACCATCTCGTAGAAAAGCGCACGCTGCCGGGGATCGGCCAGATCCATCAGGACGCTGCGCTTTCCCTTGTTCCGGTAGGAGTAGCTGCCGGACACACCGTCCCGCCCCGGGGCGTTGTACCGCGAGGAATCGCCCAGCGGCGGCCGCTCCAGCTTGATGACATCTGCGCCCAGGTCGGCCATCAGCATTCCGCAGAACGGCCCGGACAGCACCTGACAGAATTCCAGCACCTTGATGCCGGTCAATGGTCTCATAAATAGTTCCTCCTCTGATCGTCGTATTATCACAAGGCTCCGTAAAGCATGGCCTCATTTTACCACGACGAAAATCCGGCGGGAACTTTGAAAATCTGCTTGAGTTATCAGCTTTTCCGCTACCTTTGACCGGCATGGTCCTGTTTCACGCTCAGTATAATACTGGAAATTCAAAATAGCAAATACCTATTTATCATACAAAGCCATAGTTGAAATGTATGGTAATTTTATGTATAATGCGGCTGAGGTGACGCTGTATGGAAATCCGTACTCTTCGATATTTTCTCATGGCCGCAAGAGAACAGAACATCACCCGGGCGGCGGAGCGGCTGCACATCGCCCAGCCCTCCCTGTCCCGGCAGCTCATCGAACTGGAGCAGGAACTGGGCAAGCCGCTGTTCATCCGCGGCAAGCGCAGTCTCACCCTCACGGAGGAGGGCGTCTTTCTCCGCAAGCGGGCCGAGGAGATCGTCTCGCTGGCGGAAAAGACCCAGCGGGAGATCCAGTCCGACAGCGCGGAGCTCAGCGGCCAGATCTCCATCGGCGGCGCGGCTACCAAAAAGGTGCTGCGTACAGCGGCGGCGCTCCGGGCAGAGCACCCCGGCGTCCAGTTCGAGTTTTACAGCAGCGACGCGGCCAGCGTGCTGGAGCGGCTGGACCACGGCAGTCTGGATCTGGCCGTCCTGCTGGAGCCTGCGGACAGCATGAAATACGAGTACCTCTCCCTGAAGGAATCCGCCCGCTGGGGGCTTCTCATGCCCGCCGGCTGCCCGCTGGCGGAAAAGGCGGCGGTGCGGCCGGAGGATCTGGGCACAGTTCCGCTGATCATCCACCGCCGGATCGGCCTGCGGCGGGAACTGGCCTGCTGGGCCCGGACCGGGCTCTCTCAGCTGAACATTGCCGCCAGTTACAACGTGACCAACGGCGACCCCATCCACTTTGCCCAGAGCGGACTTGGCTGCTTCCTGACCCGGGATGACCTTCTTTCCGACCAGCCCGCCCCCGGCGTATGCTTCCGCCCGCTGGATCCGCCGCTGGAAGCCCGCTACGCCATGATCTGGAAGCGCGACGTCCCCCTCTCCCGGGCGGCGGACGCCTTTCTGCGGCTCCTGTCCGAAAATGCAAAATGACCGGGCGGCTCTGCCGCCCGGTCTCCTTTAATGTTCCGCCACGCTTGGAACGTCCTGCAATTCAAAACGCCATTTCTGCGCCGCGTCCGGGTACTTTTCCCGGTCCACCGGGCTCTGGAACATGGCCAGCGGACGGACCCACAGCCCGCCGTCTCCGTAGAGCTTGCGGTAGATCACGCAGGGCTCCCCGCTCTCCGAGTCCCGGGCCACCCCCTCCACCAGATAGTAGTCGCCCTTGAAATGACGGTAGATTCGCCCGATCTGAAGCTCCATTTTCCGTCTCCCCCTTTTCGTTTTCTCACTGGCATTATAGCCTGGCGGGCCGGGATGCGCAAGGGCGCGCTCCGGGCCGGACAAAAAGTCCGGCGTTCCCCCTTGCTATTTTTCAGACGGGGTGGTATATTGCCTTTGAAGACTAGTTGTACTTGCAACTATATAGTTGTACGTACAACCATAGGAAAGGACCGACACCAACCCATGGAACATCCCGCAAGAAAGATCACCAAGATCGCCCGCGAGGCGGAGCATCTCGTCCTGCTCGCCATGCGCGGGAACGACGTGGGCACGGCGGAGATCGACTGCATCCACGCCGTCCGGCACCACCCGGGCATCACCCAGACGGAGCTTGCCGCCATGCTCAACTCCGACAAACCCGCCATCGCCCGCCGGACAGCCAGTCTGGAGCGCAAGGGCTACCTCCGCCGGGTGCCCAATCCCGAGGACGGTCGCAGCCAGCTGCTCTACCCCACGGAGCAGGCCGAGGGCCTGCGCAACGCCAAGGCGGAGGCGGAAAGCGCCTTTTACGACTATCTTATGGAGGGGCTGGACGAGGACGCCCGCCCGGCGTTCCTCACCGCATTGGACACGGTGTACCGCCGCTCCAAGGCGGAGAGCCGGGCAGGCTTTCCCCACCTGAGACACGTTCTGGAGGAGGATCCCCATGAAACAGCAGAGTAAGAAAGTCTTCCAGCCGGACCGCATCGGCTCCTATTTCCGGCTGGAATGGCTGCCCCTCCTGTTCATCACCCTGTCCGGACTGGTCTACAACATCGGCCTGCTGGCCGGGCCGTGGTTCGAGGGACAGATGGCCCAGTGTCTGGCGGACATTCTGGGCGGGAGCGAGACCGCCGGAGCCATGGCGGCGCTGGTCGCCGCCTACATCGCCGCCATCCTCACCGTGCAGGCCGCCCGGTTCGTCAAGCGGTTCTATGTCCGGCGGTTCGCCAACAATATCAACCGCCGGATGAAGGGTGTCCTCTTCGCAAACCTCGTCCGGCAGAGCCGGAGCGAGCTGGAGCACGAGGGCGCGGGCGAGCTGATGACCAAGGCCATCTCCGACGTGGACGACTGCGCCGAGGGCATGCGGAAATTCACCACCGAGGTCTTTGACACCGGCGTGGCGCTGGTGGGCTACGCCGTCATGCTGTTCGTCTACGACTGGCGGCTGGCGCTGCTGTGCCTGGTCTTCCCGCCGGTGTCCTACGTGTGCGCGGAGCTGATGAAAAAACCGGTGCAGCGGGCCGGCTCGGCCTACAAAAAGGCCGCCGCCGGGCTGAGCGCCGCCACCCTCGACCGGGCGCGGAACGCCGTCACCTACCGGGTGTACGGCTGCGAGGAGACTCAGAAGGGCCGCTACGAGCGGGCGCTGGACGCCTACGAGCGCTCCGCCGTCCGGGCCAACGTGCGGCAGTCCGCCCTGCCGCCGCTGTACCTCGTGCTGTCCAACCTCAGCGTCATTTTCATTCTGTGGTTCGGCGGGAAAAACGTGCTGGGCGCGGGCTGGCAGGCGTGGGACATCGCCGCCTTCACCACGTTCCTCTCCTGCTTCATCAAGCTGTCCACCAAGTCCTCAAAGGCGGCGAAGCTCTTCAACGCCGTCCACAAGGCGGAGGTCTCGTGGGCGCGCATCAAGCCCCTGATGAAAATGCCGGAGCCCCTTCCGGCCCTTGAAATTCCGGACGCACAGGATGTGACGCTTCATGATCTGTCCTTCGCCTACGACGGCGGAGCGCCCATCTTCGCGGGGCTGACCCTCACGGCCCACCCCGGAGACATCATCGGCGTCACCGGGCCGGTGGCCTGCGGAAAATCCACGCTGGGCCGGGTGTTCCTCCACGAGCAGCCCTACGGCGGCTCCGTCCGCATCGGCGGACGGGAGCTGTCCGCCATGACGGCCCGGGAGGCCGCGGCGGCAGTGGGCTATCTGGGCCACGACCCGGAGCTGTGGAACGATACCGTTTCCGCCAATGTCCTGTGCGGGGACGCGGGCAACGCCATGAACGCCCTCTCCATGACCGCGCTGGACGGCGAGGTGCAGGCCATGGAGCAGGGTGCGGACACCGTGGTGGGCAGCAGCGGCGTGCGGCTGTCCGGCGGTCAGGCCCAGCGGCTGGCGCTGGCCCGGACGCTGGCCCATCCCCGGCCCGTTTTCGTCCTGGACGATCCCTTCTCCGCCCTCGACCGGGCCACGGAGGACACCGTGTTCGCAAATCTCCGGGAATACGCCCGGGACAAGGTCGTGATCCTCATCTCCCACCGGCTGTACCACTTCCCGGAGATGGATCAGGTGGTCTACATGGAAAACGGGCACATCGCGGTGGGCGCCCACGATGAGCTGTGCGCCGCCGTCCCGGCGTACCGCGCCCTTTATGAGAGCCAGACAGGAGGCGAGAGCCATGAAGCGTAACCGGAAAACCGGCGTATTTTCCGCCGTCCGGGCCGCTGCGGCCGGTCATAAGCTGCTCAGCGCAGGCACTCTTCTGTGCGCGGCGGCGGCCGTGCTGGCCTCCCTCCTGCCGCCGCTGCTGCTGGGCCATATCATCGACAGCCTCACCGGCGGCGTCTCCCTGACCTTCGCCGCGGTGCTGGCCTACTTCGGGAGCCTTGCGCTGGAGGGCGTGCTGTCCTCGGCGCAGGAAACTCTGCTGGAAATGTTCGGCCAGAAAATGACCCACGCCTTGCGCTCCGAGATGTCGGCCAAGCTCACCCGGCTGCCCGCCGCGGCGCTGGCCGCTCAGGATCCCGGGCAGGTGGCCGCCCGGTTCTCCGGCGATGTTGACACCGTTGAGGCTCTGTTCACCTCCGGCGTCATCTCAATGGCGGCGGACGCCTGCCGCATTCTCTCCATTTTCGCGGTCATCGCCGTGAAAAACCCCGGCCTTGCCCTGCTCCTGCTCCTTGTGCTGCCGCTGCTCACCCTGTTCACCCGGCACGTGCAGAAGCGGATGCTGGCTGCCCAACTGGACAACCGCAAAGCCGTGGCCGCCATCTCCGGACAGGTGCCGGAGGCCCTCCACAACATCCGCACCATCCACGCCCTCGGTCTGGAGGACTACATGGAGCGCCGGCATGACCGCCGCATCGGCGAGAGCTACGCCGCCGTGGAGCGGACGAACTTCTATGACGCTATCTACTCCCCCGTGGTCCTCGTGCTGAACGCCGTAGTGGTGGGCGTAGTGATGCTGCTCTCCGCCTCGGGAAATGCCCGGGTGCTGACGCTGTTCGGCATGTCCGTAGGCACCTCCGTCACCGTCATCAACTACATCTCCCGCATTTTCACCCCCGTCGAGAGCCTCGGCATGGAGATCCAGACCATTCAGTCCGCCATGGCCGGCGTGAAACGCATCGATGGCTTTCTGGCCCAGCCGGAGCGGGACATCCCCGCGGCCCGGCCCGCCGCGTCCGTCCCCCGGGGGGACGTGGTGCTCTCCCACGTGACCTTCGGCTATGACGACCGCACCGTCCTGTCCGACCTGTCCTTCACCGTGAAGTCCGGCGAGCAGGTAACGCTGGTGGGCCGGACGGGGGCGGGCAAGAGCACCGTGTTCCGCCTGCTGCTGGGGCTGTACCGGCCGGAAAAAGGCTCCGTCACCATCGGCGGCGTGGACGTTTCCGACATCACTGACGAGGAGCGCCGGGCCTGCATCGGCTGCGTGGAGCAGCACTTCTCCCGGGTCCCCGGCTCGGTACTGGACCAGATCACCCTCGGCGACCCCCGTATTTCCCGGGAAGCAGCGGAAAACGCCGCCCGCCTTGCCGGGCTGGACGGGGTGATCCGCTCCTTCCCCGAGGGGTACGGCACCCCCTGCTCCGACGGGATGTTCTCACAGGGCGAATGGCAGCTGCTGTCCATCGCCCGGGCCGCGGCGGCGGACCCCGCCGTGCTGCTGCTGGACGAGATCACCGCCAATCTGGACGCGGAGACGGAGGCCCGGGTGCTGGAGGCCCTGTGCCGGGCGTCCGAGGGGCGGACGGTGCTGTCCATCTCCCACCGGGTATATGAAAAAATCGGCGGCCGGACCATTGAGATCCGGCCGCACGATGAGCGCGTCTGATTTGGTTTATTCCGCCGCGATGCGCCAGCCCTCGGCCTGCTCGCGGATCTGGGTGAAGCGCCTGTAAACACCGTTCTGCGCCGCAAGCTCCGCATGGGTGCCGTGCTCGGCGATGCGGCCGTCCTCCACCACGAGGATCTGGTCGGCGTTCTGGATGGTGGCCAGCCGGTGGGCGATGACCAGCAGAGTCTTTCCCTGGGTCAGGGCGGCGATGGAGCGCTGGATCTTATCCTCGTTCTCCGGGTCGGTAAAGGCGGTGGCCTCATCCAGAATGACGATGGGCGCGTTTTTCAGCATCATGCGGGCGATGGCGATGCGCTGCTTTTCGCCGCCGGACAGGCACTTGCCCGCCTCGCCCGCCGGGGTGTCGTAGCCCTGAGGCAGCTTGCTGATGAACTCCTCGCACTGGGCCGCCCGGGCGGCGGCCTTCACCTCTTCATCGGTGGCGTTGGGGTTCCCCAGCCGGATGTTCTCCAAAAGGGAGCAGCGGAACAGGAAGTTGTCCTGCGTCACGAAGCTCACGTACCCGGACAGCTGGCTTAATGGCATGTCCTTCACGTTCACGCCGCCGATGGTGATCTCGCCGGAGCTCACGTCCCAGAACCGGGCGATGAGCTTGGCCACCGTGGACTTGCCGCCGCCGGACGGACCGACGAGAGCGGTGAAGCTGCCCTCCGGGAGCTTCAGATCGATGCCGTGGAGCACCTCATCCTTTTCGTCACCGGTGTAGGAGAAGCGGACGTTTTTCAGCTCCACGCCGGTGTGCTCCACCGCCGCGGGCCGCTCCGGCTCGGGAAGCTCGGGCATTTCAAGGAATTCCTCCAGATTTTCCACCGTGAACTTTACCTGCCGCATGTTCTCTGAGAACACCTCCAGCTTGGCGAGGGACCCCACCATGGAGATGGACAGCATGACGGCC
>CAKUPH010000073.1 GCA_934675115.1 uncultured Oscillospiraceae bacterium | reverse complement strand
GGAGAAATTCCGCGTCGTTTTCGACGAAGGTCATGGTCCCCGTGTCCGCCAGCTGCCGGCAGGCGGCCAGCACCGCCGCTGCCGTCCGTTCGGCGGGGGGGAGGTCGGTGTTTTCCCGGAGCGCCCGGTCCGCAACCTCATAGATCTCCGTGTGGATGTCCTCCAGCACGGCGAAAAACAGCAGCTCCTTGGAGTCGAAAAACTTGTAGAAAGAACCCTTGGAGATCCCCGCGGCCTCGGTCAGCTGCTCCACCGAGGTCTTGCGCATCCCGAGGGTGACCGCGCAGCGGCGGGCTTCCGTCAGCAGGGCGGCGCGGATCTGCGCGGTTTCGTAATCAGTAAATGCCAAATGAATGCCCTCCTGAAGATATGACCGGAATAGTTTTCTGGTCATATCTTAGCACGGGGCACCGCTGTTTTCAAGTGCAAAACGGTCCGCACTTTGGAAAAATTCTGAAAAACGCCCCTGAGATCGTCAGATCTCAGGGGCGCTGCAATGTGACGTGAATGTGTGGGCCAAACTGCCCGGTCAGATCAGGGCGGCGCGCAGGGCGTCCAGAAATTCCTCCAGCGCGCCCCGGCGAAGCTCGTAGGTGACGCGGTTGCCCCGCTTACTCATGGTGACGAAGCCCTCCCGCACCAGACAGGCCATATGATGGGAGATGGTCCCGGCGGACAGCCCCACCTGACGGCCCAGCTCCTGCCCGCAGAGAGGCGCGGCCCGCAAGGCCATCAGGATCTCCAGACGGCTCTTGTCCGCGATGATCTTCAGCTGGTCGGACATCTGCTCCGCCCGGCTGCCGCAGCTTTCCCGCAGAGCCTGGATCTGGGGGCGGAGAATGCCCACGAACTGGCAAGCCGGACCGTCCGGCTTGGTGTCGTCCCAGACGACACCAAGGGCGTTGAATTCCAGACACAGGGGCGCCACCACGACCTCATCGGTCCCGCGCTCCATGTCAAGCTCGCTCCACATCAGACCGCTGTCAGCCTCCAGCCGCCGGCTCAGCCAGTCGAGAGCCTGATCCGCCAGAGGCTGGAGCGCGTCCCGGTGAGACGCGAAAACGCCGTCCGCCAGCGCGGCCATGCGGCGGTATTTTTCCCAGTAAGACAACGGATCCTGCCAGACCTGAAGGCAGACCCATTTGGTGCGGATACCGCACTCCGCGCCGCCGAGAAAGCCGGTGAGACCGGCTATGTTCTGAACGCCGGATAAATCTTTGACTTCCACAGTCAACAGAAAGGCCAGCAGGCGGCGGCGAAGCTCGTTCAGAGGGAGCCCGTCCGGGCCGCCCTGGCCGTCCAGCATATAGAGTCCCCAAGCCAGCAGGTTTTCCTCTTCGCTGCCGGGATAGAACATATCCTCCCAGAGCTGGCGATTATCCGCCATCACCTGATCCAGTTCGGCCTCCAGCGGCAGAAGAGGCGCGGTGAGCTCCTCAAGACAGGCGAGAGGGATGCGGTAGTCCTGAGCGTAATCGCGGCAGTTGTTCCGGATCATGGAGTCCGGCGGGGATTCCACAGTATATTTCTGCGTCAGGTAACGGATGCACTCTGCCGCCGGGTCAATGCTTCGTTTCATGTCGATCCCCATTTCCGTATCCCCCTTTCCGGCGTACCGTGTGTCTGATTTTAATATATCATACCACCCGGATGTGCGCCGCGCAAGAGAGAAAAATAATGGCCGGGGCAGGCAGTCAGCCTGCCCCGGCCTGATTGCTTGGACTTGTGAAATTCCCGGGATGGCGAGGGGGTCAGCGCTGCTCCATCACGAGACAGAAGCGATGCAGCATCGCGACGGCCTGTGCGCGGGTCACCGTGTCGGCGGGAGCCAGACGCTTGTCCGGCGTTCCGCGGATCACGTCGTTAGTGGAGCACCAGAGCATGGCGTCCTTGGCGTAATCCGCTACCTTGCCGGCGTCGGTAAAGTCGGACAGAGAGCCGTCCGTGCCCTCGACGCGGCCGAGGAGCGCGGCGTAGCGATAGAGGATCGCGGCCAGCTGCTGGCGGCTGATGTTGTCATTGGGACGGAAGGTCTGTCCGCCGCAGCCGAGGACTACGCCCTGAGCTGCGGCCCATGTGACTGCATCCTCGTAGTAGGAGCCGGACGCCACGTCGCGGAAGGGGCACTTGCCGGTGACGGCGGGGGAACCGGCCAGCCGGTAGAGGATGGTGGCGGCCTGCGCGCGGGTCATGGTCACATCGGCCCCGAAGAGGGTGTCCATCACGCCGCGAATCAGGCCCTTTCCGTAGGCGTAGACCACATCGCTGTAGTACCAGTGATCCTGATCCACGTCGGTAAAGGGCAGGGGGGGCTGCTCGGGCTGAGAGGGCTTGCCCGGCGTGACAGGGGTAACGGGAGTGACGGGGGTATCGGGCGTATCCGGGTTCTCCGGCTCGCTGTCCGTCACGGTGAGACGCAGCAGCTCGCAGGGGTAGTCCATGTAGCTCTGGCCGTACTTTACCTTCTCCAGCGAGTAATCCACGGTGAAGCGGTAGGTCTTGCCGGATTCAAATGTATACTCGCCGTAGCCCTTGGCAAAGTCCTCACTGTCCACATTGCAGAGGGAGCTGAAATAGGTTTCCGTCGGAGACGTCGTCCGGGTCAAGGCCACCATATCGTAGGTGCCGGCGGGAACCTTGATAGAGATCTCACCGCCCTCGTCGGTGCCGTCCAGCATGGGAGCACTTGCCAGCTTGCCGTCGAAATCCTCCGGCAGGAAGTACTCGAAGGCGTTCATCTGCTCCTGACTGAGGTCTTCACTCACCTGGAACATCCAGGCGTCCTGATAAATGGTGAAAGTGGAATCGCTGAGGGTGGTAGCGTCCGCATCCAAGAGCATCGCGTAGGAATTCTGCTTCTGCAGAGCGGACTCTACGTACTTTTTCAGCACATCACCGGAAAGTCCCATGGCCGCGTAGTATTCTGTGATCACAGCCCTGGCCTTCTCCCGGATACCGCGAGCCTCCAGAATGACCGTGGCGGCATTGCTGTCGTCCACATACTGCGCCGTGTAGGTAACGTCGCCCTTCACGGTGACGCCGCCCTGATAGGAGGGCACCCAACCGGTGAAGAAGTAGCCCTTGTCCGCCGTGACCTTGGGGGTCTTGCCGGGACGCAGCGCCGTGGTGGACAGGACAGAATACTCTGTGATGCCGGAAATGGTGCCGTGTTCACCGGCCTCAAAGCGGACGGTGACATTCTTTACCTCGTCGACCGGGGCCGCGCCCTCGGTGATCTCCAGCTTGACGCTGTCATGGCGGCCGTCCTCGTTTACGTAGGCGGTGAAATGATAGGTGTAGCCGGGAGCGAAATTGAAATCATCTACGTAGGTGGGATAATCCAGATCCATGGCCATCAGCAGGTACTGATCGCCGTCCAGATAGGGATAGAGGATCGCCCAGTCATACATACCGGCAGGGATGGAGATGGTCACGTCGCCGTCCTTCACCTGCGCGATGGCCGCGTCGGAGCCCTGCAGGCCGTGACCGTCCGCGTTGATGGGGACGTTGGGCAGCGTATAGTCCGCCAGCTCACGGTAGTCCGTGGTGGCGATGATGTTCATGCTGGAGTAGTACTTGGCTGCCTCATGCTTGCTGTCCAGCAGCATCTGATAGCCGTAGCCGTCCGGGAAAACATTGTGGCTCTCCAGCGTGACGGAGGCCGTTCCGCTGCCGGACTTCGCGAATTTCGCGGTGTAGAGCGTTTCGCCCTTCACATACTTTCCGGCGAGGACGACGGCCCAATTGGTGTCGCCCTGGAACCAGCTGAGGAGCTGATAGCCGTCATCGGGCACCACGGTGGGGATATCCGCCGCCTGGAGCTTGTAGCCCACGGGGACGGAGAAGGTATAGCTCTTGCGGTCGGTGGAGAAGCTGCCGCCGGTGAGGGAAGCGCTCTCCCCGGTAAACTTACCGTGCTCACCGGCGGTGAAGGTCACGGTGGTCATCTCGGCGTCCACCACCTGAACGTCGTCCAGACAGGCGCGTCCTCCGTCGTAGCCTTCGTCCTCAGGACCTTTTTTGAAGCTCCAGCTGAAGGCGTACTCACCGGCGGCAGCGGCGGCATAGATGCCGGTGACCCAGGTGAACTCGTCATCCTCCGGCGTACCGAAGTAAGAATCGCCCTCGTCCTGAACGTACTGGACGGCCATACCCGCGCCGTTGACGGTGAGGGTGACAGCATCCACATAACTTGCGCCGCTGGCTTTCCACTGGAAGGTCAGCGCCTGACCCTTCTCCAGATGGATCCGGGTGGTAACGGCGCCGCTGGTGGTGCCGGTGGTTTCGTTGGTGGAGACGGCGTAGGCCTCGCCGTCGTTTTCGGCCACGACCCAGGGATATTCGCCGGAGGTCTCAAAGTGAAGGCTGCCGCCCTCGACGTTCAGGGCCTCGTCCAGTGTTGAGGTGGTGAGCTTGGGAATGACTCGGCCCTTTTCCAGAAGGATGCCGCAGCGGCTGCAATAGATGTCGCCGGTGTAGCCGTTTTCCTCCGTGGTGGCGGGCTTGGAATCCCGGACGGTGCGCAGGTGCTCGCCGCCCAGAGCGGGGATCACGACCTCATCGGCATCCAGCTCGGTGAGCGTCCATTCGTCCTCGTCAAAGGAGAAGCGCTTGCCGCAGAGTTCGCAGTACCAGTGTTCCATTTTGTAACCGTCGTCGGTGCAGGTAGCGGCTGCCGCCTTCACCTCGGTGAGGCCGCGGGTATCGACATGGGGCTTGACCTTGCTGACGGTACCGGTCTGACCGTTGGCGATCTCCCGGGTGCAGGCGGCGTCCCGGAAGTACTTGCCGCAGTCGGCGCAGTACCAGTACTCGATGTTGCCTTCGCTGACGCAGGTGGCGTCCACCTTTTTGACGTGGGTGGCGTTCAGGTGGGTGCTGGCCTCCGCCGTCACGGGGAGGGTCTCGGTGTGTGTGCCGTTCAGGGCGGCGTCCGTCTCCTGATGGGCGACGGTGAGTTCCGCGTCCTCGGCGTTTACGGTAAAGCGCAGGGCAGCTACGGCGTCACCGGCGGCAAAGCCGTCAAGGTCGGCGTAGGCGATGACGATCTCGCCGTTGCCGAGCTTCACGCCGGAATGATCGGCATATACGGTGACGCCGCTCTCGGCCAGAGTCAGCTTGGAAGCGTCATAGGAAACGGTGAGTTTGCCGCTGTGGGAGGAGACGTCCCTGCCGTCGGCATCCTGAGCGGTGAGCTGTACGATGACGGTGCTGCCGTTATCGCCGGTCACGATCTCGGAGGCGGACTGGGGCGCGATGCCGTTGACGACGGAGTTGAGACCGCCGGTCATGGCTATGCGCGGGGTCTGCGCCACCTGCCCGGCGAAGCCGTCGGACTGGAGCTGCGCGTCCTCCACGCCCAGAATGTCCTTCAGGGCGCTGCCGCCGCTCACGGAGCCGCCGTTCAGCTCAAAGAGGCCGGCCACGGGCCAGACGTTTTCATCAAAGCTGCCAAGGTCATAGCAGCTCTCACTGGTCACGTCGATGGCAAAGATGCGGGCGGCGTTGGTGTCCTGATCGTAAACGGACCAGTAGAGGTAAGAACCGTCGTAATAGGCGGAGGAGAAGTAGTCCATGGCGTTGACGCCGGCACCGGTGCTGAAGAGGAAGCCGCTGTCGCCGTCATCGGTGTAGCTGTATTGGCCGTTCAGCAGGGTCAGGTTCTGGCGGTAGACGTTGCCCGCGGAGTCAATGAGCAGGTAGGAGTCCAGCCAGCACTTGTTGTAGCTGCTGTAGAAGCTGCCGCAGTAGGCGATGCCCACCATGGCGTTGGAGTAGAGTTCCAAAGCACCCTGCACGCTGCCGTCAGTCTTGTCCACCGCCACGAGATAGGGGCCGTAGACGGCGATGAGACAGCCCAGCGTGGGGGCCTGAGCCAGATCCGCGAAGAAGCAGGCGTCGGTGCTGCCCACTTCCGTGGCCGCGAATTCGTTCGTGGGATCGACGGTGTAGAGCGTCGCGCCGGAGCCGTCGCTCTCCATGTCGGCGGCGTAGAGGACGCCGTTCTCGTCATAGGTGACGGCCACAGGCTTCACGCTCTGCGCGCCGGAGGTGAGAGTGGTGTATGCCGGGAGCGTGGAGGTATCGAAGGAGGCCCACTGGGCATCCTCGTCCTTGCCCCAGACCACGGCGTTGAGGGTCTTGCTGAGGGCGAACACCTCCACCTCGCAGCTGCCGGAGACGGTGCCCGTCAGGTTGGACGTGGCGGTGACGGTGCACTTGCCCTCGGCCACGGCGGTGACGGTGCCGTTTTCATCCACAGTGGCGACGGTATCATCGCTGCTGCTCCACGTGACGGTGCTGTCCGCCACGGAGACCGGCAGGACGCTGGCCGTCAGCTGCTGAGACATGCCGGGCAGCAGGCGGATGCCGGCGGGGGAGACGGTGACGCTCTCCGCCGTGTCCGTCGCGTCCTGACCGAGGAAGAGCCGGTAGGTGCTGACGTTCATGGCGTAATCGTAGAGCTGCAGGAGGTAAACGCCGTCGGCCAGACCATCGGTGGTCAGGGTCAGCTCGGGGACCACGCCTGCCGTAGTCTGCTTGGGGTCGATGGTCCGCAGGCAGGTGCTGCCGTCGGCGGTGTAGAGCAGGGCCGCGGCCAGATACTGATTCTCGGTCACGGAGAGGGTCAGGGTCTTGGTGCCGCTCGCAGCGGTGAGCTGGTCGCCCGTGAGGGAAGCGGCGTTCAGCGTGGGGGCGGTGTTGTCGATGGTGAAGGGGATCTCCAGCTTGGAGCCAGCGCCGAGGCTGCCCCAATTCACGCTGCCGTCGTCGTTCACGTCGTACTCGGTGGCGGCCTGAAGCCGCAGAATGTAAGTGCTGCCCTCCTTGGCGTTGGCGAGGGTCCAGTGGATGTCGGCGGCGTAGCCGGTATTCACCCAGCGGCCGCCGTTGACGTAATAGTAGGCGGCGTCCAGTCCGGAGAGATCCTGCGTCCAGTCCCTGTCATCGGTGCCATCGGTGCTGTTCAGGCTCAACTGAGCCTTGGCGGCGTTGCGGATGAGGGTGTAGCCCGCCTTGGTGAGCTTGTCGCCGTTGAGGGAGTTGATGGCGTTGCGGGCGGGGTCATAGGTCTCGTCCGTCAGAATGGGATTGCCGCCGAAGTAATAACTGCCGTTTCTTCCGGCGTACTGAATGGCGACATAGTTGGCATACTCGCTGCCCACATAGGGCGTCCGGGTCTCACTGCCGGAAGCATAAGCGGAAGCGCTTCCCTTTTCAAACATGGACGGGGCGCTCCAGCTGCCGTAGTAGCCCAGCACGGGGATGGAGTGGCTGACGCCGACCGTTCCTTCCGCGGTGGGCAGGGCCTTGGCAAAGACATAGCCCTCGATGTACGCGCCGTTGGGATAGGCGGACAGCTGGCTTTTGTCGGTGAGCGTCAGGGTCACGGAGACCGTGACAGAGCCGCTGGCGGGAACCGTCGCGGCAAGGCCGGCGCGCTGGAGCCACTGATAGGCGTCGTAGCTGGTAATTTTGCCGTCGCCGTCAAAGTCTGCCTTATCGCTGTTCGTGATGCTCTCGCGGCTCCCGGCTACATAGGCCAGCAGGGCGTCCACATCGGCGGCATCGCCGCTGCCGTTGCCGTCGAAATCGGGGATGCTGCCCGCGCTGAGCGTCTGGCCGTCCACGGTAAAGACGGCGCTGGAGGCCAGCGGCGTGGTGGCGGTGTCCAGATAGGAGACGCCGCCATAGGTAAAGATGTCCTGCGTGAACAGGTCGGCGGAGAGCGCGTAGCTCTGGGCTTTGTCCGTCAGGTTGGTGAGGGTGCAGGAGAAGGTGTAGGCGCCGTTCCTGGCGTCATCCGCGCCCAGCTCGGCCTTTACCTTGCCGTCGGCATAGGAGGCGGTGGCGTCTTTGCCCATGGTGACGTAGGTCTCGGCCGCGATGGCGTCGCCCACGTTGGCAAGGCCAGCGCCCTGCTGAAGGACGGACCAGTAGGAGCCGGTGCTGCCGTTTAGCATCGGCTGGGCGGTAGACATCAGCAGGGACTGAGCCAGCGTCCGGGCGGAAAGGCCGGTCTTACCGGTTTTGCCGGTCTCACGGATGTACTGAGCCACCAGCGCGGCCATGCCGGACACCTGAGGGGCGGCCATGGACGTACCGGACATGGTCTCGTAGGCCTGTCCGCCCTTTACCGCGCCGTTGATAGAGTAGATGCTGCCGCCGGGGGCGGTAATCTCGGGCTTGAGCGCCAGATCGCCGGGAATGCCCCAGGAGGAGAAGGAACTTACATTGTAGTTTTCACTGTGATAGACCTGAGTGCCGATGTTATCCGCCACGGTGAATTTTCCGGTGTAATAGTCGATGGACCAGCCCTCGTTCTTCTCTGCGGCGGCCTTCAGGATCGCGCCGTCAGCCTGACTGATGTTGACGCAGGGGGCGGTGTAGCTGTAATCCGAAAGGTCCATGCCGAAGGTGCCGGTGGTATTGTTATAAATGATTGTGGCTGCGGCGCCCGCCTTGGCGGCGTTGTTGGCCTTGGCGGAGAAGTTGATGGAGCCGCGGGAGCAGATCAGCACCTTGCCGGTGAGATCGACCTCATCCTCAAGATAGGTGAAGTCCCGCTCGGTGCCGTAGCCGTCAATGAGGACATACTCCAGCGTCTGACCGGCCAGCGTGGAGAAGGCGCTGTTCTTGGGGCCGGAGCCGTCCGTATAAAAGATGCTGCTGCCGTTCACCGTCAGATATTCGCCGGTGGTACCGTCGTTGTCGGCGGAGGCCACGGACAGGGAGTTGGTATAGCTGCCGGGGCTGCCGTTGGTCTGCATACTGACGTCGTCGGTATAGAGGTAGCCGCCGTTCTGGGAGTTCGCTGCCCAGGAATCGGAGTTGCCGGCAGAGATGCAGACCACCACGCCGGAATTGGTGAGGCGATCCATAATGGCCTGATAGGCCGCGGTGCTGTTGGAAGCGTTGCCGGGGCCGCCGGAACCGAGGGACAGGTTGATGGCGTCCGCCCCCAGAACGATGGCGTCCTCGATGGCGGCCATGTAGTCGGAGTCATAAGCGCCGCCGTTTTTGCCGAACACCTTCATGGTGAGCAGCTGAGCGTCCGGGGCGACGCCCTGAACGTGGACGCTGTCCAGCGCGGAGACATAGCTGTCGCCGTCTTTCAGATAGCGGTTGGCGGTGGCGATACCGGCCACGTGGGAGCCGTGCTCACCCTGACTGTCGCCATCGTGGGTGATGTCATAGCTCTGGTCAACATAGTTGTAGCCAAAAGGCAGCTTTGCGCCGCCATAGAGCCGGTCCGCGGAAATGCTGCTGTTTTCCTTGTAGGCGTTGAGCTGTGCGAGCTTTCCGGCAATTTCGTCTTTATCCAGCAGGTCATAATCCGCCGCGTTTTTGTCGGCCCTTTCCGCATCCTCCGCCACGGCGTAAAGAAAGGCGTCCTCGTTGAAGCTCTGGTGGTCGGTATCCGTGCCGGTGTCGATGACGGCGATCCGGCTGCCCGCGCCGTAATATCCGGCGGAGTAGGCAGCCGCGCTGCCGATCATGGCGCCGGAGGTGGCCATGGCGGGATCGTTGGCTTCGCTCTGGGACAGTACCATGGGCTCATAGCGCTGCTCCACTACGACGTCCTTGACGCCGTCCACATCGAGAATGTCCTCGATCTGGCCGTACTTGACGTTGGCGGAGATGAGGTTCGCGGCCAGCGTCAGGTTCCAGACCACGTCGAGGCGGCTGCCGTTCAGGGCCTGCCGGGAAATGGTACTCGCTAGCTGAGCCTGCTGCCGTTCCAGCTGGCTGCGGTAGCTCTGAACCGCCGCCTGAGAGCTGGGAACAGCCTCCAGAGAGTAGCGCTCCAGCGCGGGCTGTTCTTCCAGCAGAATGGAGACGCGCACCGTGTCGCCGCTCTGGTAGAAGGACGTTTCTGTGCTGTCTGTCTGCTGCCGGAGGGAAGGCCCGGCTGTGATGGAGCTGCCGTCCGTCTCTTCAAAGGAGACAGACGTGCCGCGCGGACTGCCTGCCGCGGCGGCCGGAACGGCCAGACCGCACAGCATGGTCAGCGTCAGCAGAAGCGCCATCACTTTTTGGATGGATCGTCTGTGTTTCATGTGGTTTCCTCCTGTCCTTGCTGAGTGTTTATATTCGGATATCCCGGACGGTCACAGGGAGACGGCATCTCTCTGTGACTGCCCGGGATATTGGACCGACAAACTGAAAGCTGTTGAAAAACGAAAGTTTCACGAACGTCAAAATTGAACCTTTATAGGCATAAAACGATGTTTTGGACGTATAAAATATAATTTTAATAACATTTTGATAAATAGAGCATGAAGCGTGAAATTTGTAAACTGGAAAAATGCACAGCAATTTATCTGTTTACATCGTTCAATTCATGGCTTCTTTTGACAGAAGGAAGTTGGTTACATATTTATTTAATTGAATGAAAAGAATGATTTTGCCCCGGCGGGATGACGCTGCGGGGCCTCTATTGTGCCCTGTTCTCCGGCAGGATCTCGTGGTGCAAGGCGCGTTTTTCGGACACAGCCGCTCTCCGCCGTGTCAAAGCGAACAAAAACAGCCTCGATTCCGTTCATACAAAGTTTCGATTTGGACAGGCGCCGCCGCTTGAAAATCCTTCCGCGGTGTGCTACAATAAACTGC
>CAKUPH010000072.1 GCA_934675115.1 uncultured Oscillospiraceae bacterium | reverse complement strand
GCGGATGAGGGCGCAGGCCTCGTCGATGAGGTCGATGGCCTTGTCGGGCAGGAACCGGTCGGAAATGTACCGGTCGGACAGGGTGGCGGCGGCCACGATGGCGCCGTCGGTGATCTTGACGCCGTGGAACACCTCATAGCGCTCCTTCAGGCCACGGAGAATGGCGATAGCGTCCTCCACCGACGGCTCGTTGACCATGACGGGCTGGAACCGCCGCTCCAGCGCGGCGTCCTTCTCGATATACTGCCGGTACTCGTTGAGGGTGGTGGCGCCGATGCAGTGCAGCTCGCCCCGGGCCAGCATGGGCTTGAGCAGGTTGCCCGCATCCATGGCGCCGTCGGTCTTGCCCGCGCCCACGATGGTGTGCAGCTCGTCGATGAAGAGGATGATACGGCCCTCGCTCTTTTTGACCTCGTTCAGGACGGCCTTCAGCCGCTCCTCGAACTCACCGCGGTACTTGGCGCCGGCGATCAGCGCGCCCATATCAAGGGAGAAAATGGTCTTGTCCTTCAGGCTGGCGGGCACGTCGCCCTTGACGATCCGCTGGGCCAGCCCCTCGGCGATGGCCGTCTTGCCGACGCCTGGCTCGCCGATGAGGACGGGGTTGTTCTTGCTCTTGCGGCTCAGGATGCGGATAACGTTCCGGATTTCGTCGTCACGGCCGATGACGGGATCCAGCTTGTTCTGCCGCGCCCGCTCCACAAGGTCGGTGCCATACTTTTTCAGGGCCTCATACGTCTCCTCCGGGTTGTCGCTGGTGACCCGCTGGTTGCCCCGCAGGGCGGCAAGGGACTGCATCACCCGGTCCTTGTCGATGTTGTAGGTGCGGAACAGGCTTTTCAGCGGGCTCTCCGCCGTATCCAGCAGGGCCAGCAGCAGGTGCTCCACCGACACGTACTCGTCCTTCATCCCGCCGGCGATGGACTCGGCGGCATTCAGCGCCTTGTCCACCCCCTGAGAGACGTAGACCTTGTCCGCCTCACGGCCGGAGCCGGACACCTTGGGCAGCTTGGAGACCTCCTTGCGGACGGCGGCCTGGAAGGATTCCACCGTCACGCCCATGTTGGTCAGCAGCTGGGGGATAAAGCCCCCGTCCTGCTCCACCAGAGCGGCCAGCAGGTGAGGCTGCTCGATCTGCTGGTTGCCGTATTCCGTTGCCAGAGCCTGCGCGGCCTGAATGGCCTCAAGAGACTTCTGGGTAAACTGGTTCATGTTCATATCATTCAACTCCTTACGGAAGCGCTGAGCCGTCGCGAACAGGCGAAGCGTGACAGCTTCGCCGTTTTAACTGCGCTCCCTATCTGTCATTCTGAGTTTAGTATACCCATTCCCTCGGAATTTTCATGAACTCATTGTAAACAATTAGCACTCTCGTGTCAAGAGTGCTAATCTCCTTTCCGTGGTTTTTTGAAAGGGAGGAAACGCGGCCCATCCGCCGCCGGACGGAGCCGTAAGGGCGCAAAAAGCGCCCTGCTGAGCGTTCAGCAAGGCGCTTGCGGGTTATTCTGTTGCAGGTGCTTCCGCCGCCTGCGGGGCGCACCGGGCGTGGTAGCGGTCCACAAGGTCGGCCAGCGTGGTGTGGTCCACCACCGAGGACACCGCCCGGTAGATCTCCTGCCACAGCTCCAGCGTGATGCATTCGTCGCACCGCTCGCAGTAGCCGGAGTTGGTGGCGCACTCCACCGGGGCCAGATCCCCCTCCAGCGGGCGCAGGATCTCACCCACGGTATAATCCGCCGGGGCGCGGTTAAGCAGATAGCCGCCGCCAGCTCCGCGGACGGAGCGCACCAGCCCCGCCTTGGCCAGCGGGGTGACGATCTGCTCCAGATATTTGTCGCTGAGCTGCTGCCGCCGGGCCACGTCCCGGAGGGACACCGGCTGACCCTCGCCGCCGTGGACCGCCAGATCCAGCATCAGCCGCAGCGCGTACCGCCCTTTTGTGGAGATCTTCATGGGACTCACCTCTCGAATGCTTTTCTCTAAAATACCACAATTTCGGTATGATTTCAAGCGTTTCAACGGAAGAGGACTTTCATTTTAATGGAATCTTCATTGACCTTCCCCGTCCCGGATGCTAAACTGGAGACACCTCATCAAAGGAGTGCGGCCCGTGGACAAGAAATTTTTCAAAAGCCTGATCCTGCTCATCACCTACGCCGTGGTGCTGGTGGCCTTCATCGTCAAGATCGACGCGGTGGGCGGCTGGCTGTCATCGGTGATCTCCGCCTTCAAGCCCCTGCTCATCGGCTTCGCCGTGGCCTTCATCCTCAACCGGCCCTGCAATTTCTTTGCCGGTCTGTACGGGAAAAAGCTGCCGGAAAAGGCGGCGAAGGCCGCCCGTCCGCTGGCGGTAGTCACCTGCTACCTCGTCGTTGTCCTGCTGCTGGCGGGGGTGGTGGCGCTGGTGGTGCCGGAGCTGGTGAAGAGCATCCAGACCTTCGCCGGGAACCTGAGCACCTACGCCGGGAATTTTCAGGCATTGTACGACAGCATCGTGGAAAAGCTGGACCTTCAGTCGCTGGCCGATCTGAACCTCAGCTCTGCCATCCGGGAGCCGCTGAGCAAGCTGCTCAGCGGGGTGCTCAACGCCCTGACCAACACCCTGCCCCAGTTCATCACCATGACCAGCGTGCTGGTGTCCGGGGCCATCACCGCCGTGCTGGCGCTGGTGTTCTCCATCTATATGCTGTCCGGCGGGCCGAAGCTCACCGCCCAGTGCCGCCGGCTCATCACCGCGTACCTGCCCGGGCGGGTGTCCGATCCTCTGCTGCGGGTGCTGCGGCTGACGGCGGACACCTTCACCAAATACGTCTCCGGTCAGCTCATCGAGGCCTGCATCCTCGGCGGGCTGTGCTTCCTCGGCATGTGCCTGTTCCGCTTTGACTACGCCCCCCTCATCTCGGTGGTCATCGGCGTGTCCGCCCTCATCCCGGTGGCGGGCGCGTATATCGGCGGGGCGGTGGCGGTGCTGCTCCTTATTATGATCAGTCCGCTGGAGGCCTTCCTGTTCCTCGTGTTCCTCGTCGTTCTCCAGCAGCTGGAGGGCAACCTCATTTATCCCCGGGTGGTGGGCACGTCCATGGGCCTGCCGGGCATCTGGGTGCTGGCCGCCGTCACCGTGGGCAGCAGTATGCTGGGCTTCGTGGGACTCATCGCCAGCGTCCCCGTCACGGCGGTGCTGTATACCCTTCTCCGCGGCGACCTCCATCGCCGGGAGGGTGCCGATCCCCCCGAAAAGCCGGAATAAATACGTGAAAAGAGGGCGGAAACCCTGCGGTTTCCGCCCTCTTTTTGCTTTTTTCGCCGTTTTTTCTGCGTTTCATGCAGCTTTTGTTTACCCCTCGGCGTAGCGGGAGAGGAACTGCCGGGTGCGATCCTCCCGGGGGTGTTCGATGACCTCCCGGGCCGGGCCCTGCTCCACGATCACGCCCTCGTCCATGAAAATGACCTGATCGGCCACGTCCCGGGCAAAGGCCATCTCATGGGTAACGATGATCATGGTGGTGTGCTGCTCCGCCAGCGAGCGGATGACCTTCAGCACCTCGCCGGTAAGCTCCGGGTCGAGGGCGGAGGTGGGCTCGTCAAAGCACAGGATGTCCGGCTTGAGGGCCAGCGCCCGGGCGATGGCCACCCGCTGCTGCTGCCCGCCGGAGAGTTGGCTGGGGAAGTGCTCCGCCCGGTTGGCAAGGCCCATGCGGTCCAGCAGTTCGAGTCCCTCCTGCCGGATCTCGTCCAGAATGGCCCTGTGATTCTGCTTGTAGTCCGGCCGCTCCCGGGCCAGCAGTTCCTTGGCAAGGGTGACGTTTTTCAGCGCCGTATACTGGGGGAAGAGGTTGAAGGACTGGAACACCATGCCGAAGTGCAGGCGCTTTTTCCGCACCTCGCTCTCCCGCTGGGTGGCGGGGTCGGCGGCGTCAAAGACGGTGGCTCCGTTGACGGTGATGACGCCCTGATCCGGCGTCTCCAGAAAGTTCAGGCACCGCAGCAGCGTGGTCTTGCCGCTGCCGGAGGAGCCGATGATGGCGAGGGCCTGCCCCTGCTCCAGCTCGAAGCTGATGTCCCGGAGCACCTGCGTGGCCCCAAAGTGTTTTTCAATGTGACGGGCTTCCAGAATCGACATATCCGCGCCCTCCCTTACTTGAAATAGTCCAGCTTCTTTTCCAGCCGGCCCAGCAGCAGCGTCACCACGCCGCTGAACACCAGATAGTACACCGCCGTGAAGAACAGCGGCCAGATGAGGCCGGAATAGCCGCTGTTGCCCTTCATGAAGGACTCGCCCATCCAGATGACCTCCTGCAGGGCGATGACCCGGGCCAGCGACGTGTCCTTTACCAGCGTGATGATCTCGTTGGACATGGGGGGCACGATGCGCTTGACCATCTGGAGCAGGGTGACGTGGAAGAAGATCTGCCGCTTGGTCATGCCCAGCACCAGCCCGGCCTCCTGCTGCCCGGCGGGGACGCCCTGAATGCCGCCCCGGTAGATCTCGGAGAAATAAAAGGCGTAGTTGAGGACAAAGGCCACGGACACGGCGGTGAACCGGGCGCTCTCGCCGCCGCCCCAGGTGAACAGCTTGAGCATTCCGGGGACGTAGAAGATGATGATGATCTGGAGCACCAGCGGCGTGCCCCGGACCAGCCACACCAGCAGGCGGCACAGCAGGCTCACCGGCCGGAAGGCGGACAGGGCCTTTGCCGCGGGGCCCGCGTCCCGCTCCTTCCGCTTCAGGTACCACTGGACGGGCCGCTTGAAGGGGGCCCAGCGGCTCATGGAGCCGAAGGAGATGACCAGTCCAAGGGGGAGCGCGCCGATGAGCGTCACGAAAAACAGCTCCAGCGTCTTGAGAAAGCCGCTGTTCAGGGCGGAAACCACAGTCTGAAATTCCGTTGAGGTGAAAAACATTGCGTTACCCTCTCTGTTCCGTATTTTTGAAAAAGCCGCTCAAAGGCAGAGGGCGGCTCACGCGCTCTCTGCCTTTGAAGTTAATATTGTGTGCGGTGACCCTCAGTTGGTGAGGTCAGTTCAGGATGACGGCGTCCTGCAGGCCGTAGGTCTCGGCGATCTGCTCCACGGTGCCGTCGGCCACCTTGTCGGCCCAGAACTGGTTGAAGGCGGCCACGAGGTCGGAGCCCTTGCGGAAGCCCACGCCGTACTCCTCGGAGTCAAGGCCCTGCGCGTCGTTAAGGTTGACGCTGAAGGCGAGGTCGTTGTAGCTGGTGCCCTCGCCGGTCATGGCGGCGGCCATGAGCACGTCGATGACGGCGCAGTCGGAGGTACCGGCGGACACCTCCATGAGGGCGCTGGCCTGAGACTGAACGGGGACGGTGGCCGCGCCGAGGGCCTCGGCGGCATCCTCACCGGCGGAGCCGGACTCCACGGCCACGTTCAGGCCCTCCAGAGAGGTGAGGCCCTCGAACCCGGCGGCCTTCTCCGCAGGGTAGACCAGCACCTGGTAGTTGGTGCAGTAGGCGTTGGAGGTGCCCATGGCGGACTTGACCTCGTCGGTGAGGGTCATGCCGTTCCAGACGCAGTCGATGGCGCTGGACTCCAGCTCCTCCACCTTGTAGTCCCAGGTGATCTCCACGAACTCGGCAGTGACGCCCAGGCTCTCGGCAAAGGCCTTGGCGAGGTCGGCGTCAAAGCCGATCCACTCGTCGCTGCCCTCGGCCTTGTAGTCCATGGGGTCGAAGTAGGTCACGCCCACCACGAGGGTGCCCTTGTTCTGGACGTAGGCGGTGTCGCTGTCGCTGCCGCCGTTGTCGGAGGGCTCGGCGCTCTGGCCGTCAGAGGGCTGGCTGGCGGAGGGCTGGGCACTTCCGCCCACGTCCGCGCTGTTGTCTTTCGCGCCGCAGGCGCACAGGGCCAGCGCCATACTCAGCGCCAGCAGCATTGCAAGGATCTTTTTCATTCTGTAGTTCCTCCTTATCCGCGGGCCTCTCCGCCCGCGGCTGAGACCGGATCTGCCCGGCCCGCTTTCTATTTACTTTAGCATGATAGCATGGTAGATTGATAATGTAAATACTTTTTTGCCGGCTAACTAACTTTTCATACACATTGACAAATTTCACGCTCTTGTCACCGGATTTCTTTCATGCTAAAATAAATATATCTGCAAAAGATATACTGTTTTTTGGAGGAGCAATCTACTATGGCTTACAAAATCCTTGCGATCAACCCCGGTTCCACCTCCACCAAGATCGCCGTGTTTGAAGGCGACAAAGAGGTCTTTAAGAAGAACGTCGTCCACGAGGCTTCCGACCTTGCGAAGTACGCCACCGTGGCCGACCAGCTGGACTACCGTGTTGAGACCATCCTGAAGGTCTGCGCCGAGCAGGGCGTGGATCTGGGCAGCTGCGACGCCTTTGTGGGCCGCGGCGGCGGTCTGAACTCCTGCCCCGGCGGCACCTATGAGGTCAACGCCAAGATGCTGGAGCACGCCAAGCGCGGCGGCGGCAACCATCCCGCCTCTTTGGGCAGCCAGATCGCCCAGAAGTTCGCAGACCAGTACGGCAAGCGCGCCTTTATCGTCAACGCCCCCGACACCGACGAGCTGCAGGATGTGGCCCGGGTCACCGGACTCCACGACGTGTTCCGCACCGCGTCCATCCACGCCCTGAACCAGAAGGAGACCGCCATCCGCGTGGCCCGGGATCTGGGCAAGACCTATGAAGAGGCCAACTTCATCGTCTGCCACATCGGCGGCGGCGTGTCCGTCACCGCCCACTGCCACGGCAGGATGATCGACTCCAACGGCATCCTCAACGGCGAGGGCCCCATGGCTCCCACCCGTTCCGGCGCTCTGCCCGCCGTGGAGGTCATGAACCTGTGCTACTCCGGCAAGTGGACCCGGGACGAGATGTACAAGCGCCTGACCAAGTCCGGCGGCTTCGTGGATCATCTGGGCACCTCCGACGCCATCGAGGTCAACGGGATGATCGCCAAGGGCGACAAGTACGCCAAGCTCATCTATGATGCCTTCCAGTACCAGATTGCCAAGGAAGTGGGTTCCATGGCCGTGGCTCTCAAGGGCAAGGTGGACGCCATCATCCTCACCGGCGGTATCTCCCACGATAAGGCTCTGGTGGCCAACCTCACCGAGCAGGTGGGCTGGATCGCCCCCATCGAGGTTCGCGCGGGCGAGTTCGAGATGGAAGCGCTGGCTGCCGGCGGCTGCCGCGTTCTGGCCGGCGAGGAGCAGCCTCAGGTCTACACCGGCGAGAAGGTCTTCACCAACTTTGACTATCTGAAGAACTGAGTCTCGTTTCTGCCCCCGGCAAAAACGCGTTCATATTCCATATTCATAACATTTAAGGAGGCGTTTCCCATGAGCTATAAAATTTTTGCCCTGAACCCCGGCTCCACGTCCACCAAGCTGGCCATGTTCGAGGATGACAAGCCGGTTTTCATCACCAAGGCCATCCACACTGCCGATGAACTGGCCAAGTATCCCAAGATCGCCGATCAGTTCGCCTACCGCCGCGACACCATTCTGGCCGCTGTGGCCAAGGAGGGCGCCACGCTGGAGGGCGTGGACTGCTTCGTGGCCCGCTGCGGCGGTCTCCAGCCCTGCGAGGGCGGCGTGTACGCCGTCACCGATAAGGTGGTGGAGGACTGCTTCTCCGGCTACACCATCCACCCCGCCATTCTGGGCGGCAAGCTGGCCCAGTCCTTTGCCGAGGAGTTCGGCGGCAAGGCCCTGCTCCTGAACCCGCCCGATACCGACGAGTTCCAGGATGTGGCCCGGGTCACCGGCCTTCACGACGTGTACCGCACCAGCAACGTCCATATGCTCAACCAGAAGGAGACTGCCATCCGCGCGGCCGCCGAGATGGGCAGAAAGTATGAGGACTGCAACTTCGTCGTGGCCCACATCGGCGGCGGCGTGTCCGTCACCGCCCACCGGAAGGGCAAGGCGGTGGACTCCAACTCCATCATCATGGGCGAAGGCCCCATCACCCCCACCCGGGCGGGTGCTCTGCCCACCATCCCGTTCATGGATCTGTGCTACTCCGGCAAGTGGACCCGGGACGAGATGTACGACCGGCTGAACAAGTCCGGCGGCTTCGTTGACCTGCTGGGCACCTCCGAGGCCACCGACGTCACCGCCATGATCGACGACGGCAACAAGTACGCCGAGCTGGTGTACAATGCCTTCATCTATCAGATCGGCAAGGAGATCGGCGCCATGGCTGCAGTGCTCCACTTCGACGTGGATGCCATCCTGCTGGGCGGCGGCATCGTCCATGACAAGCGGGTGGTGAACGGGCTGACCGCCATGTGCGGCAAGATCGCCCCCATCCGCGCCTACCCCGGCGAGTTCGAGATGGAGGCGCTGGCCGCCGGCGCACTCCGTGCCCTCCGCGGCGAGGAGCCCATCAAGACCTACACCGGCGTGAACGTGTTCCAGGGATTCGACTACCTGAAGCCGTAAGCTCCCAACGACAAAAAACGCCCCGTTTCCGCGTGGAAACGGGGCATTTTTTCATATTCGCTTACTTTCCCGCCAGCGGGAGATACACCGTCATGGTGGTGCCGGAGCCCACCACGCTGGCCAGCTTGATCTCGCCGCCGTACAGGGCCACGATGTGCTTGACGATGGCAAGGCCCAGCCCCGTGCCGCCCGCGGCCCGGCTGCGGCCCTTGTCCACCCGATAGAACCGCTCGAACACCCGGCTCTGACTCTCGGGCGGGATGCCGATGCCGGTGTCCGCCACGGTGAACACCGCCCGGCCGTCCTCCGTCCCCAGCGTGACGGATACCCGGCCGCCGGGCTTGTTGTACTTCACGGCGTTTTCCATCAGGTTCAGCGCTACCTCACGGAAGCGATCCGCGCCGATGGCGCCCTCCGTCTTTTCGCCGGAGACGGTCAGGGTAATCCCCGCCTTGTCCGCCACCGGCTCGAGGAACTTCTCCACGTCCCGGATTACGGTCATCAGGTCGCACTGCTCGCCGGGCAGGGCCCCGGCCACCGTCTCCAGCTCCGAGACCTGTAAAATATCGTCCACCAGCTTGGTCAGCCGGTCCACCTCCACCGAGATCATAGCGAGGAACCGCTTCTGATCCTCCGGGTCCTTTACCATGCCGGAGGCCATCATGTCGGTAAAGCCCTTGATGGAGGTCAGGGGGGTTTTCAGCTCATGGGTGACGTTGGCGGTGAACTCGCTGCGGGCATTCTGCAGCGTCTCGTCCACCTGACGGACGGCTACCTCCGCCTCCTCCACCGGCTTCGCGGTGGTGACGGCCAGCTTCCGGGCCAGTACCAGCGCCAAAACAAGCGCCGCCGCGGCGGCCAGCACCAGTCCCGCCGACGCCTGAGCCACCAATCCATTGATGGAGGAAAGGGTCATGGCCGCACGGCCCACCCGGCCATCGGTAAAGGTCCGGGCCACGTACAGCAGCGTCTCCCCGGTGGTGGCGGAGCGGCGCACGTCCTCGCCGGAGCCATTGGCGAGGGCCTGCTCCACCTCCGGGCGGTCGGAGTGGTCGTCCCCGGCTCCTGCGGTGTCGCCCAGCACGGTGCCGTCCGCCGCAACGACGGTGAGCCGCTTACCCGGCGCGGCCTTGGAGAACTGCGCCAGCAGGGCCGCGGTGTCCGTCTCCTCGTCCTCCGCGTCCATGAGGGCCAGCAGTTCGGTCAGCGTCTGCCGCGCGGCGGACAGTTCCCGCCGCCGGAAGGCCCAGATGCCCACCACGGAGGAGATGATCACCGCCAGCGCGGCGATCAGGAAGATGGACGCAGTCAGTTTTTTTCTCATATGTATCACTCCATCTTGTAGCCCACGGAGCGCACGGTGGTGATGTAGCCGTCGCCCAGCTTCTGCCGCAGGGCCTTGATATGCATGTCCACGGTGCGGGTCTCGCCCACGAAGTTGTAGTCCCAGACGGCGGACAGGATCTCATCCCGGGTGAGGACGGTGCCCTGACGAGCCACCAGCAGCCGCAGCAGTTCAAATTCCTTGAAGGTCAGGGGAATGTTTTCGCCGTTCCGCGTCACCGTCCGCCCGGCGGTGTCGATGACCAGATCCCGGTAGCGCAGCACCGGGTCCGCCTGCCCCGTCCGGCGGAGGACGGCGTTGACCCGGGCCTGAAGCTCCATGACACCGAAGGGCTTGGTGATGTAGTCGTCCGCCCCGGCGTCCAGCCCGGTGACCTTGTCCATCTCCGTCTGGCGGGCGGTGAGCATGATGATGGGCAGGTGGGCCGTCTCCGGCGCGGCCCGGAGCCGCCGGACGATCTCCAGCCCGTCCATGCCGGGCAGCATCACGTCCAGCAGGGCGAGGCCGCACTGGGGCTTCGCGGCAAAGAAGTCCTCGCCGCTCTCATAGGCGAACACCTCGTTGCCCATGGATTTGAAATAGTATTCCAGCATGGCGCGGATGGAGGGATCGTCCTCCACCAGAGCGATTTTCAGTGACATGGAAGTCCTCCTTTTCGCAAAGCCGTGCGGCTTTGCAGATTCGCTTTTTCAGATTTGCCGGAAGCTCCGGCAAGGGCGGGGGTTTCGCCCCCAGGGCGACCTACTTTCTGTGTGAACAGAAAGTAGGCAAAGAATTGTTTAGGGGCGAAGGCCCTGAATTCCTTTTTCGTATTCGCCGGAAGTCCGGCGAGGGCCTATGAGCGTCCTCTGCGGACGCTCCGCTGGGGTAACTTTTCGCTCGTGCGAAAAGTCACCAAAAGCACGCACAGGGGATAATCCCCTGTGTACCCCTTAGATGGTCTGGCACAGCCTTGCTATTGCTGTGCCGCAGAAGAATTACCGACTACTTCGGTAAAAC
>CAKUPH010000071.1 GCA_934675115.1 uncultured Oscillospiraceae bacterium | reverse complement strand
GCACTTTCAGGCCGCTCAGCTGGTCACGGTGGGCAAGCGTGCAACCCTGTGGATGAATGACCTGCTCATGGATCTGGACGAAGTGGAGTACCGCATCGCCAACCTGAAGCTGCTGGGCTGCAAGGGCACCACCGGTACTCAGGCTTCCTTCATGGAGCTCTTCGAGGGCGACAACGAGAAGTGCAAGGAGTTGGATCGCCGCATTGCCCGGGAAATGGGCTTCGAGGCCACCGTTCCCGTATCCGGCCAGACCTACTCCCGGAAGGTGGATGCCGCCGTGCTCAACACGCTGTCCGGCGTCGCACAGTCCGCCAGCAAGTTCGCCACGGATATGCGGCTCCTGTGCCACCTCAAGGAGGTGGAGGAGCCCTTTGAGCGCAAGCAGATCGGCTCTTCCGCCATGCCGTATAAGCGCAACCCCATGCGGTGCGAGCGTATCTGCGCTCTGGGCCGTTACGTCATGGCGGACGCCGCCAACCCGGCCTTTACCGCCGCTACCCAGTGGTTCGAGCGGACACTGGACGATTCCGCCAACAAGCGCATCTCCGTGCCCGAGGCGTTCCTCGCCGTTGACGCTATCCTGAACATCTACGAGAACGTGTCCGCTGGTCTGATCGTCCACGAGAAGGTCATCGAGAAGCACGTGATGGAGGAACTGCCCTTCATGGCCAGTGAAAATATCATGATGGACGCCGTCAAGCGCGGCGGCAACCGTCAGGAGCTCCATGAGCGCATCCGTCAGCTCTCTCTGGAGGCTGGCCGTAATGTGAAGGATCTGGGCCTGTCCAACAACCTCATTGACCTCATCGCCGCCGATCCCACCTTCGGCCTGACCCGTGAGGAGCTGACCGCCCATCTGGAGCCGTCCCGCTACATCGGCCGCTGCCCTCAGCAGGTCACCGATTTTCTGGTAGAGCACGCCGCGCCTGTCTTTGAGCGCTATGCCGACGCCCTCAAGGGCCACAGCGCCGACCTGAAGGTCTGATTCAAATTGAAAAGGAAACAGCCCCGCGGAATGAATTCCGCGGGGCTGTTGTTTTTTACTCGGCGAGGATCTTCTTCAGCTTGGCGAAGCGGGGCAGGGAGAACTCCTGCGGCGGATTGGCGTCGCCCTGAATGAGGGGCAGGGCATAGTCGATAAACGCCTGATTCACGCCGTTTCCGGCTTCGTTGATCCACTCGCGGGGCACCTTCTTTTCGAAGTTTGCCACCACGTCCAGCGGCTCCAGCGCGATTTCACAGTGATAACCGCGGTCCCGGCTGCACTTGAAGGACACCATCTTGTCGGTCACGCCGGAGACAGCCGCGTCCACGGCGGCCCGGCCGGCCAGATAGGCTTCGTCAATGTCGGTCTTGGACGCGCAGTGTGCAGCGCACCGCTGAAGCAGGGACAGTTCGATGCCGCGGACCTTGTTGACGCCCAGACGCTGCTTGACCGTTTCTGCCAGAGATACCGCCAGACCGCCCAGCTGAGCGTGGCCGAAGCCGTCGGTGGCGGAGGTCTTGGCCTCGGAAACGAAGGTGCCGTCGGCATAGTGGATACCCTCGGACACGGCGACCATGCACTTGCCGGTCTTGTCATAAACGGCCTTGATGTCGGCGATAAAGCGGTCCATGTCGAAATCCGTCTCCGGCAAATAGACGAGGTCGGGGCCAAAGCCCGCCCATGTGGCCAGTCCGGCGGCGCCGGCCAGCCAGCCCGCGTGACGGCCCATGATCTCGATGATGGTCACCATGCCGGTGTCGTACACATGGGCGTCCTGCCAGACCTCCATGCAGGAGGTGGCGATATACTTGGCGGCGGAGGCGTAGCCGGGGCAGTGGTCAGTGCCGTTCAGGTCGTTGTCGATGGTCTTGGGCACGCCCATGATGCGGCACTCGTAACCGGCCTTCTGCATATACTTGGAGATCTTGTTGCAGGTGTCCATGGAGTCGTTGCCGCCGTTGTAGAAGAAATAGCGGACGTCATACTTCTTGAAGATCTCAAGGATGCGCTTGTAATCGGTATCGTCCACATCGGGGTCCGCCAGCTTGTAGCGGCAGGAGCCGAGGGCGGAGGAGGGGGTGTACTTCAGGAGCGCAAGCTCGGGAAGCTCTTCCTTGCCCATGTCGTAAAGCTGGTCCGCCAGAACGCCCTTGATGCCGTGGGCCGCGCCCAGCACCTGAGTGATGCAGCCGGAGTTCAGCGCCGTCTCGATGACGCCCTGAGCGCTGGCGTTGATCACGGCGGTGGGGCCGCCAGACTGTCCGATAATACACGCGCCTTTCAATTCAGACATTTTTTCGATTCTCCTTTACGTGATCAGGCCTTGCCGTCGCAGCCCAGAACGTCCACCAGTTTGTGCTTGACAAGCTCCTTGATGTTGGCGCGGGCGGGCTTGAGGTACTCACGGGGATCGAACTTGTCGGGATGCTCGGCCAGGAACTTGCGGATGGTGCCGGTCATGGTCAGGCGCAGATCAGAGTCGATGTTGATCTTGCACACGGACATGGACGCGGCCTTCCGGAGCTGATCCTCGGGAATGCCGATAGCGTCGGGCATTTTGCCGCCGAACTCGTTGATCATCTTGACGTACTTCTGAGGCACGGAGGAAGAGCCGTGGAGCACGATGGGGAAGCCGGGCAGGCGCTTGGAGACCTCTTCCAGTACGTCAAAGCGCAGGGGGGGGGGAACGAGGACGCCCTTTTCATTGCGGGTGCACTGCTCCGGAGTGAACTTGTACGCGCCGTGGCTGGTGCCGATGGCAATGGCCAGAGAGTCGCAGCCGGTCTTGGACACGAACTCCTCGACCTCCTCGGGGCGGGTATAGGAGGAATCCTCGGCGGACACCTTCACCTCGTCCTCAACGCCGGCCAGCGTGCCAAGCTCGGCCTCCACGACCACACCGTGGTCATGGGCGTACTCGACGACCTTCTTGGTGACTTCGATGTTCTCCGCAAAGGGCTTGGAGGACGCGTCGATCATGACGGAGGTAAAGCCGCCGTCGATGCAGCTCTTGCACAGCTCAAAGCTGTCGCCGTGATCCAGATGCAGGCAGATCGGAAGGCCGGTCTCGATGACGGCGGCCTCAACCAGCTTCATCAGGTAGGTGTGGTTGGCATAGGCGCGGGCGCCCTTGGAGACCTGAAGGATCAGGGGGGCGTTGACTTCCTTCGCCGCCTCGGTGATACCCTGTACGATCTCCATGTTATTGACGTTGAACGCGCCGATGGCGTATCCTCCGTCGTAAGCTTTCTTGAACATCTCGGTAGTAGTGACCAGTGGCATACTAACCATCTCCTGTTTTCAAATTGGATAGCTTGATTCTATCAGCTATAACGCAAAAAAGCAAGGGAACCGGGGACCTTTTTCGCAGAAACAGGGAAAATCATACAGCCTGTTCGGGTGGGGCGGAGTCCGGGACCGGTTCCCTGTCATAGAATACAAAGAAAGGGGAGTGGGCCATCATGGTCATCAAGCCGTATGACCGCCGCGCGGCGGTGGAATACGCCCACAAGTGGGCCTTCGGGCGGAACCCGGAGTTTTACGATTTCAGCGAGATCGGCGGCGACTGCACAAATTTTGCCTCCCAGTGCCTGTACGCCGGGGGCGGTGTTATGAATTACACCCCGGATCTCGGCTGGTACTACATCGATCCCAATGACCGTGCGCCCGCATGGGCCGGAGTGCCGTATTTCTGGAACTTCATGACAAGGAAAGACCCGACCGCAGGTCCGCTGGGCGTCGGTACGACGCTCAACCTGCTGCGGCCGGGGGATTTTGTTCAATTAAGATTTCAGGAGAGCCGGGAGGTATTTGCCCATACGCCGGTGGTGGTGGGTGTCGGCTCCCCGCCGGATCTGAGCAATATTCTGGTGGCGGCGCACTCCTACGACGCTGATAATCGCCCGTTGGACACCTATCAGAACGTGGCGGAGATGCGGTTTCTCCATATCGTGGGCATTCTGGAGGATGAGCCGGAAAACGCCGGAACAGACAGGGAAGAGGCATTTGAGAGCAGAGAGGTCAATCCTGCTTTTTCTTCGGACGCCCCCGGTGCTTGACGGCGTTCAGCGGATTTGCGTCTGCCGCCGATTTCAGAGAGTCGCTGCTGACGTGGGTGTAGATCTGAGTGGTGTTCAGGTGCTCGTGCCCCAGAATTTCCTGCAAGGTGCGCACGTCCACGCCATTTTGGAGCATCAGGGTAGCCGCCGTGTGCCGCAGTTTGTGGGCGGAGTATTTGCTGCTGTCCAGCCCCGCCGCCGTCAGGCGCTTCTTGATCATGTAATGGACGCCGTCCTTGGTGACACGGGTGTGTTTTCGGGTGATGAACAGCGCATACGGATCGGCGGCGCCGGACGTGGACCGCACCGTGAGCCAGTCCTCAATGGCACTCTGACAGGCCACATTGAGGTAAATGACCCGTTCCTTGTTGCCTTTTCCCAGCACCCGCAGCCGGTCGCCCCGGACGTCTGACAGGTTCAGGCCGCACAGTTCCGAGATCCGCAGTCCGCAGTTGAGGAACAGTGTCAGAATGCAGAAATCCCGTTCCGCGTTTTTGCCGTCAACGGATTCCAGAAGCTGGATGCTTTCTTCCAGCGTCAGATAACGCGGCAGCGACTGCTTCTGCCGGGGCGAATCCAGATCCTGCATGGGGTTTTCATCCAGCAGTTTGGCCTTGGTGGTGAGATATTTATAAAAGGAGCGGATGGTCGCGATTTTCCGCGCCCGGGTGGATGCCTGCAAACCGGCGCCGCCATCCGGGCGTTTGGCGTTTTTCAGCCTGTCGCGACTGAGAAAACTCATATAGGCGTAAATGTCGCCCAGCCGGACGGAACGGATCAGTTCCAGATCTACGTCGTCGATCGTGATCTCATCCAGTTCGGCGGTGCGCGGCACGCGGCCTTTTTCAATTTTGATGTAGCGGAAGAAATTGCGCAGGTCGAGATAGTATTCATCCACGGTTTTTCTGGAGTGACCCTGAATGGTCTCATGGTACGTCAGAAAATCACGGATGATGACCGGCGCGTCCGCGCGGTAATCAGTCATAGGCGTACAGGGAAATAAAACAGTTCGGATCCAGAGATAATAAGCCGAATAAGCGCCGATAAGGCGTTCACTGGCAAAACTGGCCGCTGCCCCTCTTTTCAACTCAACAAAATTTTTATTTTGTTGAGTTCCTTCTCGAAAATCATAGCCGCCCTCCGGGCGGCGGCTTCAAGGAACCGAACTGCAACAAAATACCGGTTTTGTGGAGTTCCGCGACGGCAGCGCGGCGGCTCTGCTTCCCCTGTCCTCCTTTCAAAGTGATGTCTCATTGTACCACGCCGCCGCCCGGAATGTCAACTCAGATTTTACGCTTCGCCTCCAACAGCCGGTCTGCCATGGCGTAAATCATGGTGACGGTGACGCTGGAGTGCTTCATAACCCGCCGGACGCGCTCCAGATCGCCGTACTTTTGCATGAGCTCCACGGCGTAGACCTTGCGGAAGCTGTGAACGCCTACGTTCTGCGGCAGCCGGAACGCCTTGGCGGCCCGCTTGACGTCGGCCCAGACAGCCTGCCGGGTCTTGTGGGTTCCGGGCTTGCGCCCCGGGAACGCCCAGACCGGCCCCGCCTGCGCCCTGACCTGAGCCAGCAGCTCATCCGTCAGGCCCACGCGCCGCCGCTTCTTCGTCTTGGCTTCCGTAACCATGAACTGCCGCCCGAGCTGCTGCGTCCGCAGCGTCAGCACGTCCCCCAGCCGCAGCCCGGTGTGTAAACACACCCGGCATATGAGCCGATTTGACGGCGTGAGCGCCGCCAGAACGTGCTCGACCTCCCGGTGCAGCAGGTACTCCGTTTTCATGCTCTCCCCTCCTTTCGCTGCCCGGTGGGGGCTTTTGCGTGGCTCCGGGCGGCGGACGGGCTACGGGCCCCAAGGTCGGGCCCTAAGCCCGGAAAGCCGCCCTCCGCCCCGAAAAATCCCCCGCCGGTCAGACAAGGCCCCAGCGGGCGCAAACCCACCGGGGCCAAGCTGTTCCGGCAGAACTTGACAATCCGAAAATTGTCAATTCCCCTCATATTTCACCGGCTTCATGCGGTTAAGGTAGCACCCGCAGATGCCACACTCCACCCGCCGGGCCCGCCAGCAATACCACCGGCTGGGGCACCAGAAAAACTTCCACAAGTTCCGCAGCGTCACTGTTCAACCTCCATTTCCGCCCGGATGAAGGCCAGCAGCTCCGCCGCCAAATCGAACTCATCCCCGAGAATTGCTTCCTCCACGGCCTCCGCCATGATGGTCAATACCTTGTCAGACATCATCGTCATTCCCTCCCTCCGGCCCCAGCCGGAAGCCCACGAAGGACAGCCCGGCTTCGGCCACGTTGAATTGATACGCCCCCGGCATTTCGAGGGCGTCCCGCAAGCTGAGCTCGCAGAAGCTGACCACCGGCCGGGCCAGCTGCCCGCCGGAGTAGAACCACCGCCCGCCGACCTTCTCGGTGCCCTTGCCGATGTACTTGCAGACATAGGCAACCGCGCGGTCGTACTCGCCGTAGAGCTCGATGGCGGTGGAGAATCCAAGCGACCACCGGGGCAGATTGAACACCGGATGGCCCCGCCCGTCCTGATGGCCGGAGTCCACGGCCTCCAGCGCGTCGTTGAACAGCCCGTGGAAGTGGACGGCTCCGTCCTTGTGCCGCTCCGGCACGAGGACGTAAGCCAGCCCCCGCCGCCGGACGTTGTTGTCCAGCCAGACGTTGAGCTTCTTCGTGATGGCGGCCATGTCGTACCGGTCGACGCGCTGCCGGTCGAGGGTCAGCGTCACGAACCAGCGGAAGGGATTGGACAGCGCCAGCTCCCGCACCTGAGACCGCGCCCGCCGCATGGCCCGCTCTGGGGAGCCCTCGGCGGGCTGCTCTGGTGGTTCCCGGGCGCGTTTCCGGCCCGGCTTCCGCCAGCCGGATTCCTCCCAGCCCTCGGCCTTGAAGATGGCCTTCTCGCATACGAGAACGTCCCGGCTGCCGTTCGGATACGTCTTGATTCTGGCGCTGTGACATGGGCCAGAGGCCCCGTTTTCACAAAGATTTTTCATGTCGAGCAAGGGGAAGTGACGGAATACTGTCCTAATATCAAGTAGACGGCTGCGCTGCGCTCCCGGTGGCTGGTCTTTCTGCGGTGCCCGCCCGTTCCGGCCCGGTCCGGGTTTTCTGCGCTGGTGTGCCCTGGCCGTCGCGGGGCCCCGCCGCGCCCGGCGCGCTGCCCGGCCCTTGCGGGGGTGGGGCCGGGCCCGGCCCCGTCCGCTGCGGGCTTCGGGGGCCGCAGTTCGGCCCCCTCGGCTTGTCGCGCCCGCTGGCCCCCCTGCGCCGCCTGGTCGCGGCTTTCGGGGGACATGATATCGGTTGTTGAGAGTGTGACTTCGTCACCGCCCTGACGGGCGAGAGCGGCGGAGCCGCTGTCCGTATGCGAGCCGCTGGCGCTCCCGCATCTCAAGCCCCGGGACGTCCAGAATCTGACATCTTCCGGAACAAAAAGAGCCACGAGCAGACCGAAATCCGCCCGTGGCATCCCCGCGAGAACTCAACAAAACCTTCTTTTATTTTGTTGAGTTGAAAGCCTGTTTCCCTTTCTCCTTTCTTCACAAGCCCTTTGCGGCTCGATTTACGAAATGTGTGGTGTTTGGTGATGAGCACATGATTAACTGCACGCAGAACTGCGCCTATCAGATCGACGGCCGCTACACGCTGGAACAGTCGGTTCCGCCCCAGCGGCAGGTTCCAAACGACTTCTGCGTCAATTTCACGCCCAGAGCTCTGGTCAGACCAGAACCGCCAGAGCCTCCCGGATATTTCTGACCCGGATCAGCTCAAGGCCCTTGGGTTCGGCGATCTTTCCGGTGCTGCGGTACGGGACAAGGCATTTGGTGAAGCCCAGCCGCTGCACCTCGGACAGACGCTGTCCCATGGCATTGACGGGCCGGAGCTCACCGGTCAGACCCACCTCGCCGATGGCCACCAGATCAAACGGCACTCTTTTGTCCCGGAAGCTGGACGCCAGCGCGATGATCATAGCCAGATCTGCCGCCGGTTCGTCCAGCGACAGACCGCCGATGACGTTGATGTAGGCGTCGCAGTTGGATACCATCAGCCCGCCGCGCTTTTCCAGCACGGCCAGCAGCATCATGGCCCGATTGTAGTCAAAGCCGTTGCTGGACCGGCGGGCGTTCCCGTAGGCCGTCGGCGTCAGCAGTGCCTGCACCTCTGCCAGAACCGGACGGTTGCCCTCCATTACGCAGGTGACACAGGTGCCCGGCGTGTCCTTCGGGCGGCCGGACAGCAGCGTCTCCGACGGATTCGGAATCTCCTCCAGACCCACGTCTCCCATCTCGAATACGCCGATCTCATTGGTGGCGCCGAAGCGGTTTTTCGCCGCCCGCAGGATGCGGTAGCTGTTATGTTGTTCCCCTTCGAAATACAGGACACAGTCCACCATGTGCTCCAGCACCTTCGGCCCGGCGATGGAGCCTTCCTTGTTGACGTGGCCGATGACAAATGTGGTGATTCCCTGCCCTTTTGCCAGCTGCATCAGTGTTAAGGTACATGCCTTTACCTGCGTGACGCTGCCGGGGGCCGAGGTGTTGTCGCCGTTGTAGAGCGTCTGGATGGAGTCCACGATGAGCACGTCGGGCTTCAGCTCGTTGACCGATTCCAGAATATCGTCCAGATTTGTTTCTGAGTAAAGATACAGCCCCTCGCTGCGGATGCCGAGACGCTCGGCCCGCAGCTTGATCTGCCGCTCGGACTCCTCTCCGGATACATACAGAACGTGCGCGAAGCGGCACAGATTGTCGCAGATCTGAAGCATCAGTGTAGACTTGCCGATGCCCGGCGCGCCGCTGACCAGCACCAGAGAGCCGCGGACCGCGCCGCCGCCCAGCACCCGGTCAAGCTCGCTCATGCCGGTCTCAAACCGCAGTTCGTCGGTGGTCTCCACCTCTTTCAGCGGCCGTGGGCGGTTCATGAGGCTGCCGCCCGCCGCCGAGGCCTTTGTCGCCGCAGCTTTTTTGCGCGGGTCCGGCGCGGGCTGCTCCACGATGGTGTTCCACGCGCCGCAGGCCATGCACTGGCCCTGCCACTTGGGCGTTTCGTTTCCGCACTGCGTGCAGTAAAATACGGTTTTTGATTTTGCCATCCGGCCCACTTCCTATGTGTCAGAATGAATGTATTGCAGGCAGGCTCCGGTGAGCGCCGCCGCCAGCTTTTTCTGGTATTCCGGCGTCTGGAGCCGCGCCGCCTCTTCCCTGTTGCTCATAAAGCCGCATTCCACCAGAATAGCGGGGCAGCTGATGTGATTCATGAGGTACACAGTGTCCGGGATTCGCTTCGCGGCCCGGCTGTTGTTTTCGTCCAGACACTGCCGCAGGATCTCCTGCGCCGCTTCTCCCCAGATCCGGCTCTCTTCCGTCCGCCCGTAAAACACTTGCGCGCCGGAATACCGTGCATCCGGGTAGGAGTTCTGATGGACGCTGACCAGCAGCGGTGAGGGCTGCGACTCCACCAGAGCGACCCGGTTATGGATGTCAGACACCTTCTTTTCCCGGAGGGTAGACGCGCCGGCGTCATGGATGGAAACATCCTCGCTGCGGGTCAGGATCGGCAGCACGCCGCACAGGCCCAGCAGCTGATCCATCCGCAGGACAATGCTGAGGTTGACGTTGCTCTCCTTATCACCGGCGGCGGAAAGGGCGCCGCCGTCCTCCCCGCCGTGTCCGGCGTCCAGAACGAGTTGGAAGCCGTCGGCTTCCGCCGCGGCAAAGGCCTGCTCTGCCGCTTCCCCGCTGTTTTTTCCAAACCATGCTCCGCCTATGACAAGGCAGAAGCACAGCACTAGGACCAGCATATCCCGCTTCATGGCACCGCCTCCCCTGAGACAGTATGAGCGGCGCTTTGATTTTAACACATCTTCCCCGAAATCTCAATGCACTGTTTTGCGATTCACCGCTCCGCCGCCCGGGCATAGAATGATTCGACAGCAAATGTCAGAATCTCTTGTTAGAGGAGGAGTTGACTTTGGAAAATAATCAGGGCACCATGCGCCCCTGCGATGATATGTGCGGGGTTCTCCCTGCCTGCGCGCCGCTGGCGGTGCCGTATGTTCCTTTTCAGCAGACAGGCAGTGCGAAATACTCCCAGACGGAAGCGCTGGCAAATGGGACGCTGTTTCCCGGCCTGAATCTTCCCTTCCACGCAAAGGTCGAAGCGTCCACTCCGGCGGAAAACGCCGCGTCTGAGCTGCAGGCACTGGAGTTTGTCATCACAGAGCTGGGGCTTTATCTGGATACGCATCAGAGCGATGCCGAGGCATTTTCGCTCTACCAGCAGTACGCGAAGCTGGCGCAGGAGGGCAAGGCCCGCTACAATGCCATGTACGGCCCGCTGGTCCAGACAGACACGGTAAAGGACGGCTCCTATACCTGGCTCAACAGCCCGTGGCCTTGGGAGTATTGCAGAAACGGAGGGAAAAACTGAATGTTTATCTATCAGAAAAAGCTGCAATATCCGGTCAAGATCCGGAACTGCAACCCCAGACTGGCCTCAGTCATCATCTCCCAGTACGGCGGGCCGGACGGCGAGCTGGGCGCTTCTCTGCGTTACCTCAGTCAGCGCTACGCCATGCCCTTCGATGAATTGAAGGGACTGCTGACCGACATCGGCACGGAGGAACTGGGTCACCTCGAAATGGTCGGTACCGTGGTCCATCAGCTGACCCGGAAGCTGACGGAGAACCAAATCAAGGAAGCAGGCTTTGACGCCTATTTTGTCGATCATACCACCGGCGTGTTCCCGCAGTTTGCGTCCGGTTACCCCTGGTCTGCCTCCACCATGCAGGTGACGGGCGACGTGATCGCGGACCTGACGGAAGATATGGCAGCAGA
>CAKUPH010000070.1 GCA_934675115.1 uncultured Oscillospiraceae bacterium | reverse complement strand
ACGCACCACTCCGTTCGCCGGAGTAACGGCGAATTCTATCCCGAGAATGGGGTCGAGAAAAGCCGTTCCCCAAAGGGCGCAGCCCTCTGGTTCTTGCTGCTTTCTGTTCACACAGAAAGCAGGTCGCCCTGGGGGCGAAACCCCCATCTGCGGAGCGTCCGCGGAGGACGCTCAAAGTCTTTCGCCGCTTTTCGGCGAATACGAAAAAGGTGGCAGGGCCTTCGGCCCTGCAAATCAAAATGAGTCTGCGCCCGCGCAGGGCGCGAGAGGTGTTATATATGTATCAGATCAAAACCATGAACAAGATCGCCGCCGTCGGCCTTGACGCGCTGGGCGAGAACTATACCACAGGCGACGATATTCAGAACGAGGACGGAATTCTCGTCCGCTCCGCCAAGCTCCACGACTACTCCTTCCCCGAAAAGCTCCTTGCCATCGCCCGGGCGGGGGCGGGCACCAACAACATCCCCACCGACCGCTGCTCCGAGGCGGGCATCGTCGTATTCAACACCCCCGGCGCCAACGCCAACGCCGTGAAGGAGCTGGTCATCTGCGCGATGCTGGTGGCCTCCCGGGACGTGCTCGGCGCCTCCGCGTGGGTGCGGGAGCAGGCCTCCACCGAGGGCGTGGACGTGGCCGCCGCAGTGGAAAAGGGCAAGTCCGCCTTCGTGGGCCCGGAGCTGTACCGCAAGACGCTGGGCGTCGTCGGTCTGGGGGCCATCGGGGCGCTGGTGGCCAATGTGGCCCTGTCCCTCGGCATGGAGGTCTACGGCTACGACCCCTATCTGTCCGTGGATTCCGCCCTGCGGCTGGACCGCCACGTCCACGTGGTGAAGGACGTGAACGAGCTTTACCACGCCGCCGACTACGTGACCATCCACGTCCCCTACATGGATTCCACCCGCCACACCATCAACGCCGCCGCGCTGGCCGCCATGAAGGACGGCGTCCGGGTCATCAATCTGGCCCGGGGCGAGCTGGTGGACGACGAGGCCATGATCGCCGCGCTGGAGTCCGGCAAGGTGGCCAGCTACGTCACCGACTTCCCAAACAACACCATCACGCTGGCCAAGCACGTGGTGGCCATCCCCCATCTGGGCGCTTCCTCCCCCGAGAGCGAGGAGAACTGCGCCGTCATGGCCGCCCGGGAGCTGAAGAACTACCTCGAAAACGGCAATATCAAGAATTCCGTCAACTTCCCCAACGTGGAGATGGAGCGCTCCGGCGTGCAGCGGCTGTGCATCATCCACAAGAACATCCCCGCCATGCTGGCCAACATCACCCGCCAGCTGTCCGAGGAGGGCATCAACGTGGAGAACATGACCAACAAGTCCAAGGGCGACTACGCCTACACCATGGTGGACATCAACGCCCCCGCCGAGGAGACGGCGCTGACCGACATCCGGGCCATCCCCGGTGTCATCCGCCTGCGGGTGATCTGAGGGCGGTTTCACTCTGGAAAATGAATCGTTTCCAGCACAGCGAATCATGAAAAACGCCGCCGGGTGGGACGAAAAAACGGGAAAACCCCTGAACCGTGTACGGTTCAGGGGTTTTTGCTGTGTGTGCATGGCGTACAAAAGTTTTTTGAAAATAAAAATGAAAGTTGGGATTGTTTTAGTTGCATTTTCTTCAATGCTTTGCTATAATGAAACAGTAATTTCCGGGCGGACACTTGTCCGCTGGAAGAGGAATGAATGGACCGGGTCCCTTGCCCGTCCGCCCGGGATGAGCCGGGCATGACTCAAAGAAGTATTTTAGGAGGAAAATGAAATGAAAAAGCTGCTTGCGTTGATGCTGGCGCTGGTCATGGCCCTGAGCCTTGCCGCGTGCAGCAGCGCTCCCGCTGGCGATGCCAGCAAGACCCCCGACGGCGACAGCCAGAACACCGCCGCCCCCGCCGGCGGCGACAACGTCATCAAGATCGGCGTGTTCGAGCCCCTGTCCGGCGACTCCGCCTCCGGCGGCAAGAAGGAATATCTGGGCATGCAGTACGCCAACAGCGAGACGCCCACCGTGGAGGTCAACGGCACCACCTACACCATCGAGCTGGTCCCTGCCGACAACGGCTCCTCCACCGATAAGGCTCCCTCCGCCGCTTCCCAGCTGGTGAGCGAGGGCGTGTCTCTGGTCCTCGGCTCCTACGGCTCCGGCGTGTCCATCGCGGGCGGCCCCAAGTTTGACGAGGGCGGCATCGCCGCCGTGGGCGTGACCTGCACCAACCCCAACGTCACCGCCGGCAACGACTACTACTTCCGCATCTGCTTCCTCGATCCCTTCCAGGGTACCGTGCTGGCCAACTTCGCCAAGGATAAGTTCGGCGCGCAGGTGGCCTACTGCCTGGGCGAGTCCGGCAATGAGTACGATCAGGGCCTGATCGCCTTCTTCAAGCAGGCCTTCGAGGCTGCCGGCGGCACCGTCATCACCGACTCCTTCCCCACCAACAACTCTGACTTCACCTCTTACCTGAACAAGGCCAAGAGCGAGGGTGCCGACGTTATCTTCACCCCCGTCTCCATCGCCTACGCCACCCAGATCATTGCTCAGGCCGACTCTCTGGGCATCGAGGCCGCGTTCCTCGGCTCCGACACGCTGGACGACAACATGGTCCTGGCCGCCGCCAAGGACACCAGCATCCAGCTGTACGTCTCCACCTTCTATCAGGAGGGCGGCTCCCCTGAGTTTGACGAGGGCATCAAGGCCTACATCAACTCCAATGCCGACGCCAAGGCCAGTAACGGCGGCGACGACACCATCTCCGCTGTCACCGCCATGGGCTACGACGCATACTACATGGCTCTCGAGGCCATCAAGGCCGCCGGTTCCAGCGACGCCGCCGCCATCAAGGCCGCCATGCCCGGTGTGACTTATTCCGGCGTCTGCGGCGACATCGCCTTTGACGACACCGGCGACGCGGTTCGCGACACCGCCTACATCAAGCACTCCGTCAACGACGGCACCTGGGAGCTGGAGACCGTCCAGAAGGCCGGCTGAGCCTGATCCCGGTCAGATCAAGAACCTTTACCATGGCGGGGGCCTTCCGGCTCCCGCCATGGGATTGTATTTTTCCCCGGTTTGGGCCGCCTCGAAAGGACAGCCTGCGCGGCGCTCTTTTCGAGACGGTCCAGCAGCAAAAAAATTGACCCTTCTCAAAGAAAAGGGAGGATACCTTATATGGAATATGTCGTGTCCATTCTGCTCTCCGGCATCTCGGTGGGCGGCCAGTACGCCCTCATCGCCATCGGCTACACCATGGTGTACGGCATTCTGCGTCTCATCAACTTCGCCCACGGCGACGTGTTCATGGTGGCGGGCCTGATGGGCGTTTACCTGTCCACCTATCTGCCGCTGTACGTGGCCCTGCCGCTGGTGCTGATTCTGACGGTGCTGCTGGGCTTCGTCATCGAGCGGGTGGCATACAAGCCCCTGCGCTCTGCCCCCCGTATGTCTGTCATGATCTCCGCCATCGGCGTGAGCTACCTGCTCCAGAACACCGCCACCTATGTCACCGGCGGCCAGCCCATGACCTATCCGGAGATCCCCGGCCTGTCCGCCACGGTGAACATCGCGGGCACCCCCACCAAGTGGGTGGTCATCCTCACCCCCATTCTGGTGCTGGTTCTCGTGCTGGTGCTCACCCAGCTCATCAACCGCACCAAGATCGGCATGGCCATGCGGGCAGTGGCCAAGGATTTTGAGACCAGCCAGCTCATGGGCATCAAAATCAACTCCGTCATCTCCGCCACCTTTGTCATCGGCTCCGCGCTGGCGGCCATCGGCTCCATGCTGTACTTCACCAACTACCGGGCCATCACGCCCACCATCGGCTCCCTGCCCGGCCTGAAGGCATTTGTGGCGGCGGTGTTCGGCGGCATCGGCTCCATCCCCGGCGCGGTGATCGGCGCGTTCATCATCGGCATCTGCGAGACGATCATCAAGGGCCTGCCCGCCGCGTGGGACGTGTCCGTGTTCTCCGACGCGTTCACCTTCGCCCTGCTCATCGTCATTCTGGTCTTCAAGCCCACCGGCCTCTTCGGTGAAAAGGCCACCGAGAAGGTTTAAGGAGGTGCCCGAAATGATCAAACAGGAAAAAAGCAAAAGCGGCGCATTTCTGGCCCTTGTCGCGGTGGTCGTGGTGCTGGCGCTGGTGATCCTGCTGGAGAACCTCAGCGCCATCGTCCCCAGCGTCCCAAAGGTGCTCCAGCCCACCAGCCAGCTGTTCACCGTGCTGAAAAAGGGCGCGGTCTACTCGCTGGTGGCCGTGTCCATGAACCTGCTCAACGGCTTCACCGGTCTGTTCTCGCTGGGGCAGGCGGGCTTCATGCTGCTGGGCGCGTATACCTACGCCATCCTCACCGTCCCCGTGGCGGATAAGGACACCGTTTACTATCTGTTCGGCGGCTCCGCCGTCAAGTTCTCCCTGCCCGACGCCTTCGGCGCCATCTTCGGCACCACTGGCGCGGGCGGCGCGGTGAGCATGGTCCTCGGTGTGCTGGTGGCCCTCATTCTGGCGGGCGTGGTGGCTGCGTTCTTCGCGTGGCTCATCGGTCTGCCCGTCCTTCGGCTCAAGAGCGACTACCTTGCCATCGCCACCCTCGGCTTTGCCGAGATTATCCGCGCCTTCTTCCAGTGGCAGAAGCTGGGCCGTGTCACCAACGGCGCCAACATGCTGAAGAACTTCCCCACCTTCTCCAGCTTCAACGTCACCGACGCCGGCGGCAAGGTCATCCTGCGGCTGTCCTGCTTCGTGCCCTTCTTTGTGGCCATCGTGTGCATCGCCATCATCGTGATGCTCATCAACTCCTCCTACGGCCGGGCCTTTAAGGCCATCCGGGAGGACGAGATCGCCGCCGAGGCCATGGGCATCAACCTTGCGAAGCACAAGATGCTGTCCTTCTGCATCTCCTCCTTCTTCGCCGGTGTGGGCGGCGCGCTGTTCGCCATGTACGCCGCCAACGCTCAGGCCAAGGTATTCACCTCTACCATGACCTATGAGATCCTGCTCATCGTGGTCATCGGCGGCATCGGCTCCATCTCCGGCTCCTGCATCGCCACGTTTCTGTACGTGGCCTGCTCCGAGTGGTGGCTCCGCTTCCTCGACACCAAGATGTACATCGGCAATACGCAGGTCCCCTTCCTGCGGGACGGCTTCCGCATGGTGGTATTCTCCATCATCATCATGATCGTGGTGCTGTTCTTCCGCCGGGGCATCATGGGCGATAAGGAGCTGAGCGACCTGCTCCGGCGGCGGGCCGGAAAGAAAAAAGCGGAAAAGGAGGCGGCGAAATGAGCCAGAACGTGCTGAAGATCGAAAACGTCACCATGCAGTTCGGCGGCGTCATCGCCGTCAACGACCTGTCCCTTGAGGTCAACGAGGGCGAGATCGTGGCACTCATCGGCCCCAACGGCGCGGGCAAGACCACCGCGTTCAACTGCGTCACCGGGGTGTACGAGCCCACCAACGGCCGGGTGTCCTTCATGGGGGAGACCATGCTGGAAAACCACCCGCAGGGCAAGCTGAAGAAGGAATACGCCGGAGAGCACAACGGCATGTTCACGCAGGTCATCAGCCCCACGCCGGATAAGATCACCCAGCTGGGCATCGCCCGCACCTTCCAGAACATCCGCCTGTTCTCCGCCCTCACCGTGTTTGAGAACGTCCTCATTGCCAAGCATATGCGGGCGAAGCAGAACGTCTTTTCCGCCACCTTCCGGCTGAACCGGAAGGAGGAGGCCCGGATGCGGGCCGAGGCCATGGCCCTGCTGGAGGAGCAGGGGCTGGACCACCTGAAGGATGAGGTGGCGGGCTCCCTGCCCTACGGCCTCCAGCGCCGCCTTGAGATCGCCCGGGCGCTGGCTACCGAGCCGAAGCTCCTCCTGCTGGACGAGCCTGCGGCGGGCATGAACCCCCAGGAGACCCAGGAGCTCACCGACTTTATCCGGGACATCCGGGAAAAATATCACCTGACCGTCTTCATGATCGAGCACCACATGGATCTGGTCATGCAGATCTCCGACCGCATTTACGTGCTGGACTTCGGCAAGCTTATCGCGCAGGGCACGCCGGCGGAGGTCCAGAGCAATCAGCGCGTCATCGACGCGTATCTGGGGGTGGCAGACGATGCTGAGAATTGATGAGCTGAAAGTCCGCTACGGCGGCATCGAGGCCGTCAAGGGCATCTCCTTTGAGGTGCCCGAGGGCAAGATCGTCACCCTCATCGGCGCCAACGGCGCGGGCAAGTCCACCACCCTGCGCACCATCGCCGGGCTGATCCGCCCCGCCGAGGGCCGGGTGCGGCTTCAGGCGGAGGACCTCACCGGCCTGTCCCCGGATAAAATCGTGTCCAAGGGCGTGACGCTGGTGCCCGAGGGGCGGCACGTATTCCCCGACCTCACCGTGCTGGAAAACCTCAAGATCGGCGCGTATCTCCGCAATGATAAGGAGAATATGGAGCACGACCTCAACTGGGTGTACGAGCTGTTTCCCCGGCTGAAGGAGCGCTCGTGGCAGGCGGCGGGCACCCTGTCCGGCGGCGAGCAGCAGATGCTGGCCGTGGGCCGCGCCCTCATGAGCCGCCCCAAGCTCATTATGATGGACGAGCCGTCGCTGGGCCTTGCCCCCATCGTGGTCAGGGGCATCTTTGACATCATCAAGGAGATCAACCGCATGGGCGTCACCGTCCTGCTGGTGGAGCAGAACGCCAACATGGCCCTCCAGATTGCCGACATCGGCTACGTGCTGGAGACCGGGCGCATCACCCTGTCCGGCCCGGGCCGGGAGCTCATGACCAACGAGCAGGTGAAGAAGGCCTATCTGGGCTAACCCGCCTGAAACATAAGAGCGGAAAAGCCGGGACACCGCATATGCAGCGTCCCGGCTTTTTTTGTCAGAAGAGCGCCGCCTGCGGGCGGCGCCCTTTTCTTTCCTCTTGCGCCGGAAATCTGGCTGAGATATACTGAAAATGACCAATGTAAACCTGCGGTTGACAAAAAAATACCCGCCGGTTGGTGGTGAAGCGGCGGCTTTTCATGCTATGTTTGGGGCAGAAGGAGGGCGAAACCTTATGACTGTTGGACAGCGCATCGCGCAGAAACGAAAGGAACTGGGCCTGTCTCAGGAGGCACTGGGAGAGCAGCTGGGCGTCTCCCGGCAGGCCATTTATAAGTGGGAATCGGACGCCACCCTGCCCGAGATCGAGAAGCTGGTGGCCATGAGCCGGATATTCTCCGTGTCCGTGGGCTGGCTGCTGGGGGTGGAGGACGACGCCCCGGCGGACCCGGAGGAAAAGACCTCCGGCGAGCTGACGGAGGAGCAGCTCCGGATGGTGGAGGAGATCGTGGACCGGTATCTGAAAGCCCAGCCCGCCCCGGCATCCCCCAAGCGCCGCCGCTGGGTGATGCTGGCAGGGGCAGCCGCCGCCGCGGCGCTGGCGGTGGGACTCATCAAAGTCTCCTCCCGGCTGGGGCAGGTGACATCGGACTACAACAGCCTGCAAAATTCCATCCAGCAGATCAACATCTCCGTCAACAACCAGATCAGCTCCATCGCCGATCAGGTGGAGAGCATCCTCAAGAGCCAGAACGACCTCACCGCCGACTACGGCACGGAGCTTTCGTCCTGCGACCTGCGGGCCGGTACTGTGACCTTCCGGGTGTGGGCGCTGCCCAAGACATACACCGACGGCATGACGGCGGATTTTGTGGCCCAGAGCGGGACAAACGCCGTCACCCAGCCGGGGACTGAGGACGGCGGGCACCGGTTCGAGGCCGCCGTCACCTGCCCGCTCAGTGATGATATCATCCTGTCCGTGGTGTTTTCCGACGGCGGGCGGCAGAACACCCAGCTGCTGCAAAGCTACGACTGCCTGCTGAGCGGGAGTTACCCCGAGGTGATGGTCATGGGGAACCTGTGGGGCAGCAAAAACGGCGGAAAGCTGGACGCCGGGGAAGCTGTGTGGGTGGATTTTCCCTCCGGGGTGCAGACAATGTCCTCCTTCGGAGACGAATACCTGACGGCGGAGATCACTGAGCTGCGGCTGGGCCTTTTCGCGGACCGGGAGCTGGTCATGTGGTACGACCAGCTGGATGAAAAGCCGGACTTCTTCCGCGGGGACTGGCCGGAGAACGCGCGGTATTTCATCCGTCCCGCCGCCGTGAAGCTGGACCCGGAGAAGATCTACTGCGAGGCGGCGCTGGTCACCGACGAGTATGGCCGCCGGTGGATGGTCTGGGACTCCCCCGTTCGCTATGACGAGGGGGAGAAGTTCTGCGGCAGTGTGGATGTGGGCCCGGCGGGGCTGACCACAGATCCGGCGGACTGGAAGCTGGACAGAGGAACGGAATAATAATGAAAAAATCCCCTGACACGTATCGTGTCAGGGGATTTTTTATACGGATTAAGAGTTCAGATCCTCGCGACGCCGGTTCTGCGCGCGGCTTCCGCTACAGCGCTTGCGACCGCGGGGCACACCCGCTCATCAAAGGCGGCGGGGACGATGTACTCGGGGGAGAGGTCGTCGCCCACCAGATCGGCCAGCGCCCTGGCGGCGGCCAGCTTCATCTCCTCGTTGATGTCACTGGCCCGGACGTCGAACGCGCCCCGGAACACGCCGGGGAAGGCCAGCACGTTGTTGATCTGGTTGGGGAAGTCGCTGCGGCCGGTGCCCACCACGGCGGCCCCGGCGGCAATGGCCTCATCGGGCATGATCTCGGGCACAGGGTTGGCCATGGGGAAGAGGATGGGCTTGTCCGCCATGGAGCGCACCATGTCGCCGGTGACGATGCCGGGGGAGGACACGCCGATGAACACGTCCGCGCCCCGGAGCACGTCGGCCAGAGTGCCGGACTTGTCCGTCTTGTTGGAGATGGCCAGCAGGGCCTTCTTCTCGTCGTTGAGGTCGGTGCGGGCGGAGCAGATGGCGCCCTTGCGGTCGCAGATGACGGCGTCGCCGAGGCCCATGGCTTTCAGCAGGCGGAAGATGGCGGTGCCCGCCGCGCCAGCGCCGGAGAACACGGCGGTGACGTCCTCGATGCGCTTGCCCACGATCTTCAGCGCGTTCTGGAGGGCGGCGGCCACGATGATGGCGGTGCCGTGCTGATCGTCGTGGAAAATGGGAATGTCGCACTTTTCCTTCAATTTGCGCTCGATCTCAAAGCACCGGGGGGCGGCGATGTCCTCCAGATTGACGCCGCCGAAGGATCCGGCCAGCAGGGCAACGGTGTTGACGATCTCGTCCACGTCGTGGCTGCGCACGCACAGGGGTACGGCGTTGACGCCGCCGAAGGCCTTGAAGAGTACGCATTTGCCCTCCATGACGGGCATGCCCGCTTCGGGGCCGATGTCGCCCAGACCCAGCACGGCGGAGCCGTCGGTGACCACGGCCACGGTGTTCCAGCGGCCGGTGAGCTCGTAGCTTTTGTTGATGTCTTTCTGAATTTCAAGGCAGGGCTGAGCCACGCCGGGGGTGTAGGCCAGAGACAGGGCGGTCTTGTCCTTGACCTCCATCTTGGGGACGGTGTCCAGCTTGCCCCGCCACTGGTAGTGCAGCTTCAGGGATTCGGCAGCGTAATCCATGATTGGGTCCTCCTGTATGTTGAGTGAGATCATTATATGTTAAATCTAAAGAGAATGATGTCCCCGTCCTTGTTTCCCCAGCGGGCAGGCCCGCCGGGGGCCCCGGATGATCAGAATGCTCAGGGCAAATGAATTGCCCCTGCGCCAGGATTTTGCATACGCAAAATACCTGTGTGCGCCACCCGGCGCGGATGTGGTCAAGGACGGCGGGGGAAGATTATACGTTGATCCGGAACAAAATAATGTCGCCGTCCTTGCTTCCCCAGCGGGCGGGCCCGCCGGGGGCCCCGGATGATCAGGATGCTCGGGGCAAATGAATTGCCCCTGCGCCAGGATTTTGCATACGCAAAATGCCTGTACGCGCCACCCGGCGCGGATGTGGTCAAGGACGGCGAGGGGAGATTATACGTTGAACCGGAAGAGAATAATATCGCCGTCCTTGACCACGTATTCCTTGCCCTCGGAGCGGATGAGGCCCTTCTCCCGGGCGGCGGCCATGGAGCCGCAGGCCTTCAGGTCGTCGAAGGCGATGGTCTCGGCCCGGATGAAGCCCCGCTCAAAGTCGGAGTGGATCTTGCCGGCGGCCTGAGGGGCCTTGGTGCCGCGGGTGATGGTCCACGCACGGCACTCGTCCTCGCCGGAGGTGAGGAAGGAGATGAGGCCCAGCAGGGTGTAGCTGGCCCGGATGAGCCGGTCAAGGCCAGACTCGGCGATGCCCAGATCCTCGAGGAACATGGCCTTTTCGTCGGCGGGCAGCTCGGCGATCTCCGCCTCCAGCTTGGCGCACACGGGGATGACCTGCGCGTCCTCTCCGGCGGCGCGGCTGATCACCTGCTTGTAGTACTCCACGTTCTCCGGGTCGGCAAAGCCGTCCTCGTCCAGATTGGCGGCGTAGATCACCGGCTTGAGTGACAGCAGCTCGCAGGTGCCTACCAGCGCGGCGTCCTCCTCGTCCAGCTCGCCCAGATAGGAGCGGGCGGACTTGCCGTCGTTGAGCCAGTCCCGCAGGCCGGAGAACACCTCCGCCTCGTGGAGAAACTTCTTGTCGGCCTTGGCGGCGGTCTCCGCCTTCTTGATGCGGCGGTCCACCATCTCCACGTCGGCCATGATCAGCTCAAGGTCGATGGCGTCGATGTCGCCCAGCGGGTCCACAGGCACGTTGAGGTTGGTGTTTTCCACCACATGCATGATGTTCTCGTCGTCGAAGCAGCGCACCACGTGGACGATGGCGGCGCACTCCCGGATGTTGGCGAGGAACTTGTTGCCGAGGCCCGCGCCCTGGCTGGCGCCCTTCACCAGACCGGCGATGTCCACGAACTCCACCACGGCGGGGGTGGTCTTTTTGGGATGGTAGAACTCGCTGAGCCAGTCCAGACGTCTGTCCGGCACGGCCACCACGCCCACGTTGGGGTCGATGGTGCAGAAGGGGTAGTTGGCGCTCTCGGCGCCGGCGTTGGTAATGGCGTTGAAAAGGGTGGACTTGCCCACATTGGGAAGTCCCACGATACCTAATTTCATTTGTGCTCATTCTCCTTCGATTTTCCTTGATTTTCAAGGGGTTTCAGCGTTTGGTGTCTTGGCTGTTACACCATTTTTACAC
>CAKUPH010000069.1 GCA_934675115.1 uncultured Oscillospiraceae bacterium | reverse complement strand
ATCCTCCAGTTCAAATCCGGTCAGTTGCTCCGAAACCTCCATAAAAATCTATGGTTCAAAAGAAGAAATCCGGGCTCAAAAAAGCCCGGAAACGGTTGATGCGCCTGGCTTTGCGCCAGACGCATCTATACCGGTAATTCTTTATGGCGCGGAAGGAGGGATTTGAACCCTCGCGCGGCTTTCACCGCCTACTCCCTTAGCAGGGGAGCCCCTTCGGCCTCTTGGGTACTTCCGCAGGTCGAAAAACATAAAAATTATGGAATTTACATATGGCGGAGAGAGTGGGATTCGAACCCACGGCTCTTGCGAGTCACCGGTTTTCAAGACCGGCTCCTTAAACCACTCGGACATCTCTCCGAATCGGCTGCCAGCCCAAATGCAAGAGTTATCTTACCATATAGATACCCACTTTGTCAATGAAAATTTTGCACTTTCTGCCCTTGACTTTTTTCATTTGCTCCGCTAAAATATGATGCATCACAAAAGGCGCTGATGGGAAGAAGACACGGACCCATCCGTTTCAGAGAGCCGGCGGCTGGTGCAAGCCGGTGCGGATTCCCGTGTGCATACTGGCCCCGGAGCCGCCGTCCCGAACCGCTGCGCAGTAGGGCCGGACGTCATGACCACGTTACAGGTCAAGGCCTTGTTAGAGGCCGGCAAGCGCATTTGGGCAACCAAATGCGGAACAAGGGTGGTACCGCGTAAGTTTATTACGCCCCTGACAGTTTTGTCGGGGGCGTTTTCCTTTTCCCCCGGCCGCTCAAAGGAGGAGCTTTTTTATGAAACCCGGTTATCAGAAGTACATTCCCTTCCAGCCCCAGCCCATCGAGAACCGCACCTGGCCCGACCATGTGATCACCCACGCCCCCACGTGGTGCTCCGTGGATCTGCGGGACGGCAATCAGGCGCTGGTGGACCCCATGAACCTTCAGGAAAAGCTGGAATATTTCCATACCCTCATCGACATCGGCGTGAAGGAGATCGAGATCGGCTTTCCTTCCGCCAGCGAGACGGAGTACGAGATCTGCCGCGAGCTCATCGAGGGCGGCCATATCCCAGACGACGTGACCATCCAGGTGCTGGTGCAGGCCCGCGAGCACCTCATCCGCCGCACCTTTGAGGCCATCGAGGGCGCAAAGAACGTCATTCTCCACTTCTACAACTCCACCTCCACCCTCCAGCGCAAGGTGGTGTTCCACATGGACACCGACGGCATCACCAAGATCGCCACCGACGCCGCCGACCTCATTTACGAGATGTCTCAGCCCGTCATCGCCAAGGGCATGAACCTGCGGTATGAGTACTCCCCCGAATCCTTCATGGGCACGGAGATGGACTACGCCGTGGAGATCTGCTCCGCCGTGCTGGACCACCTCCACGCCACCGCGGACAAGCCCGTTATCCTCAACCTGCCCACCACCGTGGAAAACTGCATGCCCAACCAGTTCGCCGACATGCTGGAATATTTCATCCGCACGCTCCCCGGCCGGGAGCGGGCCATCATCTCCCTTCACCCCCACAACGATCGGGGCACCGGCGTGGCCACCACCGAAATGGGCCTGCTGGCGGGAGCGGACCGCGTGGAGGCCACCCTCTTCGGCAACGGCGAGCGCACCGGCAACGTGGATATGGTCACGCTGGCCATGAACATGTGGACTCAGGGCATTGACCCGAAGCTGGACTTCCATAACATGAACGAGATCAAGGAGATGTACGAGCGCTGCACAAAAATGCCCGTGGGCGACCGGCAGCCCTACGCCGGCAAGCTGGTGTTCACCGCCTTCTCCGGCAGCCATCAGGACGCCATCAACAAGGGCACCCAGTACATGAGGGAGTCCGGCACCGACATGTGGGAGATCCCCTACCTGCCCATCGATCCCGCCGACGTGGGCCGGGAGTACGAGCCCATCATCCGCATCAACTCCCAGTCCGGCAAGGGCGGCGCGGCCTTCATCATGCAGCAGAGCTTCGGCTTCAAGCTGCCAAAGGCCATGCAGGCGGAGTTCGGCCATGTGGTGCAGGCGGAAACCGACCGGGTGGGCACCGAGCTGGCCCCCCAGCGCGTTTTCGACCTGTTCAAGGCGGAGTACATCGACGCCGACAAGCCCTACGAGCTGCTCCGGCACTCCTTCCATGAGGAGACGGTGGACGGTCACTCCCACGTCACCTTCAAGGGCACCCTCCGCCACACGGACACCACCTTCGACGTGGAGGGCGAGGGCAACGGCCCCATCGATGCCTTCTTCAACGCCATCCACGGCCAGAAGATCGACAAGTTCACCTTCCTCGACTACTCCGAGCACGCCATCACCGACGGCTCCGACTCCATGGCCGTGGCCTACATCCACCTTCAGGACAAGGACGGCAGGGACTTCTTCGGCGTGGGCATCAGCCACAACATCAACCTCGCCCCCCTTAAGGGCATCCTGTCCGCCATCAACCGGGCCGTCCGCAAGTAAAGCGGCCTGAATACGAAAAAACGCCTCCGGACTCACGTCCGGAGGCGTTTTCGCGTTTCTCAGTAGTTGTCGGCGCGGCGCTCGAAGTAAGAGCCGGGATGGGCGCAGACGGGGCACGCCTTGGGCGCGGTCTTGCCCACGTAGACATAGCCGCAGTTGCGGCAGATCCACACGGTCTCCTCGCCGGCGGAGAACACCATGTCGTTCTCCACGTTGCCCAGCAGCTTGAGGTAGCGCTCCTCGTGCTCCTTCTCGATGGCGCCCACCATCTCAAACAGGCGGGCGATGCGGTCGAAGCCCTCCTCGCGGGCGGTGGCGGCCATGTCCTTATACATCTCGGTCCACTCTTCGTTCTCGCCCGCGGCGGCGGCCTTCAGGTTCTCGGCGGTGGTGCCAATGCCGCCCAGCTCCTTGAACCACATCTTGGCGTGCTCCTTCTCGTTACCGGCTGTCTCCTCGAAGATGGCCGCGATCTGCTCGTAGCCGTCCTTGCGGGCCTGGCTGGCAAAATAGGTGTATTTGTTGCGGGCCTGGCTCTCGCCGGCAAAGGCAGTCCACAGATTGGCCTCGGTCTTGCTTCCTCTCAGTTCCATATTCATGATCTCCTTTTATAAATTAGTTGAGTGTTGGTTTGAATTACTCCTGACCCTTCCAGTAGCCGTGGAGGTTGCAGATCTCGTAGGCGGTGACCGGCTCACGGCTCTCCACCGTCAGGGTGGGCTCGTCGCCGGGCTTGGGGAAGCGGACGGTGGCGGTGTCGCCGGACACGGCGGCGATCATGGAGATGTAGTGCTCCTCCAGCATGGGGTGCACCACGGAACCCACGGTGATCTTCACGGTGTCTCCCTCGCGCTTGATGTCGGGCACGTGCTTTTCACGGGCGGCGTCGGTGGTGCCGGGCACCAGCTCCTCCATCTTTTCGCCGCAGCAGGTCACGGGCACGCCCTTGTCAACGACCTTCCAGATCACGTTGCCGCAGTGGCGGCAGACATACAGCTTCAGTTCCATTATAGTTCCTCCCAGTTTTGTTTATTTATTGCTAAAAGTAATTGTTATTGTTTAACTGAGATGAGTGTACCATAGCTGTGCCCAAAATGCAAGCCTTTTTTCAAAAATTTTTTCCTGTTTTTTTCGCCCCGCTCCTGCGCACAATAAGCGGCGGAACACACCGAAAAAAGCAGGAGGATGAATTTATGAAAAAATCAATTGCCGCGCTGGCGCTGACCATGGCGCTGGCCCTTGTCATGGCGGGCTGCGCCAGCGATAAGGACAAGAATACCGCCTCTCCCGGCGTCTCCCCCAGCCAGTCCGCCGCGCCCAGCCAGACCGTCTCCCCCGCCCCCGGGGACGACTCCATGAACGGCGGCGGCGCGGGCGGCACCAACGACCGGGACAACGACGGCCAGCCGGACGCCGCCGAGGACAACAGCGGTGCCGTCACCAGCGACAGCCCCATCGGCCGGGCGGGCAACGCCGTGGGCCGGGGCATTGAGGACGCGGGCAACGCTGTGAAAAACGCCGCGGATGATGTGGGCCGGGCCATGCAGGGCAAATAATGAGAAACTGCCGCAGAATGTAATTCTGCGGCAGTTTGCTTATACCTTATACATTTTCCAGATGCAGGTCCCGGGCTTCATAGCCGAAATACTTCTCCAGCACGTCCAGCGAGCCGAGGCCGCCGGCCTCCTCGCCGATCTTCCGGAAGCCGTTCTTTTCGTAAAACCGCCGGGCGCGGTCGTTTTCCGGCGCGCAGCGCAGGCGGAGATACTCCCGCCCCATGGGCCGGTAGGTGCCCACCGCCTGCCCCAGCAGCTGGATACCCAGCCCGTGGGCCCGGGCCTCCGGCGTCAGGTAGAAAAACGGGATACCGCCCACACCCTTGTCCGAGTCCCGGCGCATGTCCAGCTGGAGCACCCCCGCCGGTGTGTCCTCCCGCATGGCCACCATCACGCTGCGGCCGTCATAACGGCTCTGATCCTCCGCGTCCCGGAGAAAGCCGTAGCCGTTGAAGCCCTGCATGGTGTGGTGGATGGTCTTCCACGCCTCCTGCCGGGCCTCGAAGTAGAGCTTGCTCTCCGTTTTGAAGTCCAGCGGACGGAACCACAGATTGTACTTCCCGTAATCGGCCACGCCGTCCTCCTTCCACCACGTCTGGCGGCCCAGCGTCGTTAACTCGCCCAAATGGCTGTTGTCGTTGATGTACTCCACCGTCACGGCATCGCCGTCGAACAGCAGCTTGGATACGCAGGTGTTGTCCCCGTGGGGCACCCGGTCGATCTGATCCAGCGGATAGCCGTACAGCTTTGCAAGCGCCGTCCGGATGGCCGTCCCGTGGGAGAACACCGCCGCCGTCTGCCCCTCGTGGGCGGCGGCGATCCGCCGGAGGGCGGCGGTCATCCGCATCTGCACCGCGCCGTAGGTCTCGCTGCCCTGCACGTGCCACGCCGGGTCCGCCCGGTTGAAGGCGTCCAGCGAGGCAGCGCTGTCCCGGTGGAGCTGACCCCAGGTTCGGTCCTCCCACACGCCGCCGCCGATCTCCCGGAGGTCCGGGTCGGTGCGCAGCTCCAGCCCCCGGGGCTGATAAATGGCCCGGGCGGTGGTCATGGTGCGGAACAGATCGCTGGAATACACCGCGTCGATGTGCTCCCCGGCGAACCGCCGGGACAGCGCCTCGATCTGGCGGCAGCCGTTGCCTGTGATGACGCTGTTGTACCAGCCGTGGAACCGATGATATACATTTCCCTCCGCCTCCGCGTGGCGGATCAGATAAACCGTGGTCATAGAGTACCTGCTTTCAAATATGTATTGCTGATCTCCCGCTTACCAGACCTTTACCCCGCCGGTAAGGCCGGACACCCGGTCCAGCCCCTTCCGCTCCGCGATGGCTTCCAGCCCGTCCCGCACCTTGATGGGGGCGAAGGGGTCGGCAAACAGGGCGGTGCCCACCGCCACGGCGGACGCGCCCGCCAGCATGAGCTGGGCCGCGTCCTCACCTTTAGCGACGCCGCCCATGCCCAGAATGGGCAGCTTGACGGCGTTGGCGACCTCCCAAACCATCCGCACCGCCACCGGCAGCACGGCGGGGCCGGACAGTCCGCCAGTGTTCATCTTCAGCACCGGGCGTCCGGTGTTCACATCGATGCGCATGCCGCGCAGGGTGTTGATGAGGGACAGGGCATCCGCCCCCGCGCCCTCCACCGCCCGGGCGATCTCGGTGATGTCGGTGACGTTGGGGGACAGCTTCACCATCACGGGCACAGAGGCGTGCCGCTTGGCCGTCTCCGTCACCTCGGCGGCCAGCTCCGGCTTCGTGCCGTAGGCAAGGCCGCCCGCCTTTACGTTGGGGCAGGAGATGTTGACCTCGATCATATCAATGCCCGCCGCCGACAGCTTTTCGCACATGACGCCGTACTCCTCCGGCGTATTGCCGGAGATGTTGGCGATGACCTTCACGTCGTACTGCCGCAGGAAGGGCAGCTCCGTTTCGATAAAGGCGTCCACGCCGGGGTTCTGAAGGCCCACGGAGTTGAGGATGCCCATGGGGGTCTCCGCGATGCGGGGGGCGGGGTTGCCCTCCCGCCGCTGGGCAGTGAGACCCTTGACGCAGATGCCGCCCAGCTCGGACAGGTCGTAGAACTGCCCGTACTCCCGGCCGAAGCCGAAGGTGCCGGAGGCTACCACCACCGGGTTCTTCATGGTCATTCCCGCCAGATTGACAGACATATCCACCTTACTCATCCCAGTCCACCTCCCGGGCGTCAAATACAGGGCCGTCCTTGCAGACGTGCTTCATGGAGCCGTCCGCCGTTTTGCACGCGCACACAAGGCACGCGCCCACGCCGCAGCCCATCCGCTCTTCCATGGACACCTGACAGGGCACGCCGAAGTCCGACGCCGCCCGGTACACGCTCTTCAGCATGGGCTTCGGCCCGCAGGCCAGCACCGCCGTATAGCCGCTGTCCTTTCCCAGCTCCTGCCGCACCAGCGCGTCCACAAAGCCGTGGTGGCCCAGCGTGCCGTCGTCGGTGGCAATGCGCACCCCGCCGGAGCATGCCTTGCTGAACTCCTCCAGCAGCATCACGTTCTTCGCCGACCGGAAGCCCAGCACCGCGGTGCTCTCCCCGCCGCCGTGGACGGCGCAGCCCAGCATGGGGGGCACGCCGATTCCGCCGCCCACCAGCAGGTATTTCCCGCCCTTCTCCATCTGAAAGCCATGGCCCAGCGGGCCGAGGACGTCCACCGTGTCGCCCACCTCCCGGCGGGCCAGCCACTCCGTGCCCTCCCCCCGGACCTCGAACACCAGCCGCAGCAGCTCCCGCTGCTCCGCCCAGTTGCAGATGGAAATGGGCCGCCGCAGCAGGCGGCTGTGGCCGCACTTGATGTGCACGAACTGGCCCGGCATGGCGATCTGGCCCGTCAGTCCCTCCGTCTCCAGCGTCATGGACCACGCGCCGGAGGACAGCCGGGTCATCTCCAGCACCTTGCAGTTATTTTCTACCTTCATCCTATTTTACGCCCTTTCTCCAGCGGCATCATGGCCGCCTTATGGGTTTTACAGAACCGTGATGTACTCCTTCAGCTCGTCCCGCATCTGCTCGGCGGCGGCCCGGGCGGCCTCCTGATAGTCCTCGCCGTCCTTCCCGGTTTTTTTCCACGCGCACATGATGGAGCGGGAGGCGTTGATGATGGCCCCCCGGCCCAGCTCGTCAAAGGCGTAGCGCACGTCGGCGGCGGTGCCGCCCTGCGCACCGTAGCCCGGCACAAGGAAGAAGGTGTGGGGCAGGCGGCGGCGCAGCTCCCGCAGCACCGTGGGATGGGTGGCGCCAACCACCGCGCCCAGCGCCTGATAGCCGTACTTTCCGGCGGTATCCCGGCCCCAGCGCTCGATGAGGTCGCCCATGACGGCGTACACCACCCGGTCCCCCGCCACCATGTCCTGAAACTCCATGGACGAGGGGTTGGAGGTCTTGGCCAGCACGAAGGCGGACTTGTTCCGGGCCGTGCACTGGTCGAGGAATGGCTTGATTGCGTCGGAGCCCATGTAGCCGTTGAGGGTGACGCAGTCGGCATCGAACACGGGGTACTCCCTGCCCCCCACCTTCGTCACGCCCAGCCACGCCTCGGCATAGGCGGTGGCGGTGGTGCCGATGTCACCCCGCTTGATGTCGGCGATGACGTACAGGCCCTTCTCCTGCGCGTAGCGGATGGTCTTTTCCATGGTCACCATGCCGGCCCAGCCCAGATTTTCGTAATAGGCCGCCTGAGGCTTCACCGCGGGCACCACGTCATACAGCGCGTCGATGAGGCCGCGGTTAAACTGCCACACCGCGTCCGCCGCGCCGGCCAGCGTCTCGCCGAACTCCTCATAGCTCCGTTTCTGGATGTGGGCGGGGACATACTCGATCCGGGCGTCCAGCCCGGCCACCGTGGGATTCTTTTTCTCTCTGATCTTCTCCTGAAGAATATCGAACGACATGGTCAGCCCTCCTGATAAATAATAGTTCCGCCGGAAATGGTATATTTGACTTTGCCTTTGACTTTACGTCCCGCAAAGGGGGTGTTGCGGCCCTTGGACCTGAACTGCGCCGGGTCGATGGTCCACTCCTCGTCCTCGTCGAAGATGACCAGATCCGCGTCCGCTCCCACCGCCAGCGTCCCCTTGCTGATGCCCAGAATGATGGACGGCGCGGCGGACATCTTGGCGATGACCCACGGCAGGGGCAGCTTGCCGCTGTGGTACAGCGCCGTCAGTGACAGAGCCAGCGACGTCTCCAGCCCCACCATGCCGCTGGGCGCGTCGGGCAGGGGCCGGGCCTTCTCCTCGGCGGAGTGGGGGGCGTGGTCGGTGACGATGGCGTCGATGGTGCCGTCCCGCAGGCCCTCCAGAATGGCGGCCACGTCCGCGTCGGTGCGCAGGGGCGGGTTCACCCGGGCCATGCTGCCCTGAGCCAGCACCTCCCGCTCGGTGAGGGTGAAGTACTGGGGGCAGGTCTCGCAGGTGATCTGCACGCCCCGCTTTTTCGCCTGGCGGACGATGTCCACGCTCTTCGCCGTGGAGATGTGGCAGATGTGGACGTGGGCCCCGGTCTCCTCCGCAAGGCGGGCGTCCCGCTCCACCTGCATCTCCTCCGCGATGGCCGGGCGGCCGGGCAGGCCCAGCGCCTCCGCCACCGGCCCGGCGTTGACGGCGTAGTTCTGCACAAGGTCCTTGTCCTCACAGTGGTCGAGGATGACCATACCCAGCTCTTTGGCCTTCAGAAACGCCTGACGGAACAGCTCCTCGTCCTGCATCGGCACGCCGTCGTCGGACAGGGCGGGAGCCCCCGCCGCCTTCAGGGCGGCGAAGTCGGTGAGCTGTTCACCCTTCATGCCCACGGTGACGGCGCCCACGGGCAGCACGTTCACCCCGGTAGTCTTCGCCTTGTCCCGGATGGCGGCGATCCGCTCCGGCGTGTCCGTCACCGGGTTCGTATTCGCCATGGCCACCAGCGTGGTGACGCCGCCGTGGGCTGCCGCGGCACAGCCCGTCTCGATGGTCTCCTTGTACTCGAACCCCGGCTCCCGCAGGTGGACGTGCATATCCACCAGACCGGGGGCCACCGTCAGCCCCGCCGCGTCGATGACCTTGTCCGCCGTCATGGGGCGGCCGGAAATCGCGGCGATCTTTCCGTCCTCGATGAGCAGGTTGCCCATGGTGTTCAGTCCCGTGGCCGGATCCACCAGCCAGCCGTATTGGATCAGCAGCTTCAAGGGGAAACCACACCCTTCCATTTTAATATTTGTTTTATTATATCGTATCCCCGATGGTTCCGCAATGAATAAAATAGACACAACCGCCCCGCTGTCTCCTCCCTTTCCCGGCATATTTCTCCGAACCGCCTCCGCCCGCTTTTCCCCGGCTCCGCAAATGACCGGGCGGAAACTTTTTCATTTGAACGGAACTTTTTCCTGACGGCTCCGTCTAAGAAAAAAGTCCGGCGTGATTTTGCTCTTTATTTCGCTGTTGCAAAAAGGCCGGAAATCTGCTATACTACGATGTACGTGTTCAAAAAATGCAAAAGGACTGATGATGAGTGAGCGAACAGGGAAAGCGGCTCCAGCGGCGCAAGCAGGAAGATGCCGCCTTCAACAAAATGCTGCTTTGGCTGGCCGGCGCTGTCGTACTGGAGATCCTGACGTTCGTGCTCCGGCGTATTTATATCAACTATTCCTATACGGACTTCGGCGTGGGCCTGATGGTCGCCCTGAACAGCTTTTTCGGCGTGTTCCGGTTCGCCGGGGCCGTGCTGACCATCGCGGGAGCGGTGTGGCTCCTGCTGTCTCTCAAGGGCGGGAAAAAGCTGGTGGCCCCCGGTGTGTTCACCGGCGTGATGCTGTGGCTGTGGGCCGCGTCCGTGCTGTGCTTCGGGCTGAACACCATGGGGATGCAGATCCTGTGCGTGCTGCCGGTGGCCGTGGCCGTGCTGGCCGCCATCTACTTCCTGTATCAGCGTGAGTTTTTCTACAACACCATCCTCGTAGGCGTGGGCATCACCGCCCTGTGGGTGTACCGGCAGATCTACATGAATCACCCCCGCATGACCTACTGCGGCTTTTCCGCCGTGTGGGTAGGTCTGGCCGCGGCCGCCGCGCTGGCCTTCCTGCTCAGCCGCCGGGGCGGCAAGCTGGGCTTCCTGCAGGTCCTGCCCGCCGGAGCCAAGTATCCCTCCATCTACCTCACCTGTGCGGTGACGGCGGCGGTACTGCTGGTCTCGCTGCTCGCCGGCATCGCCTCGGCCTACTACGCGATCTTCGCGCTCATCGGCTGGCTGTTCTGTCTGGCTGTGTACTACACCGTCAAGCTGATGTAAGCTCTTCCGCGTTTCCGAAGGGACGCCTGTCCGGGCGTCCCTTTTTTATAGCCATTTGTCTGTTCCTGTCGGATTTGTTCGAAGAATGGCGAAAACAAGGGAAATGGCGCAAAATGTGCTATTATGCAGAAAAACGGCGAAATGGGGCATGGATATGGAAAAGAGCAGGAGTTACAGGGCGGCGGAGGCCATGGTCCGCTCCATGGGCGTGACGTGCGCCAACCTGAGCATGCGCCAGTTCGTCTGCGCCCTCGACCTCATCCACCGGGAGCCGGACATGATCCACGCCATCACCACGCGGCTCCATCCCGCGCTGGCGGAGCTCTTTCCCGATTCCAGCGTCAAGAGCATCGAACGCAACCTCCGCTCCGCCCGGGATACCATCATCAAGCGGGGCGATCCGGAACGGCTGAAGGAGGTGGCGGGCTACGTCCTTCAGGTATCGCCCAGCGTGGGCGACATGCTGGATGTGCTCGACTACTACATGCAGTGCAACGGCCTTTGGCCGGAGGATGAATGAACCGATTTTTGCAAAACGCGCCGGAAGCCTGTTCCGGCGCGTTTTTTTGCAGAATTTCGCAGCATAACCGCCCAAAGCATCGCGCAAACTACCCTTGCGCAATTGCAATTAAGGAGGTTTTGCAACATGATCCTTGACAAGATCGCGCTGGCGCTGGCCATCGTCGGCGGCTTGAACTGGGGCGCCATCGGCCTGTTCAACTTCGATCTGGTGGCCTTCCTCTGCGGCGGCTCCGGCACGTGGCTGGCCCGCATCATCTACACGCTGGTGGGCGTCGCCGCCCTGTGGTGCCTGACGCTGCTCTTCCGGCCCGAGCATCAGGACCGCCGCCAGAGCGCCTGACAAG
>CAKUPH010000068.1 GCA_934675115.1 uncultured Oscillospiraceae bacterium | reverse complement strand
CTTATTTGACAGGCCCGGAGGGGCCAAATCAACCATTTGCTGGTAATTTCCGCCCCGGTCACATAAGCTGTCCCCTTGCGGGTCGCCGTGCGCGGGAGGCAATTACCACCTATTGCATGTTAGACTATAACACCCTGTCCACCCCCCGTCAACGGGTTTGGGGCTTTTGTAACATAACTGTAATAAACCCTGTCACAAAGGCATTTTTGTATATTTTCGCTCACTCATGCAGGAATAGTTGCCCGTTTTCGTGCATCCACAATATCTTGTGGATATTTATGTTCTTCCGGACCTTCTAAAGATTTAGACGGATGCCCCCGCGTAAAAGTTCCCCCGGCGCATAAAATTCCGCGGAATTTTTTGCGGTTTTCTGCCCCCTGCGGCGAAATGATTCCCCCCCACTTCTCCACCTGCGGCGCGGGCGGCCCCTCCCCCCTGCTGGGCGTACCCGCCCCGGTGAGGGGGCTGTTTCTTTTTCCGCCCGGATTTTTTACTTTTGTTGCATTTCGGGGGCTGGCGTTTCAGGCGGTGCGCAAAAAACGGCGTTTTTCGCGCCGTTTTTGCGCGTTTTTTGAAAAAAACACCGCCCCGGGAAGTGTCTCCCGGGGCGGGTTTCGGTGGGTTGTACGTTTTAGAGGATGTCCATGGCGGCGCAGAAGCCCTCGTAGGTGGCCTGCTTGACCTGCCGGGCGCGGACGCAGTCGCCCACGGCCACGAACCAGTCGCAGGCGCCCCGCAGGGCGTCCACCGCGGCGGTGTTGGCCCGCTGGCCCACGGCGTAGAGGACGGTGTCAGCCTCCACAAAGTGCTCGTTTCCGTCGGAATCGAGGAATTTCACGCCGTTTTCAGTAACTTCCGTGACCTTGACGGAGCAGTCCCACGTCATGGTCTTTTTCATCCGGGGCAGCAGCGCCCGGCGGTGGGAATCGTTGGCGTCCATGGCCACGTCCTCCCGCATTTCGAGGATGTGGACCTGATGGCCGGTGTCAGCCAGCCAGTAGCCGGTCTCGCAGCCGATGAGGCCGCCGCCGATCATGACCACCCGCTTGCCCACCTGCTCCGGCTTGTCGTAGCAGAAGAGGGCGTGGTGGGCGTGCTCGATACCCGCGATGGGGGGCTTGGCCGGGGACGAGCCCACGGCGCAGATGACGGCGTCGGGCCGCATGTTCTGGATGTACGCCTTGTCGGCGGTGGTGCCCAGCTGGAACTTCACGCCCAGCCGCTTGCAGCGGGCGATGAGGCAGTCCCGGAACCGGCGGAGGGACTCCTTGTGTTCGTCCACGTCGGTGAACCACAGCAGGCCGCCCAACTGCTTGCAGGCCTCCACGAGGATCACGTCGTGGCCCCGCTCCGCGGCGGTGGCGGCGGCGTACAGGCCGGCGGGGCCGCCGCCGATGACCATCACCCGGCGCTTGCCGGCGGGGCGGGGGGCCTGACGCCAGCGCAGCTCCCGCTGACCCCAAGGGTTGACGGCGCAGTGCCACAGCTCGGGGATGGGGCGCTTGTTGGGGTCGGGGGCCAGCGGATTGAAGCAGGAGCACCGCAGGCAGGGGGCGATCTCGTCCTCCCGGCCCTGCAGGGTCTTGTTCACGAAGGCGGGGTCGGCGAACTGCTGGCGGCCCATGGCCACGAAGTCGCACTTGCCGGAGGCGATGGCGTCCTCGATCTGATCGGGGCCGTTGAAGCCGCCCACCGCCACCACGGGGACGTGGACGTTCTTCTTGATGGCCTCGGCCAGATCCAGATTGCAGCCGTGGGCGTCGAACATGGAGGAGAAGGCCTTGGTCTCCACGTGGGAGTGATACACGCCGGAGGTGACGTGGATGAGATCCACGTAGTCCTGAATGATCCTGGCGAACTCGACGCCGTCGTCCAGCGTCATGCCGCCCTCGATGCGCTCGGAGCCGGACATGCGGTATTCAATGAGGAAGTCGTCGCCGCACACCTCTTTGATCTTCTTGCACACCATGATGGGGAAGCGGGCACGGTTCTCCATGGAGCCGCCGTACTCGTCGGTGCGGTGGTTGAACAGCGGGGAAATGAACTGGTTGAGCAGCCAGCCGTGGCCGCCGTGGAGGTTCACCATCTGGAAGCCCAGTGCCTTGCAGTTCCATGCGGCCTCCGCCCACTGTGCGGCGGTCTTTTCCATCATCTCCACCGTCATTTCCTCCACCTGCACGCCGTCCTCCCGGACAAAGGCGGAGGGGCCGATGGGATTCTTGTGGCCGGGGATGGTGTCAGGGTGGTTCATGGCGCCCACGTGGTTGAGCTGGATGGACGCTACCGCCCCGTGAGCGCGGATGGCTTCGGTCAGCGTCATGATGGACTCCATGTGGTGGGTGGTCATGGGGTTGGCCCAGACGTTCAGGCCGTGCTCATGCCGCCACGCATACTCGTGGTCGATGAAGGACTCGGTGACGGTGACGACGGCGAAGCCGCCCCGGGACTTGGTCTCGTAGACGTCGATGCCCTCGTCGGTGGGGGAGCCGGTGATGGGGTCCACGATGCGGTTGGTGGTGATGGGGGACGCGATCACCCGGTTTTTGAAGGTCACGCCCTTGATGGTCATGGGGGCGAACATGTGAGGATACTTGCTGCAGCCCAAAAAGATCATTCCTTCCTTGTAACGTTCCGGCAGTGCTTTTATTCTGATGCCAGCGTACCACAAAAATGTGTGCCTGTGAAGTACGCACATCAAGGTAAGTGTCCCTGCTCACCGCTTCTGGGGGGAATCCATAAATTTCTCGTCCGGCGCGCGACGGCCGTGCCACATCTCGCCCAGCGGGTCGATGGGCAGGCCCCGGCGGCGCATTTCCCGCCAGCCCCAGTCGTACAGCTCGTCCAGCAGGGAGCACAGCTCCCGGCCCACGTCGGTGAGGTGGTACTCCACCCGGGGCGGCGTCTCGGGGTACACCGTCCGGGTGATGATGCCGTCCTCCTCCAGCTCCCGCAGGTTCTGTGTCAGCACCTTTTCCGTGATGGGGAGCTGGCGGGTGAACCGGGAGAACCGGGTGCAGTCGTTGTCAAACTGGATGGCGTGGATGAGCCGGGGCTTCCAGCGGCTGAAAAAAACCCGGCGGCAGTAGTCGTAGCAGTCCTCACCGAAGGGAAAGGTCTGACCATCCCAGAGGTCTTTGGTTTCGTCCATGGGCGCACCCCCTTTTGCTTGCAGGATAACACATTTTCGCCCCGTCCGCAAGGGTGCGCGGCGGGCGGGACGGGCCGGAGGGTTTTCCCGGGAAAAGATTTCTGCCCCCGCCGCGCAAAAAAGCGCCCGGCCAATGGCCGGGCGCTTTCCTATGCATTTTGCTGCGTTCTTACACCAGCTGGATGATCGCCATCTCAGCCGCGTCGCCGCGGCGGGGGCCCATCTTCAGCACCCGGGTGTAGCCGCCGTTGCGGTCGGCATACTTGGGGCCGATCTGGTCAAACAGCTTCTTGGCCACGTCTTCCTTGGTGACGAAAGACAGGACCTGACGGTAAGCAGCCAGATCGTTCTTCTTGGCCAGAGTGATCATCTTCTCGGCCACGGGAGCGACCTCCTTCGCGCGGGCGTAGGTGGTCTTGATCTGACCATTCTCCAGCAGATAAGTGGTCATGGCGCGCAGCATGGCGCGGCGCTGGTCGCTGGTCTTGCCCAGCTTACGGTTGGTAGCCATGTTAAACTCTCCTTCGACCTCGCGGGGCGAGATCTTCTAAATTCGTTCTGGCGTTTTTCTGCCCGGGGCGGAACGTTACATACCCCCGGACTGCCCGGCGCGGACAATTCCGCGCCTTGATGCTCTCGTGCTGCGCCAGCCTGTGCCAGCCTGCGGCATTTAAGCGTTGCTGTTGTCGTCGCTGGCCAGGGACAGGCCCATCATCGCCAGCTTGTTGATGACCTCTTCCAGGGACTTGCGGCCCAGGTTGCGCACCTTCATCATCTCGTCCTCCGTCTTGGAGATCAGATCCTCGACGGTGTTGATGTTGGCGCGCTTGAGGCAGTTGAAGGACCGGACGGACAGGTCCAGCTCCTCAATGGTCAGCTCCAGCACCTTGTCGCGCTGGGCCTCGGCCTTCTCCACCACGGTGGACTTGGAGCCCATGGTCTCCGACAGGTCGGTGAACAGGGCAAAGTGATCCACCAGAATGCGGGCGCCAAGGCTCACGGCGTCTCTGGCGCAGATGGTGCCGTTGGTCCAGACCTCAAGGGTCAGCTTGTCATAGTCGGTGGCGTCGCCCACACGGGTGTTTTCCACGGTGTAGTTGACCTTGCGCACCGGCGTATAGACGGAGTCCACGGGGATGACCCCGATGACGGTCTGCGCGGGCTTGTTGCGGTCCGCCGTCACATAGCCCCGGCCCTGAGACAGGGTCAGTTCCATGTTCAGCGTGGCGTTGGGACCCAGGGTGGCGATGTGGTGCTCGGGATTGAGCACCTCCACATCGCTGTCGGCCTTGATGTCGCCGGCGGTGACAACGCCCTCGCCGGTGGCCTCGATGTAGACCGTCTTGACCCCTTCGCTGTGGAGCTTCGCGATGATGCCCTTGACGTTCAGCACGATCTCGGTCACGTCTTCCTTGACACCGGGAATGGTGGTGAACTCGTGCTGGACGCCGGCGATCTTGATGGTGGTAACCGCGGTACCAGGCAGCGAGGACAGCAGGATGCGCCGCAGGGAGTTGCCCAGCGTCGTACCATAGCCGCGCTCAAGCGGCTCTACAACATACTTGCCGTAGGAGTCATCTCCGGCATTTTCAATGCATTCGATACGCGGCTTCTGGATTTCTACCATATCGTGTTACCCTCCTTTTAACTGTGGCATACAGTTGCGAATGCCAAAATGGTTCGTTGTACGCGTGAGGGCGCCGTATTACTTGGAATACAACTCGACGATAAGGTTGACGGACACCTCGAAGTCGATGTCGTCACGGGCGGGCATGGCGATGACCTTGCCCTCCAGGGGAGCGTTCTTGCTCTTCTCCAGCCACTTGGGGGCGGCCACGAACTTGTCGTCCTCCACCAGCTTCTTGAACTTGGCGGAAGAGCGGCTCTTGTCGCACACGGCGATGACGTCGTCCATCTTCACCAGGTAGGAGGGGATGTTCACCCGCTTGCCGTTGACGGTGAAGTGGCCGTGGTTGACCAGCTGACGGGCCTCGCGGCGGGTGTTGGCCAGACCCAGACGGAACACGACGTTGTCCAGGCGGCGCTCCAGCAGGGTCATCAGCTCGTCGCCGGTGTTGCCCTTCATGCGGGCGGCCTTCTCATAGTAGGTGTGGAACTGCTTCTCCAGCACGCCGTAGATGAACTTGACCTTCTGCTTCTCGGTCAACTGAAGCGCATACTCGCTCTTCTTGCTGCGGCGCTGGGGGCCGGGATTCCGGTTGGACTCCTTGTTGACGCCCATCACAGCAGGGGAAATACCCAGAGTTCTGCAACGCTTCAGATAGGGCTGCATATTTTTAGCCATATCGGTTTTTCCTCCTTCTTGCTATTACACGCGGCGGCGCTTGGGCGGACGGCAGCCATTGTGGGGAACGGGGGTCACGTCCTTGATCAGAGTGACCTCCAGGCCCACGGCCTGCAGAGCCCGGATGGCGGCCTCACGGCCCTGACCGGGACCCTTGACGTACACTTCAACGCTCTTCAGGCCGCACTGCTCGATGGCGGCGTTCGCGGCCGTCTCGGCGGCAGTCTGGGCGGCGTAGGGAGTGGACTTGCGGGAACCGCGGAAGCCCATCTCACCGGAGGAAGCCCAGGACAGGGCGTTGCCCTGTGCATCGGTAACGGTAACCATGGTATTGTTGAAAGAGGAGCGGATATGCACCTGACCCTTTTCAATATTCTTGCGCTCACGACGGCGCTTCACAACTTTCTTGCCTTTAGCAGCAGCCATTTACATTCCCCTCCTTACTTCTTCTTGTTGGCGACAGTGCGCTTCGGACCCTTGCGGGTACGGGCGTTGGTCTTGGAGCGCTGGCCACGGACGGGCAGGCCCTTGCGGTGACGGATGCCGCGATAGCAGCCGATCTCAGTCAGGCGCTTGATGTCCATCGCCACGTTGCGGCGCAGGTCGCCCTCGACGGTGTACTCGTGGCCGATGATCTCACGCAGCTTGGCCTCTTCGGCGTCGGTGAGATCCTTCACGCGGGTGTCAGGATTGATGCCCGCTTCTTCGAGAATTTTATTGGCGCTGGTGCGGCCAATGCCGTAGATATAGGTGAGACCGATCTCTACCCGCTTATCCTTCGGCAGATCAATACCGGCAATACGTGCCATACTTCTTTTGCCCCTCCTTTAACCTTGTCTCTGCTTGTGTTTGGGGTTTTCGCAGATGACCATGACTTTGCCCTTGCGCTTGATGATCTTGCACTTCTCGCACATGGGCTTGACAGACGGTCTGACTTTCATACTGTTAACCTCCTGTTAATGCCTTACGGCCCCCATACCGGCGGAGGCAAGGCCCCGGCCGGTACAGGTCGTGAATACTTGAATTACTTGGATCGCCAGGTGATACGTCCCCTGGTCAGATCATAGGGCGACATCTGGACCGTGACTTTGTCGCCGGGCAGGATGCGGATGAAGTTCATCCGCAGCTTGCCGGAAATGTGTGCCAGGATGATGTGTCCGTTCCCAATGTCCACATTGAAGGTGGTATTGGGCAGGGCCTCGGTGACGACGCCCTCCAACTCGATCATATCGTCCTTCGCCAAAGCGTCATACCTCCATTTCGTCCCGGAAGGCCGCCAGCAGCTCCCGCAGCTGTCTGTCGCGAACCGGCTCGCCTCTCCGGACTGATTCGATGGTCGGATGCTCCATGCTCCCGGCGTACTCAACGTGCCTGACGTTTTTCCGCTTGGGGGCGGACACCCGTCTTTCCTTCCCGTCGGCCAGCAGCACCGCGCCGTCCTCCACGTCCATGACGCAGAACAGGCGGCCCCGGTCGTGGCCTTTCAGGGAGCGAACGATCTGCGCTCTCCCGAACTCCATATCAGACCTCGTCGGTCACGGTAAGGATCTCGGGATCGCCGTCGGTGATGAGAAGGGTGTTTTCATAGTGGGCAGCCAGCGAACCGTCCGCCGTAACGGTGGTCCACTTGTCCTTGAGGACCTGCACGTGCCAGTCGCCCTGGCACACCATGGGCTCCACCGCAATGGTCATGCCCGGCTGAAGCCGGGGGCCGTGACCGGCGGGGCCGTAGTTCGGCACCTCGGGCGCCTCGTGCAGCTTGGTACCCACACCGTGGCCCACGAAGTCCCGCACCACGGAGAAGCCGTGGCTCTCCACATACTGCTGAACAGCGTGGGAGATGTCGGACACGCGCTGACCGGCGCGGGCGTGCTCAATGCCCGCCCAGAAGCTCTTCTCAGTCACTTCGATCAGCCGCTGGGCCTCCTCGCTCACCTTGCCGCAGGCAAAGGTGGCGGCACAGTCGCCGTGAAAACCATCGACGAAGGCTCCCACGTCTACGCTGACGATGTCACCCTCTTTGAGCACCACCTTTTTGGAGGGGATGCCGTGGATGACCACGTCGTTCACCGAAACGCAGGCGGAGCCGGGGAAGCCGCCGTAGCCCAGGAAGGAGGGTTTCCCTCCCTGGCTTTCGATGAATTTGCGTACCGCGGTATCTATTTCAAGGGTTGTGACGCCGGGGACTACCAGTTTTCCCGCGAGAGCGCGGGCCGCCGCGGTGATCCGACCGGCTTTGCGCATACAGTCCAGTTCGCGGGGGGACTTTAATGTGATCAGTTCCATATTAAAGCCCCAGCACCTTCAGGACGACCTGCGTGGTGGCCTCGATGGTGGGCTGATTGTCCACCATTCTCAGCACGCCGCGCTGTGCATAGAAATCCTTCAGAGGCTCGGTCTCCTCGTGATAGACCTCCAACCGATGGTTGACGGTCTCGGGCTTGTCGTCGTCACGGAGCACCAGATCGGCGCCGCACTTGTCGCACTTGCCTTCCACCTTGGAGGGGGCGGACACCACGTGATAGGTGGCGCCGCAGGCGGTGCAGGCCCGGCGGCCGCTCATGCGCTTGACGATCTCCTCGTCGGAGATCTCGATAGACACGACGTTGTCGAACACGATGCCGGCCTTCTCCAGAGCCTCAGCCTGGGCGATGGTGCGGGGCACACCGTCGAGGATGTAGCCCTTTTCGCAGTCAGGCTCCGCCAGACGCTCGGCCACGATGCCGATGATGACATCATCGGGCACCAGCTTGCCGGCGTCCATGTAGGACTTGGCCTGGAGACCCACGGGGGTGCCGTTCTTCACGGCAGCCCGCAGGATGTTGCCAGTGGAAATGGTGGGGATCCCCAGCTTCTCGCTGAGAATAGCCGCCTGAGTGCCTTTTCCGGCGCCGGGGGCGCCAAGCATGATCAGTTTCATGACCCTCACCCTTTCTTACTCAAGGAAACCCTTGTAGTGGCGCATCATCAGCTGCGCCTCCAGAGCCTTGGTAGTCTCCAGCGCGACGCCCACGATAATGATGATGGACGTACCGCCGATCATCAGGTTCCGACCCATGCTGGAGCCGGCGGCCACCATGATGTTGCCCACGATGGTGGGCAGCAGGGCCACGATGGCCAGATAGATGGCGCCGAACAGGGTGATGCGGGAGATGACCTTGTTGAGGAAGTCGGTGGTGGGCTTGCCGGGACGGAAGCCGGGAATGAAGCCGCCGTTCTTCTTCAGGTTGTTGGAGACCTCCACGGGGTTGAACTGGATGGTGGAGTAGAAGTAGCTGAACATGATGATCAGCAGGAAGTACACGATGCTGTAGAGCAGGCCGCGGTTATCGAAGACCTTCAGGAACGTGTACCAGCCGGTGCCCTCCTGAGTGGCGCTGGGCACGAACATGCCGATGGTGGCGGGGATGGAAGCGATGGACTGGGCAAAGATGATGGGCAGGACGCCGGACATATTCACCTTGATGGGGATATGGCTGGACTGACCGCCGTACATCTTGCGGCCCACCACCCGCTTGGCATACTGCACGGGAATGCGGCGCTCCGCGTTGGTGATGAACACGATGAACACCACCAGGACCAGCATACCGATGATGATCACCGGGATGAAGGCGGGGTGCAGGCGCAGGGCATTCGCGGTCGTGGTGCCGTTGGCCCAGTTGCGCACGCCGGAGATGAGGTTGGTCACCATGGCGGGGCCGCGGGCCACGATACCGGCAAACAGGATGATGGAGATGCCGTTGCCGATGCCGAACTCGGTGACCTGCTCACCCAGCCACATGACGAAGGTGGAGCCGGCCACGAAGGCGGCGACGATCACGATGGCAGCCCAGACGCCGTAGCCGTCGGGCACGTTGAGCATATCGATGCCGTTGTTGTTGTAGTAGTTGATCCAGGTGTAGTAGCCGAAGCCCTGCAGCAGAGCGATGCCGATGGTGGTGTAGCGGGTAATGGCCTCGATCTTGCGCTTACCCTCTTCACCGCCGTCCTTGGCCAAACGCTCGAGCGCGGGGATGGCAATGGTCAGCAGCTGGATGATGATGGAGGCGTTGATATAGGGCTGAATGGACAGCGCGAATACCGTCGCCTGAGAGAACGCGTCGCCGCTCATGACGTTCAGCAGGCCGAAAATGGTGGCAGACTGAGCGTTCATGTAGTTATGCAGCGTCTCACCGTTGATAAAGGGGACCGGGATCGCACAGCCCAACCGGAAAATGAGCAGGGCGAACACAGTGAACAGCAGCTTATTGCGCAGTTCGGGCACCTTCCACGCATTTCGGATGGTCTGGATCATCTCAGATCACCTCAGCCTTTCCGCCAGCCTTTTCGATCTTCTCTTTGGCGGAGGCGGAGAAGGCGTTGGCCTTCACGGTGAGCTTCTTGGTCACTTCACCGTTGCCGAGGATCTTGACGCCGTACTCGCACTTGGAGAGGATACCCTTTTCCAGCAGATCGCAAACACTCACAGTTGCGCCGTCCTCAAACTTGTTGAGTGCGGAAACGTTGACGGTCTCAAGGGGCTTGGCAAAGATGTTGTTGAAGCCGCGCTTGGGCAGACGGCGGGCCAGAGGCATCTGGCCGCCCTCAAAGCCGATGCGGACGCCGCCGCCGGAACGGGCCTTCTGACCCTTGTGGCCGCGGCCGGCGGTCTTGCCGTTGCCGGTGCCGGGGCCCCGGCCCTTGCGCTTACCGACCTGGGTGGAACCAGGAGCGGGAGACAGTTCATGCAGATTCATCTTCGGGCACCTCCTCAGGCTTTCTCGGTTACCTCAAGCAGGTAACCGATGTGGGCGATCTTGCCGCGGGTGGCCGCGTTGTCGGGCTGGACGGTCACGTCGCCGATGGTACGCAGGCCCAGGGCCTCGGCAGTCGCCTTATGCTTGGCCAGACGGCCGTTCAGGCTCTTGACGAGCTTGATCTCAATAGTGTTAGCCATGGTCGTGAGCCTCCTTAACCTAAGATTTCTTCCACGCTCTTGCCGCGGATCCGGGCAACCTCAGCGGGGCTGCGGAGCGCCTTGAGGCCCTCCATGGTAGCGGCCACCACGTTCTGGGGGTTGTTGGTGCGCAGGCACTTGGCGCGGATGTCGGACACGCCGGCGGCTTCCATCACCGCACGCACGGGGCCGCCGGCGATGATGCCGGTACCTTTGCTGGCGGGCTTGAGCAGCACGCGGCCGGCGCCGAACTCGCCGATGACTTCGTGGGGAATGGTGGTGCCGGACAGGGTCACGGTGACCATGTTCTTCTTGGCATCCTCAATGCCCTTGCGGATGGCCTCGGCCACTTCAGCGGCCTTGCCCAGACCGTAGCCGACCTTGCCCTTCTCGTCGCCGACGACGACCAGGGCGGAGAACTTGGAAACACGGCCGCCCTTGACAGTCTTGGAAACGCGGTTCAGGTACACGACCTTCTCCACGAACTCTTTGGGTTCTCTTTCAAAACGAGCCATTTATCTTTTCCTCCTCCCTTAGAACTGCAGGCCGCCCTCGCGGGCGCCCTCGGCCAGAGCCTGGACACGGCCGTGATAGACATAGCCGCCGCGGTCGAACACCACGGTGTCGATGCCCTTGGCTTTGGCGCGCTCGGCGACCATCTGGCCGACCTTCTTGGCGGCGTCGGTCTTGGTGCCGTCGCACTCGAAGCCCTTCTCCAGGGAGTTGGCGGAGGCCAGCGTGACGCCCTGAGTATCGTCGATGATCTGGGCATAGATGTTGGTCTCGCTGCGGAACACGTTCAGACGGGGACGCTCGGGGGTGCCGGACACCTTGCCGCGAACGCGTTTATG
>CAKUPH010000067.1 GCA_934675115.1 uncultured Oscillospiraceae bacterium | reverse complement strand
GCCCGGGGCCAGTATTACCTGCTGGACAAGAGCGAGGGCAGCCGGGTGGGCCGGGTCATCTTCCAGTGCCCCAATGAGAAGGGCAAGGGCATTCTGGTGGCCCCCACCGTCCACGGCAACCTCATCGTGGGGCCGGACTCCGTGCCCGTGGAGGGGGAGGACACCTCCACCACCGCCGACGGCCTGCGCTTCGTCCGGGAGACGGCGGCCAAGTCCGTGCCCTCCGTCCAGATCAACCAGTCCATCCGGAACTTCGCCGGTGTGCGTGCCACGGGGGACACCGGTGACTTTATCATCGACTGGGCTGCGCCGGGCTTCCTGGATCTGGCGGGCATCTGCTCGCCGGGCCTGTCCGCCGCCCCCGCCATCGGCGAATACGCCGCGGAGCTGCTGGAGCGGGACGGCCTGACGCTGGAAAAGAAGGACGGGTTTATCTGTGAGCGCCGCCGGGTGCGCTTCAAGGAGCTGTCCCCTGACGAGCGGGCGGCGCTGGTGGAGCGGGAACCGGCCTACGGCCGGGTCATCTGCCGGTGCGAGACCGTCACCGAGGGCGAGATTCTGGAGTGCCTGCGCGGTCCCATCCCGCCCCGTTCGGTGGACGGCGTCAAGCGCCGGGTGAACGCGGGCATGGGCCGCTGTCAGGGCGGCTTCTGCGGCCCCCGGGTGGTGGAGATCCTCGCCCGGGAGGGGAACGTCCCCATGGGGGACATCGTGCAGGACCGGGCCGGCACGTGGCTGCTGGCCCGTGAGACGAAGGGAGGAGAAGGCTGATGTATGATCTGATCGTTGTCGGCGGCGGCCCGGCGGGCCTTGCCGCCGCCTGCGCCGCGTGGGAAGGCGGACTGAAACGCATCCTCATCGTGGAGCGGGACAAGGAGCTGGGCGGCATCCTGAACCAGTGCATCCACAACGGCTTCGGCCTTCACTATTTCAAGGAAGAGCTCACCGGCCCGGAGTACGCCGGGCGGTTCGTGAAGATGCTCTCGGACACCGGCGTGGAGGTCCGGCTGGACACCATGGTGCTGGAGGTGACGGCGGACCGCTCCGTTCACATGGTGGGCAGCACCACCGGCTACCGGGTGGAGCAGGCGAAGAGCATCGTGCTGGCCATGGGCTGCCGGGAGCGGACCCGGGGAGCCATCGCCATCCCCGGCACCCGGCCCGCCGGCGTCTACACCGCCGGAGCGGCCCAGCGGTACGTGAACATGGAGGGCTGGCTGCCCGGCACCCGGGTGGTCATTCTGGGCAGCGGCGACATCGGTCTCATCATGGCCCGGCGGATGACGCTGGAGGGGGCCAAGGTGCTGGCCTGTGTGGAGGTCATGCCCTATTCCGGCGGCCTGAACCGGAACATCGTCCAGTGCCTGAACGACTACGACATCCCCCTGTACCTGTCCCACACCGTCACCGACATCCGGGGCAAGGACCGGGTGGAGCAGGTTGTGGTGTCTCAGGTGGACGAAAAGCGAAACCCTATCCCCGGCACGGAGATGGTCTTTGACTGCGACACCCTGCTGCTCAGCGTGGGCCTTATCCCGGAAAACGAGCTGACCCGTCAGGCGGGGGTGGAGATGGACCGCCGCACCAACGGCGCGGTGGTGTACGAGAACATGGAGACCTCCATCCCCGGCGTGTTCGCCTGCGGCAACGTGTGCCACGTCCACGACCTGGTAGACTTCGTCACCGGCGAGAGCCAGCGGGCGGGAGCCGCCGCCGCGCGGTACGTTCTCCGTGGCGAAGACGGCGGCGCGGAGCCGGTGCTGGACGTCCGCAACGGCGACGGCGTCACCTACACCGTGCCCCAGCGCATCCGGCCCGGACAGGTGGACAAGGCCTGCGGCCTGTTCTTCCGGGTGAACCGGGTGTGCGGCGACAGCGAGATCGTGGTGTCCTCCAACGGCGCCCAGATCGCGAAGTTCAAGCGGGAGCATCTGGCCCCCGGCGAAATGGAGCAGATCACCCTGCCCCGGGTGCTGCTGGACAAGGCCGCGGGAGAGATCACCGTATCCATTCGGGAGGTGGAGCGTCAATGAAGGAACTGATCTGCATCGTCTGCCCCAAGGGCTGCCATCTGCGGGTGGACGAGGAAAATGATTACGCCGTCACAGGCAACGGTTGCCCCAGAGGGGCGGAGTATGGTAGAATAGAGTTGACACATCCCACCCGCGTGGTCACCAGCACGGTGAAGTGCCGGGACGCGGGCCATCCCCGCTGCCCGGTGAAAACGAATCGGGCCATTCCCAAGGAGCTGATCTTTCAGGCCGTCCGCGCCCTCGACGGCGTGGAGCTGACCGCGCCGGTAAAGGTGGGGCAGGTCGTGGTGAAGAACGTCTGCGGCACCGGGGCGGACTTTGTGGCCGCCCGGGACATGGACAAGGCGGAGTGAGCGCCGTTCAAATAACAGGTTCAAAGGAGAGTCAGCCATGAGCAAGTATATCCTGGCCCTGGATCAGGGCACCACCAGCTCCCGGGTCATCCTGTTCGACCGGGAGCAGAATATCCTCGGCGTCAGCCAGAAGGAATTCACCCAGATCTACCCCAAGGAGGGCTGGGTGGAGCACGATGCCATGGAGATTTGGTCCTCCCAGTACGCGGTGATGATGGAGGTCATCGCCCAGTCCGGCGTGGACCCGGCGGACATCGCCGCCATCGGCATCACCAACCAGCGGGAGACCACCATCCTCTGGGACAAGGAGACCGGGCGGCCCATCTACAACGCCATCGTGTGGCAGTGCCGCCGGACGGCGGACATCGTGGACGGCCTGCTAGCCGACGGGCTGGGGGAGCACATCCGCAAGACCACCGGCCTTGTGCCCGATGCCTATTTCTCCGCCACAAAAATCAAATGGATCCTCGACCACGTGGAGGGTGCCCGGGAGCGGGCCGAGCGGGGCGAGATCCTGTTCGGCACGGTGGACAGCTGGCTGGTGTGGAAGCTCACCGGCGGCGCGGCCCACGTCACCGACTACACCAACGCCTCCCGCACCATGCTGTACGACATCCACAAGCTGGACTGGGATGACACCCTGCTCAAGGCGCTGGACATCCCCCGGGCTATGCTGCCCGAGGTGCGCTCCTCCAGCGAGATCTACGGCTACGCCGAGATCCAGGGCGTGAAGGTGCCCATCGCGGGCATCGCCGGCGACCAGCAGGCGGCCCTGTTCGGCCAGACCTGCTTTGAGCCGGGGGACGCCAAGAACACCTACGGCACCGGCTGCTTCCTGCTGATGAACACCGGCGAGGAGCCCTTCGAGAGCAAAAACGGCCTCATCACCACCATCGCCGTGGGCCTCAACGGCAAGGTGCAGTACGCGCTGGAGGGCTCCGTCTTTGTGGGCGGCGCGGTGATCCAGTGGCTCCGGGACGAGATGCGCTTCTTTGCCGAGAGCCGGGACGCGGAGTATTACGCCCAGAAGGTCAGCGACAACGGCGGGGTCTACATGGTGCCCGCTTTCACCGGCCTTGGCGCGCCCTATTGGGATATGTACGCCCGGGGGGCCATTCTGGGCATCACCCGGGGGACGAAGCGGGAGCACATCATCCGCGCGGCGCAGGAGTCCATCGCCTATCAGGTGGCCGACCTTGTCCGGGCCATGGAGGCGGACACCGGCCTGCCCCTCAACTCCCTGAAGGCGGACGGCGGCGCCAGCCGGGACCAGTTCCTCATGCAGTTCCAGTCGGACATCATCGACCGTGAGGTCCGCCGCCCGGCCATCCGGGAGACCACCGCGCTGGGCGCGGCCTATCTGGCGGGCCTGTCCACCGGCGTGTGGAGCGGGCTGGACGAGATCCGGCACCTCTGGATGTGCGACACCACCTTTGTGCCCGACATGGAGGCCGAGCGGCGGGAGCGGCTGCTGGCCGGCTGGCACAAGGCCGTGGGCCGCAGCCGGGACTGGGCAAAGTAAAAATTGTCTGATCATAAATAAAAGGCGCGGGGCTGATGGCAGCCCCGCGCTTTTACTGTTATTGACTGACTGTAAGCGAAAGAAACAAAAATGGTATTGCACCCGATGCAAAAATAGTGTATAAAATAAACAGACGACCAATTATGAGTCAAACGCGGAATTGGACAGACGGCGGGCATGGGGGGGTCCCGGCCGCCGGACAAAAAAGAAAGCGGAGGGAAAACAATGAAAAAGCGCGTGTTATCAGTACTTCTGACCGTAGGTGCGTGCCTGTGCCTGTTTGTCGGCATCGGCGGCGTGGTGTATGCCAAGACCACCCTCAAGGAGATCAAGGCCTATCTGAACTACGAGATCGCCATCAAGCTGGACGGCGAGGAGCAGACCATGTACGACGCCAACGGAAACCGGGTCTATCCCGTCACCTACAACGGCACAACCTATGTCCCCATCCGGGCGGTCAGCAATATGCTGGGCATCGCCGTGGACTGGGACGGGGCCACCAAGAGCGTCCTGCTGGGCGATCACGCCGCCCTCAAGACCAAGATCACGGACCTGACCTACTATGACCGTAAGCCGATTTCTGGTCAGCATTACAGAAAGGTCAACACGGCCAAGGACAATCTGGGCAACTCCTATACAGATCCTCTGAGACTGATTGAGAGCGTGAAGGAAAATTATTGGGAGACCTACCTCCTGACCGAGGACTACTCCACCTTCAGCGGCACGCTGTTCATTGACTATGATGACCGCGACAGCCCCTCTACTGTCAACGTGCGCATTTACGGCGACGGCGTCCTGCTGTATGACTCCCCCGTGCTGACCAAGGGCGTGCGCCCGGTGGATTTCTCCGTCAACATTCAGGGCGTGGACGAACTGAAGATCGAGTGCAATTACACATATTCGAAATTCACGACGTGTGTCTATATCGGCAACGGCGTGCTGGAGTGAGCGCCGGGGCCTGAACCGAAGCAAAAAAGGCCGTCTGCCCGCGGGCAGACGGCCTTTCTGCGTCAAAATTCAGACCAGCGCGGTAAAAACGGAGAACAGCACGGCGGTGAGCAGTCCCGCCGTCACGGTGGCAAGGCTGCTGATGGCCCCCTGCACCTCCCCCAGCTCCATGGCCTTGGAGGTGCCGATCACGTGGGCGGAGGTGCCGCAGGCCACCCCCACCGCCACCGGGTGGGTGATGCCCATGAGCTTGCACACCGGGTGGGCGGTGATGCTGCCGATGATGCCGGTGAGGACGATGGCGGCCACGGAGATGGAGGTCAGGCCCCCGGCCTGACTGGAAAGCTCCATGCCGATGGCGGTGGTGACGGATTTGGGCAGCAGGGTGACATATTGGGCGTGGTCCAGCTCGAAGGCCAGCGCCAGCAGCAGCACCAGCGCCATGCTGGCCACCGCCCCGGACAGGATCCCCGCCAGAATGGCCTTCCAGTTCCGGCGGAGCTGCTGGAGCTGGCGGTAGAGGGGGATGGCGAGGCACACGGTGGCTGGGGTAAGGAGATAGCTCACATAGTTTGCGGACTTCTGGTAGTCGGCGTAATCCCCGTGGGTCAGGAGCAGCAGGGCGATGATGAGGACGCAGGCCACGAGCAGGGGGTTGCACCAGCTCCTGCCCGTCTTTTTCCGCAGCCACACGCCGAAGAGGTAGGCGGCCAGCGTTATCGTCAGGCCCAGATAAGTATAGCTGGAAAACAGGTCGCTCATTGCCCGTCCGCCTCCTTTTTCAGCAGCAGCTGGGTCAGCTTGCCGGACAGGATCATGACGATCCACGTGACGGCGGTGACGGCCAGCAGAAAGGGAACGGCGAAGGAGCACAGGCTGCTCCAGCACTCCACCAGCCCCACGGCGGCGGGGATAAACATGACGGGCATGATCTCCACCAGATAGAGGGCGGTCTGCTCCACCTGCTCCAGCTTCAGTGCTCCGGTGAGCAGCAGGACCAGCATGAGCACCAGCCCGTACACGCCCGCGGGGATGGGCAGGGGGACGAGGGTGCTGAGCAGCTCCCCCGCCAGCGTCACCGCCCATATGATGACGATTTGTCGGATGATCTTCATTGGGATACCTCGGTTCCGGGAAAATTCGGCACAAACGTGCCGACTGTTCCAGATTTTAGCCCCGGCGGGCGGCGATGTCAACGGCAAAAATAAACATCCCCGCTTCCGAAGAAGCGGGGATGTTTGTGTCAAAAAGCTTACAGGCTTTGCCGCCGCGGCGCACACTCACAAAGGGGCCCCCGCAAGGCTGCTGCCTTGTGGGGAGAGGAGCAGTCCTGACACGGGTGAAGTTTTCCGCCTGCGGAAAACGGAACATGGTGTCAGGGACTGCGACGACGCGGGGATGTTTGTCAGCTTTTCCGCGTCAGGAGACGACGGCGGAGGACCTGGGGGCCGGGAGGATGGCGTGGACAGGGCACTCGGTGATGCACTTGTTGCAGCCGACGCACTTGTCGTAGTCGATCCGGGCCACATTGCCCCGAACGGTGATGGCCTGCACCGGACAGCCCCGCTGGCACTTGCCGCAGCCGATACAGCCGGTCTGGCACTGCTTGCGGGTGTCGATGGCCATCAGGTGGTTGGCGCACATGACAATGGGCTTCTTCTCACTGGAGTACAGGAAGATGATCTTCTTGGGGCAGGCCTGCTGGCACTTGCCGCAGCCGACGCACTTGTCGGGGTCCACGTGAGCGTGGCCGTCCACCAGCGAGATGGCGCCGGTGGGGCAGACGGCGGCGCAGTCGCCGAAGCCCAGACAGCCGTAGGGGCAGGCCAGCTTGCCGTTGAACAGGGTGTTGCAGGCCTTGCAGGAGGAAATGCCCTGATAGTCATACCGGGGCGGGAGCACGGTGGTCTGGCAGGCCACGACGGCCTTGTGCTGAGTGGCGGCGCCGGCCTCCACACCCATAATAGCGGCAAGGCGCTCAGCCACGGCCTGACCGCCCACGGGGCACAGATTGACCGGTGCGCCCTCGGCGATGGCCTTGGCGTAGGACGAACAGCCCGCGTAGCCGCAGCCGCCGCAGTTGGCGCCGGGCAGGGCGGACTGGAGCTGCTGCACCCGCTCATCCTCGCTGACGGCGAGGAACTTGGCGGCGGCCACCAGCAGGACGGAGCCGATGATACCCAGAATACACAGCAGGAGAACAGCGGTCAAAATCGGATTCATAATCTCCACCCCTCCCTTAAACGCCGAAGATGCTGTCCACGATGCCCGCGAAGCCGGTGAAGCTCAGGGACACGATGGCGGCGGACACCAGCGTGATGGGCAGACCCTCAAAGCAGGCGGGGGGCTGCGCGTCCTGCAGGCGGCGGCGGACGCCGGAGAACAGCACCATGGCCAGCAGGAAGCCGAGGCCCGCGCCGAGGGCGCAGATCAGGCTCTCGACATAGCCGTAGCCCTCGTCGATGTTCAGAATGGTCACGCCCAGCACCGCGCAGTTGGTGGTGATCAGGGGCAGGTACACGCCCAGAGCCACATACAGCGGCGGGATGAACTTCTTGAGCACCAGCTCAAGCAGCTGCACCAGCACGGCGATGATGAGGATGAAGGCAATGGTCTGAAGATAGCTCAGGCCGAATTTGTCCAGCAGCTGCTGGACGGGCCAGGTCACAGCGGTGGCCAGGACCATGACCGCCGTAACGGAAAGGCCCATGCCCACAGAGGAGTCCAGCCGCTTGGACACGCCCAGGAAGGGGCAGATGCCCAGGAAGTTGACCAGCACGTAGTTGTTGGTCAGGATCATGGTAAAGAAGATAATGGCAAGTTTCGCGGCCATGGCTTAGTTTCCCCCTTCCTTGGCGTTTTCGCAGCCCTCGGCGGCGGAACAGCCCGCGCAGCCGGAGCAGCCCACGCTGCGCTCTTTCTTGTGGCCGGTCTTCGTCTCGATCCAGATGGCCGCAGCCATGAGGACGCCGTACACGAAGAAGCCGCCGGGAGCGGAGGAGAACACGCCCATGGTGTCGAAGCCGGCGGGGAGGATCTGCAGGCCGAACCAGGTGCCCATGCCGAGGATCTCACGGATGGAGCCCATGATGACAAGGGTCAGGGTGAAGCCCAGACCCATGCCGAGGCCGTCCAGCGCGGAGTCCAGCACGGGGTTCTTGGAGGCGAACAGCTCGGCCCGGCCGAGGATGATGCAGTTGACGACGATCAGCGGCAGGTACACGCCCAGCGCCTTGTCCAGCGCGGGGACGAAGGCCTTGACCAGCATCATCAGCACGGTGACGAAGCTGGCAATGATGGTGATGAACGCCGGCAGGCGCACCTTGTCGGGAATGACCTTCCGCAGGGCGGAAATGGCCACGTTGGAGCAGATCAAAACGAAGGTGGCGGCCAGACCCATGCCCAGACCGTTCATGGCCATGGTGGTGATGGCCAGCGTGGGACAGGTGCCCAGCACCAGACGGAGAGAGGGATTTTCCTTCAGCAGGCCGTTGGTGAGGATCTGAATTTTTTTGCTCATGGTCAGTTCCCCCTTACTTCCTGATAGGCCTGAACGGCCAGATTGATGGCGTTGACGGCGCCGCGGCTGGAGTAGGTCGCGCCGGTGACGGTATCGACGCCGGAGATGTCGAACTGCTCGGCGGCCTTACCGCTGAACTGATCGACGAACTCGCCGCCCGCCACGCGGGTGCCGATGCCGGTGGTCTCGCCGCTGGCGTCCATGGCGAGGCTCAGAATGTTGCCGTCGTTGTCGAAGGCCACGGTGGCGGTGACGCTGCTCTTATAGCCCTTGGCGGAGGCGGCGACGATGTAGCCCGCGCCGTTGTTCGCCTTCATGGCGGCGGAGACGCCGTCCACGGTGGTGGCAAGGTCGGTGAAGCTGTCCGCTTCGGGCAGCAAGGCCCGGTAGGTGGCCTGCTTTTCCGCCTCGGTGTGCTCGGCGATGATGGGGGCCGTGACGGAGTTGACCACGGCCAGCGCAAGGCCGGCGACCAGACAGATGACCAGCAGCACCACGACGGGCTTGATCATATCGTTCCAGGTAGACTGTTTCGCGTTCATTTCTTGGCACCTCCAGTTCCCAGGGGCCGGTTGCGGGTCAGCACGTTGATGTAGGGCACCAGCAGGTTCATGATGAGGATGGAGTAGCTGACGCCCTCGGCCATGTTGCCCCAGAAGCGGATGCCGCAGGTGATGATGCCCAGACCCAGACCATAGACGATCTGTCCCTTGGTGGTGTAGGGGCTGGTGGTATAGTCGGTGGCCATGAAGAAGGCGCCCAGCAGCAGGCCGCCGCTGAGCAGCTGCACCAGAACGTCATGGCCGGTGAGCAGGCTGATGACCGCCACGGTGGCCAGATAGGTCACAGGGATGGTGGCCTTGATGGTGCGGGTGGCGATGAGGAAGATGCCGCCGATGAGCAGGGCAAGGGCGCAGGTCTCGCCCAGCACGCCGCCGTGGGTGCCCAGGAACAGGTCGAGGTAGGGCAGCTTGACGGAGCCGGCCACGGCCAGCGGGGTGGCGGAGGACAGGGCGTCCACGCCGGACAGGGTGGCGGGGAAGGCATAGTTGGTCATGCGCCCGGTGAAGGACACGGCCAGCACCATGCGGCCCACGATGGCGGGGTTGGCGAAGTTGCGGCCGATGCCGCCGAACAGCTCCTTGGTGATGACGATGGCCACGAAGGAGCCGACCACGGCCATCCACAGGGGCAGGGTGGCGGGCAGGTTGAAGGCCAGCAGCAGGCCGGTGACGATGGCGGAGCAGTCACTCACGCTGCTGGGCTGGTGCCGGATCATGCACCAGAAATACTCGAAGAGCACCGCAGAGGCCACGGTGACGGCGGTGAGCAGCAGCGCCCGGAAGCCGAAGATGATCACGCTGGCCACCAGCGCGGGCAGCATGGCGATGACCACGGTGAGCATGATCTTCTGGGTGGTGGCGCCGGAGCGGATGTGGGGGTTGGGGGAGACCGCCAGATGGCTTACCTGATTAACCATTCTTTTTCAGACCCCTTTCCTTCATAAGATCCCGGGCCAGCGTGACGGCCTGTGTGAGCTGCCGCTTGGCGGGGCAGATGTAGCTGCAGCAGCCGCAGCCCATGCACAGGTCGGCGTCCAGCTCCACCACGGCGTCCAGATCGAACTTGTGGTAGGCGTCGTGGATCTCCACGGGGCTCAGCCCGGCGGGGCAGGCGGAGATGCAGCGGGCGCAGCGGATGCAGGGGGTAGGCTCGGGCACGGCGGCCAGCTTTTCGCTGAAGGCCAGCAGGCCGTTGTTCTGCTTGGTGATGGGGTAGTTGACGTCCATCTGGCTCGTGCCCATCATGGGGCCGCCGCTGATGATCTTCCGGGGCTCGGCAATGGGCTCGCAGTAGTTGATGACGTCGCCGATGAGGGTGCCCACCACGACCTCCACGTTGCGGGGCTTGGCGAAGACATCGCCGGCGACGGTCAGCCGCTTGGTGGTCAGGGGCATGCCCGTGTCCAGATAGCGGCCGATGGCGGCCACGGTGGTGACGTTGTCCACGATGACGCCCACGTCGGCGGGCAGAGCGCCCCGGGGCAGCTCCCGGCCGGTGACGGAGTAGATGATGACCTTTTCAGCGCCCTGAGGGTAGGTGGCGGGCAGGGCCTGCACCGTGACCTTGGACATGTGGGCGGTCTTTTCCTTCATCAGGGCGATGGCGTCGGGCTTGTTGTTCTCGATGGCGATGACGCAGGCGGGCAGGGCCAGCCACTGAAGAATGGCGTCGATGCCCTTGACGATGTCGTCGGCGCACTCGAGCATCTCCCGGTGGTCGGAGGTGAGGTAGGGCTCGCACTCGGCGGCGTTGATGATGAGGGTGTCGATCTTGTCGAGGTTCTTGGGAGCCAGCTTCACCGCCGTGGGGAAGCCCGCGCCGCCCAAGCCTACCAGACCGCAGTCCCGGACAGCCTGAATAAAGGACTCCCGGTCCGTGACCACCGGCGGATGGATGGCCGGGTCAACGGTCTGGAGCCCATCGGGTTCAATGACCACAACGGTGGCCATTGTGTTGGTGTTGTAGTAGATCGTGTCTACCTTTTTCACGGTGCCAGACACGCCGGAGTAGATCCCGGAGCTGACAAAGCCGCCGGGTTCGCCCACCAGTGTGCCCACGTCCACATGGTCGCCCTTCTTGACCACGGGTTTGCACGGCGCGCCGATGTGCTGGCCCATTGGGAGCACGATCTCCTTGGGCAGCGGCATCTTCTCTGTCGGCTCGCCGGCGGCTTCCTTGTGGTGCGGCAGGTGCACACCGCCAGGCCGGTGCAGCCGCGTAAGCAATGACATAGCTTTATTCATCCTTTCTCCCCGCTTGGGCGCGTTCCGGGCGCCCTTACCGGAGGAAATTGTGATTTGGACCTGAAATGTAGACAAAATTGGGAAAATGTCCAATAATTTCGGCACAAAACGCCCCCGGCACGGTTTATTTATTACATATTATAGGTTTCGAAAGTTGATGCGTCTATTGTAGATAAAGCTGAATTTAATCGTTAAAATTTAGGCAATCCGCTGATTGTTTGATTTTTTGTGCACAGGATACCCGGAAAAGTTTCGTTTGTATTAC
>CAKUPH010000066.1 GCA_934675115.1 uncultured Oscillospiraceae bacterium | reverse complement strand
CCGTTGATCGCAATCCCGGTTTTCATCCATGACTTTCTGTGCATCCACCCCTTCAATGACGGAAACGGAAGAATGAGCCGCTTGCTCACGACGCTGCTTCTGTACCGAAACGGCTTTTATGTCGGCAAGTATATCTCCCTTGAAGCCAAAATCGCCAAAAACAAGGATCTGTACTACGATGCGCTTGCACAGGCGCAAACCGGCTGGCACGAAGGCACGGAAGATGTAGTGCCTTTCATCAAGTACCTGCTCGGGACGATCCTTGCGGCATATAAGGACTTCGAGGATCGCGTGGCGCTTGTGGAAACCAAGCTGCCCGCACTGGAAATGGTGCGCAGAGCAAGCAAGAACAGAATCGGGCGGTTCAATAAGCAGGACATCCGGGAGCTTTGCCCGACGCTCAGTGACAGCTCCATTGAAGGGGCCTTGCGCAAGTTAGTCGCAGCCGGAGAGCTGAAAAAAGAAGGAAGAGGGAAGAATACCTGCTATTTCAGGCTGAATTAGATTCCGTTCAATACGAGCGACTTTTTAGAGGACCGCACCTGCTCATGCGAGCGGGTGCGGTCTTTTTGATAAGAGTGGCGAGGGGAGAAAACGTGCAGCAAACGGGTAAAAAGCCGCGGAAAATCACGGGAAAACGCGGCGAAAAAAGCTGTCGGATACGCCGGAAAACGACGAAAAACTTACAGCAGCTCATCCAGAGAGCCGACGTACCGGCCGCACAGCCCGCGCATCTCGTCCTGACGGCCGGCGTAGAGATCGTCGTACACGCCCACCACCCGCATCCCGGCGGCACGGGCGGTGGCGCAGTTGGCGGGGCTGTCGTCGAAGAGGGTACATTCGGCGGGGGAGACGCCCAGCAGCTCGCTCAGCCGGATAAAGCAGGCGGGGTCGTGCTTTTCAAGGCCAATCTCCTCGGCGTAGACGATGTGCTGAAAATACCCGGTGAGACCGAAGCGCTCCAGTGCCATGCGGCACAGCTCCGGGCGGCAGGCGGTGAACATGGCCATGGGGACGTTCTCCGCCCGGTATTTGGCCAGCAGCTCCGCCGCCCCGGCCTTCAGCGGGGCCAGATCCCGGTAGTGGTGGGCGGCCAGCGCGTCCCACTCGGCCATGATATCCGCCGGACTGTCGGGCAGGTGGTAATACTCTTTGGTGTAGACCGCCGCCGTGGGGAAGATGCAGCGGGAAATGGCCTCCGCGTACTCCCCGGTCACCGCAAGGCCCCGGCGGGCGAGAAATTCCTCGTCCACCTCGCCCCAGAGCCCGTTGGAATCCAGCAGGGTGCCGTCCAGATCGAAAATATACAAGATGTCACGTCCTTATGGGAAAATGGTCAGATGCGGGCGTTCAGCCACGCCAGCACGTCGGCGTACACCTCATCCTTATTCGTCTCGTTGAGCATTTCATGCCGCCCGCCGGAGTAGAATTTCAGGGTCAGGTCCTTTGTGCCGCTGTCCTTGAAATAGCCGTGGACCTTGCGCACGCCCTTGCCGTTGGCGCCCACCGGGTCCTGATCGCCGGAGAAGAGGTACACCGGGGTGTCCGGGTCCATCTTTTTCAGGTTCTCCGGGGCGGAGATATATTGCAGGCCGGTCATCATGGCGTGGTTCATGCCCGCGGTGGTCTGGAAATTGCACAGCGGGTCGGCAAGGTATTTGTCCACCACGGCGGCGTCCCGGCAGATCCAGTCGGCGGAGGTGCGGTTGGGCTTGAACTGCTTGTTGTACGCCCCGATGGACAGGTTGTAGAACAGGCGGTTGACCTTGTGGGGGTCGCCCATGCCGGTGAGCCATTTGCCCAGCGCCACGGTGGCGGGGGCCTCCTGCCCGGTGCCGGAGAGGATGCAGCCGCTGAGGGTGCCGGGGTAGTCGATGAGGTAGGTGCGGGCCACGAAGGAGCCCATGGAGTGCCCCAGCAGGAAGTAGGGCAGGCCGGGGAACCGCTCCCCCATCCGCTGCCGCAGGGCGTACACGTCCCGGGAGAGGTGGGACCACTCGGTGAAATAGCCGTACTCTTCCGGCCCGGCGGCAGTCTTGCCGTGGCCCAGATGGTCGTGGCCGCAGACGGCGAAGCCGTGATCTGCCAGATGGCGGGCAAAGTGGTCGTACCGCTGGGCATATTCGCAGATGCCGTGGACCAGCTGCACCACGGCTTTGGGCTCGCCCTCGTCGGGCAGCCACAGGCAGGCGTGGCACTGGTGGACGCCGTCGCTGGAGGGGAAGGTAAACTCGCTGAACTGTGCCATTAAAAACACCTCAGTTTCAAGATTTGTGTGGTTCTTCTCAGTTTACCCGGTTTTGGGCACAAAGTCAATTTACGGCCCGGAAAAAGTGAAAAGCGCCCGGCGCATAGTATGCGCCGGGCACCTTGCAGGTTACGGCAGGTCAGCTCAACAGCAGCTTGTCATCCGCTTCGTCGGACCCGGTGGCCTGAGTCCCACCCGGTTTCACCGGGCGGGAACCCTGTTTTTTTGAATGCTCGGGCGAAGTGAATCCGCCCTGCGCCAGGATTTTTGCCTGCGCAAAAATACCTGTACGGCGCACCCGCGCCGCCCGCTTTCGCGGGGGTCAGGCCACCGTCAGCTCAACAGCAGCTTGTCATCCGCTTCGTCAGACCCGGTGGCCTGACCGAATTTGGCCAGCAGGTCCTCCACGGTGAGCTTTTTCTTGTCCTCGCCGGAGATGTCCAGCGCCACCCGGCCCTCGTACATCATGATGAGCCGGTTGCCGTGGACGATGGCGTCCTTCATGTTGTGGGTGATCATCAGGGTGGTGAGGTGATCCTTGTTCACGATGCGCTCGGTGGCGCCCAGCACCTTGGCGGCGGTCTTGGGGTCCAGCGCGGCGGTGTGCTCGTCCAGCAGGAGGAGCTTCGGCTTCTGGAGGGTGGCCATCAGCAGGGTCAGCGCCTGACGCTGTCCGCCGGACAGCAGGCCCACCTTGGAGGTCAGGCGGTCCTCAAGGCCCAGATCCAGAATTTTCAGCATCTCCTTGTACTGCTCCCGCTCCTCCTTGGTGATGCCGATGCGGAGGGTGCGGGGCTTGCCCCGGCGCATGGCCAGCGCCAGATTTTCCTCGATCTGCATGGTGGCGGCGGTGCCCATCATGGGGTCCTGAAACACGCGGCCGATGTATTTGGCCCGCTTGTGCTCGGCCATGTGGGTCACGTCCACGCCGCCGATGGTGATGGAGCCCTCGTCCACCGGCCAGACACCGGCTACGGCGTTGAGCAGGGTGGACTTGCCCGCGCCGTTGCCGCCGATGACGGTGACGAAGTCACCCTCGTTCAGGTGGAGGGACAGGCCGTTGAGGGCGGTCTTTTCGTTGACGGTGCCCGCGTTGAAGGTCTTGGAGATATTCTTGACGTCAAGCATGGGTCGCGCCTCCCTTTTTCACAGGCTTGGAGAAATACTTGCTCTTCCAGTAGGGCGCGGAGAGGAACACGGCCACCACCGCGGCGGAAAGGAGCTTGAGGTAGTTGGGGTTCAGGCCCAGCGCCAGCACCGCCTGCATGACGATGTAGTAGATGATGGCACCGATGGACACGGACAGGAGCTTGAGGCCGAAGTTCTGGAACACCTTGCCCAGCAGTACCTCGCCGATGATGACGGCGGCAAGGCCGATGACGATGGCGCCGCGGCCCACGTTGATCTCATTGGCGCCGTTGTACTGGGCCAGCAGCGCGCCGGACAGGGACACAAGGCCGTTGGAGATCATCAGGGCCAGCACCTTGTTGAAGCTGGTGTTGATGCCCTGGGCACGGGCCATGGCCTGATTTGCGCCGGTGGCCCGGAGGGAGCAGCCCAGCTCCGTGCCGAAGAACCAGTACAGGATGAGGATGATGACCAGCGTGAACAGGCCCACCACGAAGATGGGGTGCCGGAAGAAGGGCATGGAGCCCTTGGCCACCTCCTGCACGAAGCGCAGGGAGACGAGGAGCTTGTTGAGGACCTCGGGGTTGGTGACGCTGATGGCCACGCTGGCCTTCATGCCCATGATGGCCATGTTGATGGACCACAGGCTCAGCTGGGTCAGGATACCGGCCAGAATGGCGGGGATGCCGCAGGCGGTGTGGAGCAGGCCGGTGACCAGTCCGGCCAGCATACCGGCCAGAAGGGCGGCCAGCAGAGCGATCCAGATGTTCACGCCGCCGCCGAACAGCATGGCGAACACGGCACCGCCGGTGCAGAAGGAGCCGTCCACCGTCAGGTCGGCGATGTCGAGGATCTTGTAGGTGATGTAGACGCCGATGGCCATGATGCCCCAGATGAGACCCTGAGACACCGCTCCCGGCAGCGCGTTGATGAAGCCAAGCATAGATGGTTTCCTCCCATGGCCGCGGACGAGCCGCGGATATTCAGAAGCACTTCAATGATATGATGCACTTATCCATTATAGCGCCAAAGAGCGGAAAAGGGAAGTCCCCTTTCCGCTCTTTTTTCAACAAATTTTGGTTCAGTTGGACTCAATGGCTTCGTAGCCGTCGGGGGCGGTCAGGCCCAGAGCCTCGCAGGTGACGGGATTGTACTTCTTGGTGACCTGAGGGGCGTACTCGATGGGCATCTCGGCCACGTTGGCCTCGCCGGTCAGGATCTTGACGGCCATCTTGCCGGTGGCGACGCCCAGATCGTAGTAGCTGATGGACAGGGTGGCCACGCCGCAGCCGGCGCAGATGCCCTCCTCACCGGCGAACACAGGGATTTTGCCGTTGCAGATGTTGTCCACGATGCCGGTGTTGTTGGCGATGGTGTTATCGGTGGGGACATAGAGTACGTCGCTGTTGTCAGCGGCGGTCTGGGTGACGGAGGCCATGTCGTTGGTGTCGGAGAAGGCGTACTGGGTGCAGGTGTAGCCGAGGGCCTCCAGACAGGTCTGGATGGTGTCCACCTGATACTTGCTGTTGGGCTCGGCGGAGCAGTACAGCAGGCCCACGGTCTTGGCGTCGGGGCACCAGTCCTTGATCATCTGGGCCTGCTCGTCCAGCGGGGCCAGATCGGAGGTGCCGGAGACGTTGGTGCCCACGGTGCCGGTGAAGCCGTCGATACCCAGCGCCACGCCGTACTCGGTGACGGCGGTACCCAGCACGGGGATGTCGCCGGTGGCGGAGGCGGCGGCCTGCAGGGCGGGGGTGGCGTTGGCCAGCATCAGATCCACGCCCTTGGAGACGAAGCCGTTAACGATGGTGGCGCAGGTGGCGGACTCGCCGGCGGCGTTCTGCTCGTCAAACTTCACGCTGTCGCCGAGGGCCTCCACCAGAGCGTCCTTGAAGCCCTGAGTGGCGGCGTCCAGCGCCACGTGGGGCGCCAGCTGGCAGATGCCCACCAGATAGGTCTTGGCGTCGCCGCCGTCATCGGGGGTGTTGGCATCGGGGGTCTGAGTTTCGGTGTTGTCAGACGGGGCGGCGCTGTTGCTGTCGCCGGAGCCGGAGTTGGAACATCCGGCCAGAGCGAGGACCATGGCCAGCGCCATGACCATCGCGAGGATGCGGGAGAGCTTTTTCATTTTCATTTCCTCCAGACAAAACAATTGCTTTATTGCTTTGCGGCAACAAAGCGGTGAGACAAAGAATACAGAGCCTGTCCGGCTCAGTGAGGACAGTATAACGCTTTAATGCATTGATGTCAAGGAGAAAACACACGGTTTTTTACGTAAAATCAGCGGATGGGCTGGTGATTTTGCCGGGGAAGGTTTTGGACAGTCTGTGAACAGTTGGCCTTCGGGATGGACTTTTGGGAACGGTTGTGGTAAAATGACCTGAAAATGATAATGGGTCGGTGCGCCCTGCGCGCCGGCGGGAAGGAGCAAGACAGTGCGTACCGATGTGCTGGGCGTCGCCTTTGACGACGTGACGCTGGAGGAAGCGGTGGACAGGGGCATGGCCCTGCTGGACGAGGAGGGGCCCCATCTGGTGGCCACCCCCAACCCGGAGATCGTGCAGATCGCGGAAAAGGACCCGGAGTTTGCCAAGATACTGGCGGACGCGGCGCTGGTGCTGGCGGACGGCGTGGGGGTCATCCACGCGGCGAAGATTCTGGGCCGGCCGCTGAAGGGCCGGGTGCCGGGCATCGAGTTCGCCTCCGCCCTCATGGAGCGCATGGCGCGGACCGGGCGGCGGCTGTACCTGCTGGGGGCGAAGCCCGGCGTGGCGGAGATGGCGGCGGCCAACCTTCAGGCGAAGTACCCCGGCCTTGTGATCTGCGGCACCCACGACGGCTACTTCAAGGAGGACGGCCCGGTGGTGCAGGCCATCCGGGACAGTGGGGCGGAGGCGGTGTTCGTCTGCCTCGGCGCGCCCAAGCAGGAGAAGTGGATCGCCGCCAACGGTGCGGCCACCGGCGCGAAACTGCTGGTGGGGCTGGGCGGCTCGCTGGACGTGTTCGCCGGGACGGTGAAGCGTGCGCCGGAGGCGTTCCAGAAGCTGGGCATGGAGTGGTTCTACCGCCTGTGCACCCAGCCGTCCCGCATCGGGCGGATGGCGAAGCTGCCGCTGTTTCTGGTGTCCGCCGCCGGGGCGCGGCTGCGCGGCAAGTAAGCAGAACTTGATTTGGAGGTGTTTCCCATGTCCGGGAAGCTGATCGTATTTGAAGGGACGGACGGCTCCGGCAAGTCCACCCAGTTCCGGCTGGCCTGCGAGGCGCTGCGCGCCCGGGGGCAGGAGTTCCGCACCATGGTGTTTCCCCGGTATCAGGAGGAGTCCTCAGCGCTGGTGCGGCTCTATCTGGGGGGAAAGTTCGGCTCCCACCCCTCCGACGTGAACGCCTACGCCGCGTCCACCTTTTACGCCGTGGACCGGTATGCCGGGTACAGGCAGGACTGGGGCGGCTACTACGAAAACGGCGGCCTGATGGTGGCCGACCGGTACACCACCTCCAACGCCGTCCATCAGGCGTCCAAGCTGCCGCCGGAGGAGCGGGAGGAGTTTTTCCGCTGGCTGGCGGATTTTGAGTACGACCGGCTGGGCCTGCCCCGGCCGGACGCGGTGCTGTGGATGGACATGCCGGTGGAGCGGTCGGTGGAAAACCTCCGGGCCAGAGAGGCGGCCACCCACACCACCGCCGACATCCACGAGGTGGACACGGAGTATCTCCGAACCTGCTGCGGCGCAGCGGCGCAGGCGGCGGAATTTTACGGCTGGCGGCGGGTCCGGTGCGTGGACGGGGCGGGACAGCTCCGCACCATGGAGGACATCCACCGGGAGGTCATGGAGATCGTGGACAGTATTATAAAGTAAGGAGTGTTTTCGATGGTCTATATCCTGCTGGGCGAAGGGTTTGAAGAGGCTGAGGCGCTGGTCACCGCCGACGTGCTCCGCCGGGGCGGCGTGGAGGCCGCGCTCACCGGCATCGGCGGCATGACCGTTTCCGGCGCTCACAAGATCGCCGTTTGCTGTGACACGGCGGCGGAAAGCGTCAGTTTTGCGGAGGGAGATATGCTGGTGCTTCCCGGAGGACTGGGGGGCGTGGCATCCATCGAGGGCAGCGCCGCCGCCATGGCGCTGGTGCGCCGGGCCGCGGAGGATGACGGCATCTGGCTCGCGGCCATCTGCGCCGCCCCCGCCATGCTGGGCCGCCGGGGGATCATCGGCGCGGGCGCGTCCGCCGTGTGCTACCCCGGCATGGAGGGGGACCTGACCGCCGCGGGCGTCACCGCCCGCATGGAGTTGCCCGCCGTCACCGATGGGAAGCTCATCACCGGCCGGGGGCCCGGCGCGGCGTTTGACTTTGGGCTGGCCCTGCTCACCGCACTCAAGGGGGCGGAGACGGCGGAGTCCGTCCGGGCCGGGATGCACTACGGCGAGTAAGGAAACGGCAAAGGCGGGCGGAGCATCCGCCCCGCCCGCCTAAGTAGGCCCGCTGTCAGCAGCCGCAGCCGTTGTCGCAGCCGCAGCCATTATTGCAGCCGCACCCGTTGCCGCACCCGTTGCCGCAGCCGCCCCAGCCGCCGCAGCAGCACAGGATGAGGATCAGGATGATGATCCACCAGCAGCCGTTGCCCCAACCGTTATTCCCACAACACATACAACGTCACCTCTTTGATTTAGTCCGGCCCGGACATCGGCCCGGGAGCCTTTTTCAAGGGCTTCGGGGCCGGCGCCTGTCGCCGTTTCCGAGTTATCCTATGCCGGGGCGTACCGATGGGTTCCCAACGGCGGCCGATGGCCTGAAAGACGGAAAAACTGGATATGATACTGACACATACTGCGTTAGGAGTGAACTACTACATGGCAGAAGAACAGAGAAACCCCAACGGCACTGTCCGTCGGACGCGCACCAGCCAGCCGCAGAAGAAGCGGCGGCGCCGTTCCAGCGGGGCCAAGGCCGCGGCGGCCTTCTTATACGTTCTGGTGGTCATCGGCGTGTCCGCCGTGCTGGCCACCGTGGGCTGGTCATGGGCCAACGACCTGCTGTCCCTGAACAAGGATGAGACCTCCGCCGTCATTGAGATCCCGGAGAGCGTCGTCACCTACACGGAGGTCACCGACGACAACGGCGTGACCACCACGGAGTCCAGGGTGGACATGAACTACGTGACGGATCAGCTCAAGGATGCCGGACTTGTGGAGTACAAGTTCCTCTTCAAGCTGTTCGGCATGTTCTCCAAGGCAGATCAGAAGATCGTGGCCGGGACCTACGAACTGGACAGCGAGATGGATTACCGGGCGCTGGTGTCCAACATGAGCGCGTCCTCCTCCACCCGGCAGACCGTGGACGTGACCATCCCCGAGGGCTACACCATCGACCAGCTGTTTGCCCTACTGGAAAAGGAGGGCGTCACCACTCAGGCCAAGCTCCAGGACATGGCGGCCACGTGGGAGTACAGCTTTGACTGGCTCAAGGACATCCCGCTGGGGGACTACCACCGGCTGGAGGGCTATCTGTTCCCGGACACCTATACGTTCTACAAGGGCGAGAACCCCAAGTACGTCATCAACAAGATGCTGGTGAACTTCGATAAGAAGATGAGCGGCTATATGAGCCGCTTCAACGAGGAGAGCCAGTTCTCCCTCCACGACATCGTCACCATCGCCTCCCTCATCGAGAAGGAGACCGACGGCGAGGACTACAAGACCATCGCCTCCGTCATCTACAACCGCCTGAACAACACCGGGGCGGAGACGGCGGGCTTCCTCCAGATCGACGCCACCCTGAGCTATCTCAACGGCGGCAAGGTGCCCACTGAGGCGGACAAGGCCATCGACTCCCCCTACAACACCTATCTGTACAAGGGCCTGCCCGCCGGGCCTATCTCCAACCCGGGCATGAAGGCGCTGGCGGCGGCCATGGAGCCGGACAGCACCAAGTATTATTACTATGTTCTCAACCCGGAGACCAAGCGCCACGAGTTCAGCAAAACCTACGCCGAGCACCAGCAGCTGGTGCAGAAGTATTCCTCCAATGGGTAAGCCGGAGCTTTTGGCCCCGGCGGGGGATATGGAGCGGCTGACCATGGCCGTGGCCTACGGGGCGGACGCGGTGTATCTGGCGGGAAACACCTTCGGGATGCGGGCCTTCGCCGGAAACTTCGACGAGGACGGCCTTGCGAAGGCGGTGGCGCTGGCCCACGGGCACGGCGTCCGGGTCCACGTGACGTGCAACACCATGGCCCGGAACGATGAGATCGCCCGGCTGCCCGCCTTTCTGGAGCTGCTGGAGTCGCTGGGGGCGGACGCGGTCATTGCCGCCGACGTGGGCGTGCTGGCCCTGTGCAAAAAATACGCCCCTCATGTGCAGGTGCACGTCTCCACTCAGGCGGGGGTCACGAATTACGAGATGGCCCGGGCGTGGTACGATCTGGGGGCCAGCCGGGTCATTCTGGCCCGGGAGCTGTCGCTGGACGAGATCCGGGAGCTGCGGGCGAAAACGCCCCGGGAGCTGGAGGTGGAGGCCTTCGTCCACGGGGCCATGTGCGTGAGCTATTCCGGCCGGTGCCTGCTGTCCAACTACATGACCGGGCGGGACGCCAGCCGGGGGGCCTGCGCCCAGCCCTGCCGCTATCAGTACGCCCTCATGGAAGAAAAGCGGCCGGGAGAGTATTTCCCGATTTTCGAGGAAAACGGGGAGACGTTCATTCTGAACAGTCGGGATATGTGCATGATCGACCACGTGGCGGAGCTGATGGACGCGGGGCTGGACTCGCTGAAGATCGAGGGCCGGGCCAAGAGCGCCTATTATGCCGCCGCCGTCACCGCCGCCTACCGCCACGCCATCGACGCGGCGGCGGAGGGCCGGGAACTGGACCCGGTGTGGCGGGCGGAGGTGGACAAGGTGAGCCACCGGCACTACTCCACCGGCTTCTATTACGGCTACCCCGGCCAGTACACCGATTCTGCCCGGTACATCCGGGACTGGCAGGTGCTGGCGGTGGTGACGGACTGCGACAGCGAGGGCAACGCCACGCTGTCCCTGCGCAACAAGTTCGCCGCCGGGGACGAGGTGGAGCTCATGGGGCCGGACACGGCGGCCACGGCCTTCACCGCCCCCATGATGGAGGACGCGGAGGGCGGGCCGCTGAGCGAGCCGAGGCACCCCCAGATGGTGTTCCGCATGAAGCTGCCCCGGCCCGCGCCGCCGTTGTCTATCATCCGGGCCTGCCGGGAGAACTCCTGAATATAATCGAAAGACCGGGCCGGTAAAACGGCCCGGTTTTTGGCGGTTTGTGGGTATTGACAACGGATAAAACTGTGATAAAATAAAACAGCTAAAAGCCTTGACGAAGTCAAGCGCAGTCTGCGGCCATGAGCGAGAAGGGACGGTGAGAGCCTTCGGCAGAGCGTCTGCGCGCGCCGCTTCACCAGCAGCCCGGGACGACCGGGACGGCCCATCCCCGTTAGCGGATGAGTTGAGATGTCCTGCCATGGGATAATCAGGGTGGTACCGCGGAGCGCAGCTTCGCCCCTGAAAACCGGGCGGGGCTTTTATTTTGGCCGGAGGGCCAATAAATCAGAGATCAAAAAGATTTCACATAACTTGGGAGGTAATCACGCATGAAAAACCCGAAGCCCTACGGGGTAAACGAGCTGCGCGAGATGTTCCTGTCCTTCTTCGAGACGAAGGGCCATCTCCGCCTGCCCAGCTTTTCCCTCATTCCCCAGAACGACGCGTCCCTGCTGCTCATCAACTCCGGCATGGCGCCCATGAAGCCCTACTTCACCGGCGAGCAGGAGCCCCCCCGCCACCGCGTCACCACCTGCCAGAAGTGCATCCGCACCGGCGACATCGAGAACATCGGCCACACCGCCCGCCACGGCACCTATTTTGAGATGCTGGGCAACTTCTCCTTCGGCGACTACTTCAAGAACGAAGCCATCCACTGGGCGTGGGAGTTCCTGACTTCCCCTGAGTGGGTGGGCCTTGATCCCGACCGGCTGTACCCCTCCGTGTTCGCCGGCAACGAGACCACCCCCGCCGACGACGAGGCCTTCCGCATTTGGAACGAGGAGATCGGCGTGCCCGCCGACCACATTTTCAAGTTCGGCAAGGAGGACAACT
>CAKUPH010000065.1 GCA_934675115.1 uncultured Oscillospiraceae bacterium | reverse complement strand
TTGCCCTTCCGGACAGCCTCCATGATCTTGAAAGCCAGCTTCGCGTCGATGCCCTTAGAGATCAGATAGATCATAATGTCGTCACGGCACCCTACGCACTCCTGTGTGCCGACGGAGCCGCTGATGATCAGGTCCCGGGCGTTGCCCAGCCACACGTCGGTGCCGTGGGTAAAGCCGGAGATCCGCAGCAGGGTATCCACCTGAACGGGCTGGGTCTCCTCCAGCACGCCGCGGGTGAATTTCGTGTTGAATTCCGGGATGGCGACGGCGCCCGTTGGACCGAGCATGGGGTCGTCCTCAAAGCCCAGCTTTTCCGACGAGGTGAACAGGCTCAGGGTGTCCGGATCGTCCAGCCGGATCTTGGTGGGATCTACCCCGGTGATGTCCTGAAGCATCCGGATCATAGTGGGGTCATCGTGCCCCAGCATATCCAGCTTCAGCAGGTTGGACTCCATGGAGTGATATTCAAAATGTGTGGTAATGATGTCGGAGTCCTTGTCATCCGCTGGGTGCTGGACCGGGCAGAAATCGTAGATTTCCTTGTCCTGCGGAATGACCACCATGCCGCCGGGGTGCTGCCCGGTGGTGCGCTTGACGCCGACGCAGCCCTTGGCCAGCCGCATGACCTCCGCAAAGGGCACTTCCTTCCCGATGCGTTCCATGTACTTCCGGACATAGCCGATGGCGGTCTTTTCCGCCACGGTGCCGATGGTACCCGCCCGGAACACATGCTCGTTTCCGAACAGCTCGAAGGTGTAGCGGTGGGCGTTGGACTGGTACTCACCGGAGAAATTCAGGTCAATATCCGGCACCTTGTCGCCGCCGAAGCCCAGAAACGTCTCAAAGGGGATGTTGAAGCCGTCCTTCTCATAATCCGCGCCGCACACCGGGCATTTTATATCCGGCATATCCGCGCCGCAGCCGTAGGGGTGCGCCGGGTCCTGCGCGTAGTCAAAATCGGAGTGCTTACAGTTGGGGCAGCGGTAATGGGCGGGCAGTGAATTTACCTCGGTAATTCCGGACATGAACGCCACCAGCGAGGACCCGACGGAGCCCCGGGAGCCGACCAGATAACCGTGCTCCAGCGAGTTCTGCACCAGCTTCTGGGCGGACATGTAGATGACGTCATAATGGCAGCCGATGATGTCCTTCAGCTCGGCGTTAATGCGGTCCACCACGATCTGGGGCGGCTCGTCGCCGTACAGCCGGTGGGCTTTGCCCCACACCAGATCCTTCAGCTGGCCTGCGGAATTTTCGATCTTCGGCGCGAACAGGCCCTGCGGCAGGGGGCGCACGTTGTCGATCCAGCTTGCGATCCGGGCCGGCTCGTCGATGACCACCCGGTGGGCCGTCTCCGCCCCCAGATAGCGGAATTCCTCCAGCATTTCCTCCGTGGTGCGGAAATACAGCGGGTTGGGGCTGTCCGCGTCATCAAATTCCTTGGCCGCCAGCAGAACATGGCGGTAGATCTCGTCCTCCGGCTCCATGAAATGCACGTCGCCGGTGGCGCACACCGGCTTGCCCAGCGCGTCGCCCAGCGCCACCACCTTGCGGTTGAAATTCCGCAGGTCCTCCATGTCCCGGGCAATGCAGTGGCCCTCCTTGTCCGGCCGCAGCATATACGCGTTGTTGGACAGGGGCTGGATCTCCAGATAGTCGTACCACGAGGCGATGCGTTCCAGCTCCCGGTCGTCCTTGCCGTCCACAATGGCCCGGAACAGCTCCCCCGCCTCGCAGGCGGAGCCCATGATCAGGCCCTCCCGGTTCTCGTTGATGAGGGACTTCGGCATGATGGGGAACCGGTTGTAGTGCTCCAGATGGCTCTTGGACACCAGCTTATAGAGGTTGCGCAGGCCCGTCTGGTTCCGGGCGAGAATAATGAGGTGGTACGCGGAACGGCGGCTCCTGCCGCCGCGCTTCATGCCGCTGAGAATACCGTTCACCTGCGCGATGCGGCTGACGCCCACCTTCCGCAGCTCGGGGATCAGCGCCCAGAAGATCTGGCCGCACACGGCAGCGTCGTCAAAGGCCCGGTGGTGCTGGAAGGGCGGCAGCTCCAGATGACTGGCCACCGTGTCCAGCCGGTGATTGCCCAGTTCCGGGCACAGATACTGGGCAAGGATCAGCGTGTCGATCCACAGCGGGTCAAAGCCCCGCCCGGAGCGCTGGCAGTACTCCCGGATAAAGCCCACGTCGAACTCCGCGTTGTGGGCCACCAGCGGCCGGTCCCCCGCCCAGTCCAGAAATGCGTTCACCGCGTCCGCCGGACGGGGCGCGCCCTTCAGCATCTCGTCGGTGATGCTGGTGAGAGAGACGGTCTTGGCGCTCAGCGGGTGCCCCGGCTGGGCAAAGGACGCGAACTTGTCCACCACCTCGCCGCCCCGCATGAGCACCGCGCCGATCTCGATGATCTGGTCCGAGCGCTTGTCAAGGCCGGTGGTTTCAAGGTCGAAGGCCACGAATTCATCCTCCAGTCCCATGTCGCCGGGGCCGTGGATGGCCACGCGCTCGTCCACGTCGTTCTGGAAATAGGCCTCCACGCCGTAGAGGATCTTGATCTTCTTGCCCTTGTCCGAAGCGCTGTACGCATCGGGGAAGGACTGAAGCACGCCGTGATCCGTGATGGCAATGGCGGGGTGGCCCCAGCTGATGGCCTTCTTGACTACCTCTTTCGTGTCGCACAGGGCATCCATCATGGACATTTTCGTATGTAAATGCAGCTCGATCCGCTTTTCCGGCGCGTTGTCCTTCCGGCCCTCCGGCTTGGGCAGCTCGTTGATGCCGTAAGGCTCCAGCACCATGTCGCTCTCAAAGCGGCTGACGGTCAGCCGCCCCTGAATCTGAAGGTGCTGCCCCACCTTGACGTCCTTGATGATGGGCTTGGCCACCTCTCCGTCCATGAACTGGTTTACCCGGATGGAGCCGGTGTAGTCAGTGACGTCGAAACACACCACCCACGCCTTCCGGCGGGGCAGCTCCCGGTGCTCCACGTTGAACACGTCGCCCTCAATGAGCACGTTGCCCATGTCCAGCTCCAACTCGCCGATGGGCGTGGGCTGCTTCCGGGAGCTGATCTTGCCGAAGATCTGCTTGACCCGCACCTTTTTGCCCCCGGCGGAGGTGGCGGTGGGGGCGTTGTCCTGCTTGCCCATCACCGACTTGCGCATTGCCTCCATCCGGGCAAAGAGATCCTCCTTCTGCCCATCTTTGGGCGGCTCCGGGATGTCCAGCTTCGCGGCCGCCTGCTTTTCGGGCGCAGGCGCTGCCTTCGGCGCGGCAGGCTTTGCTTTGGGAGCGGCGGGAGCCGGTTTTGCCGCGGGCTTTGGCTGCGCATTCTCCGGCTTCGGCTGAGGGGCGCGCTTCACCTGCCCTGAGCCTACCGCATCTGCCGACTGGCGAGGGGCTGCCGACACTCGGGGCTGCGCCGCGGCGGGCTCCGGCGCAACAGTCTTTATCCGGGCGGACTGGAGCTTAAAGCACTGCGTCAGCAGCTGCTCCGTCCGGGCCAGCACCTCCGCCCCGGGGTCGCGCCCCTGAACGGACACCTCCATGGATCGGGATGCCTTGTTCACCCGCACCTCCACCGGAAAGCTCCCCAGCGCCGCCAGAATATCCCCGGGCAGGCGGCACCGGCCGAAGGTCTGTTCAAATGTCAGCATGCTGCGCTCCGCCATGAAATAACGCTCCTTGTTATAATGTATCGATCAGCTTCATCAGCTCGGGCACCAGCTGATCCTCCGGCACCTTTGCCACGATCTGGCCCTTTTTGAAGAGGACGCCCTCCCCCCGGCCGCCGGCAATGCCCACGTCCGCGTGACGGGCCTCCCCCGGGCCGTTGACGATGCAGCCCATCACGGCCACCGTGATGGGCTTGTCCACCCGTTCCAGCAGCGCTTCCACTTCCCGCGCCATGGGGATCAGGTCGATATTTGTCCGACCGCAGGTGGGGCAGGCGATAAGCTCCGGCCCGTCTTTCCGCAGACCCACAGCTTTCAGGATCTGCTTTGCCACGGTGATTTCCTCCACCGGGTCGGCCGTCAGCGTCACCCGGAAGGTGTCTCCGATGCCGAGGGCCAGCAAGCCGCCGATCCCGGCAGCGGATTTGATGGTGCCCAGCCCCGGCGTTCCCGCCTCTGTGACGCCCAGATGGAGCGGGTAATCATACCGTTCCGCCATCAGCCGGTAGGCCCGCATGGTCACCGGCACGCTGGATGCCTTCAGCGAGATGCAGATGTCGTGAAAATCGAACTGCTCCAGCAGCCGGGCATGGCCCAGTGCGCTCTCCACCAGCGCCTCTGGCGTGGGCCCGCCGTACTTTTCCAGCAGGGGCCGCTCCAGCGAGCCGCCGTTGACGCCGATACGGATGGGCACGCCGCGCTCCCGGCAGGCATCCGCCACCGCCCGCACCCGTTCGGGCGAACCGATGTTGCCCGGATTGATGCGGATCTTGTCAATGCCCTGCTCCACCGCCTTCAGCGCCAGCCGATAATCAAAATGAATGTCCGCCACCAGCGGAACGGGACTTCCCGCCTTCAGCGCGCCGATGGCCTCGGCAGCTGCCATATCCGGCACCGCCGCCCGGACGATGTCACACCCGGCGGCGGCCAGCGCCCGGATCTGGCTCAGCGTCTTTTCCACGTCGTGGGTGGGCGTATTGGTCATGGACTGGATGGTGACGGGAGCCCCGCCGCCGATCTTCACGCCGCCCACGGTAATCTGTCTGCTCATATCAAAAACCTCTTGTCACGCAAAAATGATCTTCCACACGTCGTTGAACGCCACCGCGATCATCAGCACGATGAGCAGCAGGAAGCCCGCAGTGTGGACATAGCCCTCGTACTTCGCCGGGATGCTTTTCCGGCTGAACAGGTACACCACCGCGTTGATCAACACGAAAAAGATCCGCCCGCCGTCCAGCGCCGGGATGGGCAGCATGTTCATCACCGCGAGATTCACCGAGATGAACGCCACAAAGTACAGTACGTTGAAGATGCCGTCCAGAACGGTCTGGGATTCCGCCCCGGCGCTGCCCACGGCATCCACGATGCCGATGACGCCGGACATTTCACGAATGCTGACCTGCCCGGTGACCAGATCGATCAGTCCCTGCCACACGATACGGACAAAATCCAGCGTCTGAGCTGCCGCAAGTTTAAGCCTGCCCCACAGGTTCAGCGTATCCACCTGACCGAAGATAAGCCCGAAACCGGTGGAGGTCCGGCCCTGATACTCGTATTCAAACCGCTCCATCGGGAGGTCCTTCAGCGTGACCCTCTCCCCGCCGCGCTCCACTACGAGGTCCATCCCCTGCCCGTCGTTCCGGCTGAGGTAGGTGATCACGTCGTTATACATCAGGATGACGTGGCCGTCCACGTTGAGGATCCGGTCACCCACCATCAGGCCGTCCTCCCCCTGCTGGGCGAAGCCGCCGGCAAACTCAGTAATGACCGGGGCGCGGACCTGCATCACGCCCGCATAAAGAATGGTGATCAGCAGCAGCCCCAGCATAAAATTCATAAAGGCGCCCGCAGCCAGAATAATGAGCTTTTTCCACCACGACTGGATGGAAAAGGCCCGGGGATCTCCCGTCTCCTCATCCTCGCCCTCCATGGCGCAGTAGCCGCCGATGGGGAACACCCGGAAGGAGTACTGCGTCTCCCCCCTCGTCCTGCTCCAGATGGCCGGGCCCATGCCGATGGAAAATTCATTCACCTTGACCCGCAGCAGCTTGGCCGTGAAGAAATGGCCGAACTCATGAATGGCCACCATGACGCCGAAAAACAGAATCGCCAGCAGAATATACAGGAGCTTTACCACGAATCGATTCACCTCAGTCAGAAAACACGGCCTGCCGGGCCGCCCGGTCAGCCGCCAGAATATCGTCCAGCGTCGGCTTCTCCACAAACGGAACCGCCGCCAGTGCCCGCTCCACCAGCCGGGCAATATCGAGAAAGCCGATTTTATCCTCCAGAAACAGCCCCACAGCCGCCTCGTTCGCGCCGTTGAGCACGGCGGTGGAGTTTCCGCCCTTCCGGGCGCAGTCCAGCGCCAGCGCAAGGCACCGGAAGGTGTGTGTGTCCGGCGCACGGAAGGTCAGCGGCGGGCAGTTCAGCAGATCCAGCGGCGTGACCGGGCCTTCCGTCCGCTCCGGCCACGTCAGGGCGTACTGGATAGGCAGGCGCATATCAGCGGAGCCCATCTGGGCCAGAACCGCCCCGTCCACGCACTCCACCATGGAGTGGATGATGCTCTCCCGGTGGACCACAATGCCGATCTTCTCCGGCGGCATACGGTAGAGCCGCATGGCCTCGATGAACTCAAGGCCCTTGTTCATCAGCGTGGCCGAGTCGATGGTGATCTTGGCTCCCATGGACCAGTTGGGGTGCTTCAAGGCCTGCGCCCGGGTGACGTGGGCCAACTCCTCCCGGCTTTTGCCGAAAAACGGCCCGCCGGATGCGGTGATGATGAGCCGCCGCACCTCTTTTTTGTCCCGGAGGCCCTGCAGACACTGAAAAATGGCGGAGTGCTCCGAATCCACCGGCACGATCTCCGCCCCTTTTTCCGCCGCGCGGTCCATAACCAACTCACCGGCACACACCAGTGTCTCCTTGTTGGCAAGGGCGATGCGCTTGCCCGCATCGATGGCGGCCAACGTCGGCTCCAGCCCGGCAATGCCCACCACAGCGGTGACCACTGTGTCCGCCGCGGGCAGGCAGGCGGCTTCCATCAGTCCTTCCTTTCCGGAAACCACTCGCACCGGCGTATCTGCCAGCCGGACGCGCAGCTCCGCCGCCGCAGTCTCGTCCACCGCGGCCACCAGCTCGGGCCTGAACTTCCGGGCCTGCTCCTCCGCGAGATCCACGCTGCGGTTAACTGTCAGCGCCGCCACACGGTGGCCGCAGGCCCCGGCCACCTCCAGCGTCTGCCGGCCAATGGAGCCGGTAGAACCCAGTATTGATAAAGTACGCTTCATGCTATCACCTTAGAACACGGGCAGCAGCATCACGATGAACATGACCACGGGTGCGCAGAAGATCATGCTGTCGAACCGGTCCAGCATGCCGCCGTGACCGGGCAGCAGATGACCGTAATCCTTGACGCCGTACTGCCGTTTGATGAGGGAAAAGGACAGGTCGCCCAGTTCGGTGGCCGCCGCGCCAAACAGGCCGCACAGCACCAGCGGCAGGAAGTGCACCTGCATCCCGGAGGCTGCCCGCACGATCAGGCCGTACACCAGCGCCGCGATAATGCCGGTGAGAAAGCCGCCGATATAGCCTTCCAGACTCTTGTTGGGGCTGACCCGGGTGATACCCCGGTGCCTGCCGAAAAACACCCCGGCAAAATAGGCGCCGCCGTCGGTGATAAAGGCGAGCATGACCGCCAGCAGCACCAGATACTTGCCGTGCTCCATGCATTTGAGGACCGCCAGCGAGGACAGCCCGGTGGGGATGAGGATGCCGCCGAACAGGGTGAGCATCACATGGTAAAAGCCGATGGGGCTTTCGTTTTCGTCGTAGGCGTGGATGGCGCACTCAAAGGACACCGCCATCACGAGGAAGGCGCAGGCGCCAACGGTCATTTTCGCCGCGTTCAGCCAAGCCCCGAAGGGGATGGCCGCCGCCGCCAGCACGGAGATGGCCTTCATGGGCAGAGACACCTTTCCCTCCCCCGCCGCCCGGAGCAGCTCATCGCAGGCCAGCGCCGAAATAAACGCCACCACCACCGTCATCCCAATAGGCGGCAGGAAAAACATCACGACAAACAGCAGCGGAACAAAGATCACGGCAACCAGAATACGTTTCGCCACGGTCAAACACCTCCATAGCGGCGGGAGCGGTGCTGATAATCAGCCAGCGCCCGGAGCAGATCGTCTTTGGAAAAATCAGGCCAGAGCACGTCGGTGAAATAGAACTCGGAATAGGCCGACTGCCACAGCAGGAAGTTGGAGATCCGCACCTCTCCGCTGGGGCGGATCACAAGGTCAGGGTCGGGCACTCCGGCGGAAAAGAGGTATTTCCCGAAGCCCTCCTCCGTCAGGTGGTTGGCGTCCGCCTTCCCTTCAAGACAGTCGGCGGCAAATGCCTTCGCCGCCCGGACGATCTCGTCCCGGCCGCCGTAGTTCAAGCAGATGTTCACCTGACAGCCATCGTAGCCCTTGGATATTTCCTCCGTCTCATGGCACAACGCCCGGAGCTTGTCGCTCAGCGGGGACAGATCGCCAAAAAACGCCATCTTGACCTTGTCCTTCGCCATGGTGTCAATGGCCTCATGAAGATATTTCTCCAGAAGGTCCATGATGGCGTTCACTTCGTCCGACGGCCGCTTCCAGTTCTCCGTGGAAAAAGCGTACACCGTCAGGTAGTCCAGCCCGATCTCCTTGGCGAAGGTCGCGACAGCGCGGAAGGTCTCCGCTCCGGCGGCGTGGCCCGCCGTCCGGGGCAGTCCCCGCTTTTTTGCCCAGCGGCCGTTCCCGTCCATGATGATGGCGACGTGCCGGGGCAGCGCCGTCATATCGACCTGCGGCTTTTCTGTTTTTTTTCGGCCAAATAATGCCATGTCCATCCATCCTATCCGCTATGAAAAGTATAGTCAGCTTCCCGGGCTGTTAGTCCCGCCGTGCAGGCGGTTCTTTGGTCAAAACAGCCGGGAGAACGCACAAACGGGGCGCATTGCGCCCCGTATCGTACCGCATCGGTCAGATCAGACCGCCATCAGTTCCTTTTCCTTTTCCGCGGTGAGAACGTCGATCTCCTTGCAACGCTTGTCGGTCATATCCTGAAGCTCTTTCTCCAGGTCCTTCTGCATGTCCTCGGTGATCTCGGCCTTCTTCTTGAGATCCTTCAGATTTTCCATGGCCTCGCGGCGGACGTTCCGGATGGCGACCTTGCCGCTCTCGCCGTACTTGCGCACCTGCTTGGTCAGCTCCACGCGGCGCTCCTCGGTGAGCTGGGGAAAGCTCAGGCGGATCACGCGGCCGTCATTCTGCGGGTTGATGCCCAAATCAGAGGACTGGATGGCGCGCTCGATCTCCCGCAGGATGCTAGTGTCCCAAGGCTGGATGGCCAGAGTGCGGGGGTCGGGGGTGGAGATGCTGGCCACCTGCTGGATGGGCGTGGGGGTACCGTAATACTCCACCTGGATCCGGTCCAGCACCGCCGCGTTGGCGCGGCCCGCGCGGACAGAGGCAAAGTCGCTCTTGACCACTTCGATGGTCTTCTGCATCTTGGCGTCGTAGGGCTTGCAAATCTCGTTCATATTCGGTTCCTCCTTTTAATCCTTTACGATCGTCCCGATCTTCTCTCCGTGGACCACCCGGAGAATGTTCTCCGGGTCTTCCAGCGCGAAGAGAATCACGGGAATATTGTTGTCCATGGACAGGGACGTGGCGGTGGAGTCCATCACCTGCAGGTGCTGGGCCAGCACGTCGTCATAGCTGATGGTGTCGTACTTGACGGCGGAGGGGTCCAGCCGGGGGTCGGCGCTGTACACGCCGTCGATGTTCTTGGCCAGCAGGATGATGTCCGCGTCGATCTCCGCCGCGCGGAGCACCGCCGCCGTGTCGGTGGAGAAGAAGGGATTGCCGGTGCCGCAGCCGAAGATGACTACTCTGCCCTTCTCCAGATGCCGGATGGCCCGGGAGCGGATGTACGGCTCAGCGATAGATCGCATCTCGATGGCGGTCTGCACCCGGACGCTGACGCCCTTCTGCTCCAGAATATCGGCCAGCGCGAGGCAGTTGATGGTGGTGGCCAGCATGCCCATGTGGTCGGCTCGGGTGCGCTCGTGCATGCCTTTACCGTCCTTCAGGCCGCGCCAAAAGTTGCCGCCGCCCACGACGATGCCGACCTCCACGCCCTCTTTGTTGCACTGGGCAATGACGTCGCACACCTTGTCGATCACTTCAAAATCAAGTCCGCGGCTGGCGGAACCGGCCAGCGCCTCGCCGCTGACCTTCAGCAGTACACGCTTATATTTCAACTCGCTCATATCAAACGACCCCTTCTCTGCAATTTGCTTTTTCCATTTTAATATAAAACCAAACTTTTGCATAGGGGCAAATGCAAATTTTCTGTGAAGTTTCTCGAAGAAATTTTTATCTGAAAAAGCAAGAACCTCTTTCTTTCCCATGCGCTGTTGTGTTATAGTAATTTTAATGCGCCGGCGGACGGCGCTGTTTACTCAAGAAACGGCTCTTCATATCCATGGAGGTGGCTCAATGTCAGCAAATCTCAACCAGCGGCACACAGGCCGGTCAAACTACAGGCGCAGGCGGCGTTCTCCCGCCCCGGTCCTGCTGTTTCTGGCCGGCGCGGCGATCCTTGCGTTTTTTGTGTTCCGCGCCATGCATCCGGCCGCCGCGCCAGTTGGGGCGTTTGAAACGCCATCCCCCTCGCAGCCCGCTCAGGCATCGCCCATACCGTTCCCCTCATCCACACCCACACCGACACTCCCGTCCGTGGAGGACGTGCCGTGGCAGTTGACGCTGGCAAACGAAGCGCACCCTCTGCCGGAGGACTGGGATGTGGAAACTCAGGAACTGAACAACGGCCTTGAGGTGGACAGCCGGATCTACGACGCATTGTCCCGCATGCTCAACGACTGTAAAGCCGAAGGGCTCTCCCCCATTGTCTGCTCCGCTTACCGCACGGTGAGCCGCCAAATGGAGTTGTTTGAGAAGAAAGTGAATGAACGGATGGCCGAGGGCCTGAGCTATAGCGAAGCGTATGACGCCGCCGCAGCGGTGGTGGCTATTCCCGGCACCAGCGAGCACAATCTGGGGCTGGCCGTGGACATCTGCGCCCAGAGCTATCAGGTGCTGGACGACGCGCAGGCGGAGACTGCGGAGCAGCAATGGCTCATGGAACACTGCACGGAATATGGCTTCATCCTCCGCTATCCGAAGGGCAAGGAGGATCTTACCGGCATCATCTGGGAACCGTGGCACTACCGCTACGTGGGCGTGGACGCCGCCCGGGAGATCACGGACAGCGGCCTGTGTCTGGAAGAATATCTCGCGCTTCACTATCGCGGCGTATAAAAAACGGCCCGGGAAATATCCCGGGCCGTTTTCATATTCTCTTGAATGGGTCAGCCTTACTTCGCCAGCTTGGCGATCTCCTCGGCGAAGTTCTCCTGCTTCTTCTCGATGCCCTCGCCCTTCTCAAAGCGAACGGCGTTCAGGAACTTGACGGTGCCGCCCAGAGCCTTGGCGGCGTTGTTCATATACTGCTCCACGGTCACGTCGCCGTCCTTGACGAAGGACTGCTGCAGCAGGCAGTTTTCAGAATAGAACTTGTTGAGCTTGCCCATGACGATCTTCTCCTTGACCTGATCGGGCTTGGAGGCCATCTTGGGATCGTTGGACATCTGGATGAGCATAATCTTCTTCTCCTCATCCAGCACGTCCTGAGTGACCTGAGACTTGTCCCAGAAGCGGGGATTCAGAGCGGCGATCTGCATGGCGACATCCTTGCCGATCTCGGTGGCGTCAATGCCGCCGGTGACTTCCATATTCACC
>CAKUPH010000064.1 GCA_934675115.1 uncultured Oscillospiraceae bacterium | reverse complement strand
GCTCGCTTTCGCTCACTTTTTGTCCCGCCCGTCAGGCGCTCAGTTAATATACCAAACCAGCGGCACTTTGTCAACACTTTTTTACGTTTTTTCTTCGCTTTTTTTCGCCGGGCCGCGGCACCCACAACATCTTGGTTGTCTCTCCCTAACTACCCACTATTTTTATCCGCCAATAGCAGGATCAGCGCCGTCGCCGCGGCCACCGCCGCCGTTCCCGCGCCCCAGAAAACCGCCGGGAGCCCCTCCGGCACTCCCAGAAAAATCAGCACAACGCCGACGCACACGCATATTGCCGGTCCGAGGCTCCGCCCCGATTCCCGCAGATTCCAGCACTCCGCCAGCAGACCGAGGTATGTCACGTCCGCCAGCAGCCACAGGGCGGACGCCAGTCCCTCGATCCGGGCCGACCGGCCCAGCGTGGCCGTCATCAGAAAAAACGGCTCCTCTGACTCCGCCGCCACCGCCGGGCTGAGCACCCCCGCCGTTACAAGGCTGGCCAGCGCCGTAATCAGCGCCAGCGCGCCCAGCCACCCCGCCGTCCGCCGTACTCCCTCCGGGTCAGCTGCGGTGCGGTTTATATATGGTAAGACGAACAGAAACGTCCCGCCCGTCTCCATGGCCGACAGAAATCCGCTCCACATGTTTTCTGCCGGGACGGCGAGGTATTCCGGCCGGACCCGGAACGCCCCCCAGACCAATAGCGCGGCGGCCACCGCCGCCATGCCAAGATAAAAGATCTCCGCCCCCCGAAAAAAAGCCGCGGGCTTGCCGCTCACCGCCCAGATCAGCAGAGCCGCCAGCAGCAGCACCAGCCACACCCGCTCGCTCTCCCCAGAGCCGCCCACCCGGGCCACCCGCCCGGCGCACCGGGCAAGGCCCCGGCTCAGCAGCGCGGCGCCCCATACCATATACAGAATATGCAGAGCTTTCCCCGCCGGTTTCCCCTCAAGCCGTGCACAGCGGGGGGCCAGCGCCGACAGCCCCCACCCGGCCAGCAGCAGCACTGGAAGAGCCAGCAAAGTCCCCTGCCAGCTCCGGCCCGCAGCCGCCGCGGCGGGGGCAAGTCCGCCGGTGAACGCCGTCACCAGCAGCTGCCGCAGGGACAGCCTGCCCCGATTCATCCCGATTCCTCCCATCGCACCGTCCTGACCACCCGCAATTCGCCGTCCACATTCTCCAGCACCGGCAATTCCACCCAGCCGGAGGTTTCAAGGGCCGCCAGCACCTCCGCCGCCGTGGGGGCGGAAACGCCGCTGTCCATCAGCACCTCCAGCCGGGCTGCTGGGTCCCCGGAACCGTCCAGCAGCGCTGCCGCGTCCTCCGTGAGCCACATGGCCGCTGACGGGCTCAGCTCCCGGTCCGCCATGACCCACGCCGCAGCCGCCCCCGCGTCCGCGTCCATTCCTATTATAATGTACGAGAGATTGGTCAGCGCCATTTCCCGCTCCCCCGCCCAGGGTAGGGCCTGTCGGGCCGCTTCCAGATTTGCCCCGTCGGCGGAGCCCCTCGCCCCGCCGTCCTGATCCGTTCCGCCGCACACCGCCGTCAGCGTCACCGGCCCTGCGCCGTCCACCCCCAGCACCCGCGCCAGCGCAAGGCCGTCCGGCTCCCGGGCGTTGGGGGCACAGCCGGACAGGAGGGCCAGTGCCGCCGCGTATAAGATGAGTTTTTTCACCGCTGGTTCCTCCTGTTGCCCACGTTGAGATAGTCCTCCCGGAGCTTGACCCACGGCAGAGGCACCCGGAACACCGCGTGGCCCTCCCGCTGCCGCCCGGCGTTGGAGGCGAAGGGCGTGAGATAGGCCACGCCGAAGCTCTCCAGCCGGGCCAGCCGGAGCACCAGCACCGCCCAGCCCAGCACAAGGCCCGTCAGCCCCGCGATCCCGGCCAGCACCGTCAGCAGGAACCGCCAGATCCGCAGTCCCCCGGCAAAGTCCTGACTGGGGGCGGTGTACCCGGCGATGCCCGCCACGGCCACCGCCACCAGCACCGCCGGGCTGACCAGCCGGGCCTCCACCGCCGCGGAGCCCACCACCAGCCCGCCCAGAATGGACACCGTCTGCCCGATGGAGGACGGCAGCCGCAGCCCCGCCTCCTGCAATACCTCAAAGGCCAGCAGCATGGCCAGCACCTCCGCCAGCGTGGGAAAGGGCACGTTTTCCTTGGCCGCGATGATGGACAGAGCCAGCTTCACCGGGATCATCTCCGGGTGGAACAGCACCGCCCCCACGTACAGCCCCGGCAGGAACAGCGTGATGAACATACAGGCGTACCGCAGCACGGAGAGGGCCGCCGCCGTCATCCAGCCGCATGTCCGGTCCTGCCCCGTGCGGAAGAACTGATCCACCGTGGCGGGCAGCAGCCAGCCCATGGGGATGCCGTCGGCCAATATCCCCACCCGGCCCTCGGCCAGCCCGGCGCAGAACCGGTCGGGCCGCTCGGTGTAGGCGGTGAGGGGGAAGGCCGTCCCTCTCTGCCCGGCCACATACTGCTCGAAATTGCCCGTCATGAGCAGCGCGTCGATGTCGATGTCCGCCAGCCGCCCCCGGATCTGCCTGACCAGCGCCGGGTCGGCGATGCCCTCCAGATACAGCACGTCCACCGGCGTCAGCGACTGCCGCCCCACGATCTCCTCGTCGATGCGCAGCTCCGGGGCACGGAGCCGCCGCCGGACCAGCGAGGTGTTCGTCCGCAGGTTCTCCACGAAGGAATCCCGGGCGCCCTTTACGTCCGGCTCATTTTCCGGGTCGGAGACGGAGCGCTTCTCCTCCGTCCCCGCCGACAGGGTGAGCACCTGCGCCTTTCCCGGGAAAAACAGCGCCACCGAGCCGTCGATCATGTCGAAGATCACCTGATCCGCCGCCTCCCGCACCTGCACAGACAGAGCGTACAGCCCGCCCCTGGCCATGAGGTCGAAGGCGGCGTCCATGTCTGCCGCCGTCCGGAGGGCCTCGTTTTCCTCCATGGGCCGGAGCACGTAGTCGCAGGCCCGCTCGTTGCGCACCTGTCCCGCGATATACAGCAGCTCCACCTGCCGCGCCGGGTCGTTGTTGAGGTAGAGCGTCCGCCGGCTGAAGTCGGCGCATCCGCCGAACACCCCGGCGATATTGTCCGCCGTGGGGGCGCAGTCATACCGCGGCTCCCGCCGGGGATGTGGCGGCACCTCCCGCTGTTTTTCCCCGAATAGGCCCATGACCGCGCCCCCTTTCACCATGGCAGTATGCCCGAAAATTTCCCAGCTATGCGCGCCGCCGGAATTTTTCCCGGCCCGCCGGGGATGTGGATATGTTCTGGACGTTGGCCGCCGGATGTGGTAAACTATTCTGTAATTTCGCCGGTTCTGGGCCGGCTGACCGGAAAGGCTGATTCCATGCTGTATATTTTACTTGCGATAATCCTCATCGTTGCCGACCAGATCGTAAAATATCTGGTCCGCGCCAATATTCCCCTCGGCGGGCACGTCCCCTTCATCCCCCATGTGCTGGAGCTGACCTACGTCCGGAATACCGGCGCGGCCTTCTCCATTCTGGCGGCCCACACGTGGGTCCTCACCGTGGTATCCCTCATCGTGGTGATCGCCATGGCCGCCGCCCTGTGGAAAAAGGTCCTGCGGCACCCGCTGGGGGTCGTCCCGGCGGTGATGGTGCTGGCCGGGGGCGCGGGCAACCTCATCGACCGCATCGCCTTCGGCTACGTCACCGATATGTTCAACATCCTGTTCATGGATTTCGCCGTGTTCAACGTGGCAGACATCTGCATCACCGTGGGCGGCGTGTGGCTGGTGCTGTACGTCCTGTTCGGCTATGAAAAGCTGGAGCCCAAAAAGGAGAATGCCAATGACGGAACCGACCTTCCTGCTGACCGTTCCTGAGTCCGGCCGGGCGGACGCCCTGCTGGCCGCGGCGGTGGACGGGCTCACCCGCTCGGCGGCCCAGCGCTGGATGGAGGAGGGCCGGGTGACGCTCTGCGGCGTTCCCGTAAAGAAAAACGCCCGGCTGGACGCCGGGGCCGTGCTGGCCGTCACCCCTCCCCAGCCGGAGGAGGTGGACGTGGTCCCCCAGAACATCCCGCTGGATGTGTTGTACGAGGACAACGACGTCATCGTGGTCAACAAGCCGGTGGGCATGGTGGTCCACCCCGCCCCCGGCCACCCGGACGGCACGCTGGTCAACGCGCTGCTCTACCACTGTAAGGATTCCCTCTCCGGCATCAACGGGCAGCTCCGCCCCGGCATCGTCCACCGCATCGACCGGGACACCTCCGGCCTTATCATCGCCGCCAAAAACGACCGTGCCCATCTGGCGCTGGCGGAGCAGCTTCAGGACCACTCCCTGTTCCGGCTGTACCACGCCGTGGCCGTGGGCGGCTTCCGGGAGGAGTCCGGCACCGTGGATGCCCCCATCGCCCGGCACCGGACGGACCGGAAGAAAATGGCTGTCTGCCGCCCCGGGGAGGGCCGGGACGCCGTCACCCACTGGCAGGTGGTGGACAGCCGGAACGGCTATTCCCATATCACCTGCCGTCTGGAGACGGGCCGCACCCATCAGATCCGCGTCCACATGGCGTCCATCGGCCACCCCCTGCTGGGGGACACGGTGTACGGCGCGAAAAAACCGTGGCCCGGTCTGGCGGGCCAGTGCCTTCACGCCGCCCAGCTCACCTTCACCCACCCGTCCACCGGGGAGCGCATGACGGTGGAAGCCCCTCTGCCCGGCTGGTTCACCGCCGTCCTCACCAGGCTGGGGCTGGAATAATTTCTTATCAAAAGCAGAACCCCCGCCGGGATCGTGTGATCCCGGCGGGGGTTTTACAAAAAAGGCGGCCATTTGGCCGCCTTTCCTCATATTTTGCGTTATTTCTGCACCTGTTTTTCCGTCGCCGCGGACGGCTCCGGCAGGGCGATCTTCTCCAGCCGGTGCCGGTAGAGCACGTAGTTCACCGCGTTGCCCAAAATCAGGATGTTGCCGCACAGGTACAGCCACACCAGCAGGATGATCATGGATGCCAGCGACCCGTACACCAGCGAGTAGTTGGTGGACCGGCTCATGAACCACGAGAAGATAACGGACGCCACCGCCAGCGCCACCGCCGCGGCGAAGGCACCGATGACCACCGGCGGCCGGGGCTTATCCAGCGGCGCGGTGAATTTATAGAGGAGCAGGATGAACAAGAACACCAGCCCCAGCAGGATGAGATACTTCAGCCACTGCCACGTGTTGAACCGCTCGGCGAAGTTCTCCAGATGGAACAGCTGCTCCACCAGATGAAAGAACCAGTTGCCCGTCACCACCACGACGATGGACAGATAGATGGTCACCAGCAGCAGCAGGGCGAACAGAATGCTGGCCACCAGCTGGCTCAGCCCCCGGAAGGTGGCGCGGCCATAAATCTCGTGCATGATGTTCATCAGGCCCCGGACGGCGGCGGAGGCGGGGAGCACCGTCATCATCACCCCGGCAAAAAACAGCGCCGGGGACTGGCTGGCCTCGACGTATCGGAGATATTCCGTCAGAACGGCATTGACGCCGCCGGGCAAAATCCTGTCCGCCCCGGCCAGCAGCTCGCTCAGGTCCAGATCCAGCCGCCCCAGAAAGACGGACACGCACAGCAGGATGGGGAAAAAGGTAAGGATCAGGAAATACGCAAGCTCCGCCGACGCCCGGCTGACCCGTTTGCCGAAGTACACGTCCAGCATATCCAGCGCGAACCGGACGGGCCGGTACTTCATGGCCGCCTGCACCTTGTTCTTCACGCTCTCGCCCCCCTTTCGCGGCAATTTCATCTCAGTATATCAGAGCAAAAGGGGAAGCACAAGACTTTTCCGGCGAATTTGGCCGCCGGTCATTCCAGAAGCTGGATGAGGTCGTCCACCGTCAGCGAGGGATTCAGCCCCATGCTCACGCCGTAGCCGATGGCCCGGGCCAGATCCGCCGCCCGGCTGTCGATCTCCCGTGGGGTGACGAAGAGGTCCGCCCCGCCAAGGGCATCCCGATCCGGCAGAGCCGCACCCGCCCGCTCCAGAAGGTCCAGCGCCAGCGTGGCCCCGTCCACCACTGTAGGCACCCCAACGGCCAGTACCGGCACTCCAAGCGTCTCCCGGTTCAGGGCGAAGCGGTGGTTGCCCACGCCGGAGCCGGGGGCAAGTCCGGTGTCCGACAGCTGCACCGTCCGGCACAGCCGCTCCACGGCCCGGGAGGCCAGCGCGTCGATGGCGATGACGCAGGCGGGCCGGAGCTTCGCCGTCAGCGCCGCCGCCGTCTCGCCGCTCTCCACTCCCGTCCGGGCCAGCACTCCGGGAGCGGCCGCCGCCACGGGCCGGAGGTGGCCGAAATGCTCCGGCAGCTGCTCCACCAGATGCCGGGTGACCAGCACGTGCTCCGCCGCCAGCGGCCCCACGATGTCCGGCGTCACCGCCCGGTTGCCGAGACCGACCACCAGCGCCAGCCCCTCCGCCGGGGCCATGGCCTCCACCTCGGCGGCGATGGCCCGGGCCGCCCGGCCGAAGGCGTCCTCCTCCCGGCGGAGCAGGCCGTCCAGCTCCAGCGTCACATACCGGCCCACCGGCTTGCCGATGGCCGCGGCCCCCTCCTCATCCAGCACCGTCACCACCGTGGCGTCAAAGCCCTCCCGCGCCCCCTCTTCCGCCCGGACGCCGGGCAGCTTCGTGGTCTCCCCGGCGCTCTCCTTCCACATTTCATGGGCCTCAACGGCCAGATCTGTCCGTCTCTGCATCATAATTTCCGCCCTCCCGGCACCACATGTTGTGGCGCAAAATCACTTCGTTCCCAAGTTTTTGCGTCTGAAAATCTTTTATTCAAAAAAATAAAATCAGGTATTGCATTTTTCGTTTTTCGATGTTAAAATACATATCTGCGACGGGATAATTATATCCCGATAGACTACTACATCGGAGGAGGTGTTTGGTTTGCCCAATATCAAGTCTGCCAAGAAGCGTGTTCTGGTGAACGCCACCAAGGCCGCTCAGAACAAGGCTCAGAAATCCGCGCTGAAGACTGATCTGAAGAAGTTTGAGGCCGCGGTGGCCGGTGGCAACCGCAGCGAGGCCGATGCCGCTTACAAGGTGGCCGTCAAGGCTGTCGATCATGCTGCTGCCAATGGTCTGCTGCACAAGAACAATGCAGCCAACAAGAAGAGCGCCATGACGCTCAAGCTGAACAAGCTGGCCTGATGCGATTAACACAGAGAGCCGTCTGCATGGTGCAGGCGGCTCTTATTTTATCAGAAAGGACCGATCCCCATGATCCGTTTTGAATGCGACTACGCCGAGGGCTGCCATCCCTCCATTCTGGCGGCGCTGTCCGCCAGCAACGAGGAGCAGACCCCGGGCTACGGCCTTGACCCCCACTGCGAGCGCGCCCGGGCCATGATCCGGAATGCCTGCGCCGTGCCGGACGCCGACGTCCACTTCCTTGTGGGCGGCACCCAAGCCAACACCATCGTCATCGCCGCCGCCCTGCGGCCCTATCAGGGGGCGCTGTGCTCCGCCCCGGGCCACATCAACTGCCACGAGACCGGCGCCATCGAGTCCACCGGCCACAAGGTCCTCCCCCTGCCCTCCGACGACGGGAAGATCACCGCAGAGCAGATCGCCGCCGCCCATGACGCCCACTGGAATGACTCCACCCACGAGCACATCGTCCAGCCCGGGCTGGTCTACCTCTCCCACCCCACGGAAAACGGCGTGACGTACACCAAGGCGGAGCTCACCGCCATCTCCGAGGTGTGCCGTGCCCGGGGGCTGACCCTGTTCCTGGACGGGGCCCGGCTGGCCTACGGCCTTGCCGCCCAGAGCGACCTGACCCTCCCCGACCTTGCCCGGCTGTGCGACGTGTTTTACATCGGCGGCACCAAGGTGGGTGCGCTGTTCGGCGAGGCGGTAGTCATCACGAAGCCGGAGCTGAAGCGGGACTTCCGCTATTTCATCAAGCAGCGGGGCGGCATGCTGGCCAAGGGCCGTCTGCTGGGCATCCAGTACGAGTGCCTTATGGCGGACGGGCTGTATGAGGCGCTGGGCCGCCACGGCGTGGAGCAGGCCATGCGCGTCCGCGCCGCCTGCGAGGAAAAGGGCTTTGCCCTGCGGTACGACTCCCGCACCAACCAGCAGTTCCCCATCTTCCCCGACGAGGGGCTGAAAAAGCTGGAGGAAAAATACGCCTTCTCCTTCTGGGAAAAGACGGACGATACCCACACCGCCGTCCGGGTGTGCACCAGCTGGTGCACGAAGCCGGAGCATGTGGACGCCCTCATCGCCGACATCCGGGCGCTGTGAGCAAAAAAACGGCCCAGACGGTTGACAAATCCGCTTCCGCTCTATAATATAGTGTAGTTCAAAGGCTTTGAGCAGGACGAGTACCCGGTCCTTTCCCTCCCAGAGAGCCGCTCATTCGGTGTGAGAGCGGCGTGGGGACTCCGGCGAATATCCCCTGTGAGCCGCGCGGCGAAATCCACCGGGAGAGTAGCTGCCGCCGGGCGTTCCCGTTACAGAGCAGTCGAGGGGCCGGAGCATCCGGCAACGAGAGTGGTACCGCAGAGGTCACAAGCGCGCCTTTGTCTCTCATCAGGGAGACAAAGGCGCTTATCATTTTCGCCGAAAAAAAGATCACATACACAGGAGGAATTCCACGATGGACTACAACAAGACAGTTCACCTTCCCCAGACCGGCTTCCCCATGCGGGCGGGCCTGCCCAAGCGTGAGCCGGAGCTGCTCAACGGCGAGTGGGAGCGCATCACCTACAAGAAGCTGATGAAGAAGAACGAGGGCAAACCCAAGTTCGTGCTCCACGACGGCCCTCCCTACGCCAACGGCAACATCCACATGGGCACCGCCCTGAACAAGATCCTCAAGGACTTCATCGTCAAGTACAAGAACATGACCGGCTTCCAGGCCCCCTATGTCCCCGGCTGGGACACCCACGGCCTGCCCATCGAGTCCGCCGTCCTCAAGGACAAGAAGATCAAGCGGGACGAGATGACCACCGCCGAGTTCCGGGACAAGTGCAAGGAGTTTGCGCTGGGCTATATCGAGAAGATGACCGGTCAGTTCCAGCGGCTGGGCGTGGTGGGCGACTGGGATAACCCCTATATCACCCTGAAGCCCGAGTTCGAGGCCAAGCAGATCCAGGTTTTCGGCGAGATGGCCAAGAAGGGCTATATCTACAAGGGCATGAAGCCCGTGTACTGGTGCCCCTCCGACCAGACCGCCCTGGCCGAGGCGGAGATCGAGTACGCCGACGACCCCTGCACCACCATCTTCGTCAAGTTCCCCGTCCGGGACGATCAGGGCAAGCTGGGCCGGTACGGCGACCTGTCCAAAATGTACTTCGTGATCTGGACCACCACCCCGTGGACCATCCCCGGCAACATGGCCATCTGCGTCAACGCCGCCTTTGACTACGTGCTGCTTCAGGCCCCCAACGGCGAGATCTACATTCTGGCCGAGGGCCTCGCCGAGAGCGTCTGCAAGGCCGCCGGCATCGACTTCTCCGCCTGCACGGTGCTGGCCACCCTCAAGGGCAGCGAGTTCGAGCTTATGACCGCCAGGCACCCCCTGTTCGACCGGGACAGCATCCTGCTGTGCGGCGACCACGTGACGCTGGAGGCCGGTACCGGCTGCGTCCACACCGCCCCCGGCTTCGGCGCCGACGACTTCAACATCTGCCGGGCCTACGACGCCGCGGGCAAGACCAGCATCGGCGTGCCTGTCCCCGTCAACGCCAAGGGCGTCATGACCGACGAGCGCTACAACGGCCAGTTCTACGCCAAGGGCAACGACATGGTGGTGGCCGATCTGGAGGCCGAGGACGCCCTGCTGGCCAAGGAGAAGATCACCCACTCTTATCCCCACTGCTGGCGCTGCAAGAACCCCATCATCTACCGCGCCACCGAGCAGTGGTTCTGCTCCGTGGACGCCATCAAGGACGCCGCCGTCAAGTCCTGCGACGACATCAAGTGGCACCCCGCCTGGGGCAAGGACCGCATGACCGCCATGATCTCCGAGCGCAACGACTGGTGCATCTCCCGCCAGCGCAAGTGGGGCGTGCCCATCCCCATCTTCTACTGCGACAAGTGCGGCGCGGACATCGTCACCCCCGAGACCATTGGCCGGGTGTCCGATCTCTTCCGGGAGCACGGCTCCAACATCTGGTTCGAGAAGTCCGCCGACGAGCTGCTGCCCGAGGGCTTTGTGTGCCCCAAGTGCGGCCATGACCACTTCTCCAAGGAGTCCGACATCATGGACGTGTGGTTCGACTCCGGCTCCACCCACGCCGCCGTGCTGGACGAGCGGCCCGAGCTCCAGTTCCCCGCCGACGTGTATCTGGAGGGCGGCGACCAGTACCGCGGCTGGTTCCAGTCCTCCATGCTGACCTCCATCGCCTCCAAGGGCGTTGCCCCCTACAAGCAGATCATCACCCACGGCTGGACCGTGGACGGCGAGGGCCGGGCCATGCACAAGTCCCTGGGCAACGCCGTCTCCCCCGACGAGGTCATCAAGGACTACGGCGCGGACATGCTCCGCCTGTGGGTGTCCTCCGCCGACTATACGCAGGATATGCGCATCTCCCCGGAGATCCTCAAGCAGCTGTCTCAGGCCTACCTGAAGATCCGGAACACCGCCCGGTACATGCTGGGCAACCTGTCCGGCTTCGATCCTGACCACCCCGTAGTGCCGGCCGATATGGCCGAGTTGGACCGCTGGGCCGTGGCCCAGTTCAACGAGCTGGTCAAGGCCTGCCGCGACGCTTACGACCGCTACGAGTTCCACGCCGTCTACCGCGCCATCTACAACTTCTGCGTGGTGGAGATGTCCAACTTCTATCTGGACATCATCAAGGACCGGCTGTACTGCGGCGACGACGCCCAGCGCAGCTCCGCCCAGTCCGCCCTCTATCACATTCTGGACGGCATGACCCGGCTCATCGCCCCAATTCTGGCCTTCACCAGTCAGGAGATCTGGGCCGCCATGCCCCACGCCGCCAAGGACGACCCCGAGTGCGTCCTGTATAACGACATCCCCGACTACGATCCGGCGCTGGCTCTCAGCGAGGCTCAGGCCGACAAGTGGAACCGCGTCATCGCCCTCCGGGACGACGTGAACAAGGCGCTGGAGCTGGCCCGGGGCGAGCAGGGCATCAAGAAAAATCAGGACGCCGATCTGGCCCTGACTTTCTCCGGCGACGCATGGGCTGCCTTCAAGGCCATGGGCCTTGACGAGGCGGATCTGGCCGCCATCTGCATCGTGTCCGCCGTCACCGCCGCTGAGGGCGAGGGCGAAGGCTACAAGGGTGAGGAGTTCGACGGCCTGACCGTCAAGGTCTCCCCCGCCGCCGGCGCCAAGTGCCCCCGCTGCTGGAACCACGACGTCCGCATCGGCACCGCCGGGCATCACGCCGAGCTGTGCGACCGCTGCGCACGGGTGCTGGGTGAATAAATAACAAAAAACTCCCCTGAGTGACCTCAGGGGAGTTTTTATGCAAAGGGCTGCGCCCTTTAAGGCGCGGGCATTTCTGCGGAAATGCCAAACCCGCTGACGCGGCGCGCCTTCCGGGAAAACCAGTTTTCCCGGAAACCCTTTCCGCCCTACGGGGTGGAAGAAGGATTTCCTATGTGTGTCAGGTCCGAATTCGCCGTTACTCCGGCGAAGCGGAGTGGCGCGTCCCGCGGACGCTCCGCTGGGGTGACTTTCTGTGCGCACAGAAAGTCACCAAAGATGCGCACAGGGGATAATCCCCTGTGTACCCCTTAGTGGGGGTCTGGTA
>CAKUPH010000063.1 GCA_934675115.1 uncultured Oscillospiraceae bacterium | reverse complement strand
GCGCGATACCAAACTTCGCCACACCCGGATTTATTCAATTGCTCTACCGAAGAGCCTTAAATATATTAACACGGGAAAACAGAAAATGCAAGAGGAAATTTCAAAAAAACGAAATTTTTTTGAAAACGCAAAAGTCCGCCGGTCATCACCCGGCGGACCTTCGCTATCGGTTCAAAAAGAGAGGGGAGGATTTGTCATTGCTTCTGACAAGTATAAGATACCATATCGGGAAACAAAATGGTGACGAGACTTTGAAAAAACTTTGAACGATTTGTAAATGTCACACCTGGTCGCCGCTGTCGCCGACGCTTTGTGCGGGCCGCTCCCGCATGTATGTGTACAGCGCGAGAAGCGCGGACCGGGCGTCATCCGGACCGGATACGGTAAGCCAGAGCCGGTCAGGCGGAATGCCGGACGGAAACTGCGGCGCTGTCATGGCACAAGCGTGATGAAATCCTGACTTGCGTACCCCACGATGCCGTCGAAGCGCACCAGATACCAGTTTTCCCACTGGTTGATGATGGTGAGGGGCGCGCCGTCGTATGCCTTGCCGATAATGGCCGACGTGGTGTTGGGCTGGGCCCGAATGTTCAGATACCCCCAGCTCACGTCCACGACGCCCCGGCGGGGGGCGGCGGGGTAGAGGAAAGGAATTCCGAAATACTCCGTCAGGGACAGTACGATATTCCGGGCAATTTCGTCCAGATTGCCGGTGATCCATGCGGCGTCGTCCCGGTTGTCATGGTAGCCCAGCTCGATGAACACAGAGGGCGCCCGGGGCTGCCGGACCTCGCCGATGGCGGTGGTGCCCTCGGCCCGGACTTTGTTGGGCAGGGGATAGATGGCCTTCAGATTGTCCGCCACGATGTCGGCCGCCCGGCGGCCGTTTACGCTGCCGGGATAGTAGAACACGATGATGCCGCGGACATTTCCGGAATTGCTGGGCGGCGCGGCGTTGGAGTGCAGGGCCAGATGCAGGTCGTAGTTTCCTGCGTTGGAGGCCCGTATGGACGAGGCGGCAGTCATATCCGGGGTGTTCCGGGTATACTGGATGCCGGAGGCGCTGAGATAGGGGACCATGGCGTCGGCCAGACGGTTCATCCACTGCTCCTCGCTGCCGCCGCTGACGTATTGATTGTTCTCCTGCGTGGAGGGAGAAAGATAGATGATCGGCATGGGATAGACCCTCCTTCGACCTATCTTATGCGGGAGGAGCGGTGCTTGACAGCAAGACCCCCGGACGAGCCGACAGGCTCATCCGGGGGTCAGTATTTACTTCAGATTGTTTTCCAGCGTCTCCAACTGGCGGCGGAGCTCGGCGGGGAGCTTGTCGCCGAACCGGGTGTAGAATTCCTTGATCCCTTCGACCTCCTGCTTCCACAGCTCAGGGTCCACGTTCAGAAGGTCCCGGAGGGTGTCCGTGGAAATGTTCAGACCGTCCAGATTGATGTCCTCGGGGCGGGGCTGATAGCCGATGGCGGTCTCCTCGGCGTCAACTTCGTTGAAGCAGCGCTTCATGATCCACTCCAGCACCCGCAGGTTGTCGCCGAAGCCCGGCCAGATGAAATTGCCGTCGTCATCGGTGCGGAACCAGTTGACGTTGAAGATCTTGGGCTGGTGCTCGATCTTCTCACCCATATCCAGCCAGTGCTGCCAGTAGTCAGCCATGTGATAGCCGCAGAAGGGCAGCATGGCCATGGGGTCCCGGCGGACCACGCCCACTGCGCCCGCGGCGGCGGCAGTGGTCTCAGACGCCATGATGGAGCCGACGAACACGCCGTGGTTCCAACTCCGGGACTGGTAGACCAGCGGAGCGGTCTTGGCCCGGCGGCCACCGAACACGATGGCAGAGATGGGCACGCCCTGAGGGTTGTCAAACTCGGGGGAGAGGCAGGGACAATTCCGGGCGGGGGCGGTGAAGCGGCTGTTGGGGTGAGCGGGCTTCTTCTCGTCACCCCGGTGCCACTCATGGCCGTTCCAATCGATGAGCGTCGCGGGAATGGCGTCGCCCTTGGTGAGGCCGTCCCACCACACGGTGCCGTCGGCGGGGTTGTAGGCCACGTTGGTGAAGATGGTGCCGCGCTTGGTGGATTCCAGCGCGTTGAAATTGGACTTGGCGTTGGTGCCGGGGGCCACGCCGAAGAAGCCGTACTCCGGATTCACGGCCCAGAGCCGCCCGTCGGGGCCTACCCGCAGCCATGCGATGTCGTCGCCCACACACCAGACCTTCCAGCCGGCCTTGCGGTAGCCTTCGGGAGGTATGAGCATGGCCAGATTGGTCTTGCCGCAGGCGGAGGGAAAGGCGGCGGACAGATAGCGCACCTCGCCCTGGGGATTCTGAATGCCGAGGATCAGCATATGCTCCGCCATCCAGCCCTCGTTGCGGCCCAGATAGGAGGCGATGCGCAGGGCGAAGCACTTCTTGCCCAGCAGCACGTTGCCGCCGTAGTTGGAATTGATGGACATGATGGTGTTGTCCTCGGGGAAGTGGACGATGTACTTGTTCTCGCTGTCCAGATCGGCATAGGAGTGGAGGCCCTTGATGTAGTCGGCGCTGTCGCCCAGAGCGTCCAGCACATCGAAACCCACCCGGGTCATAATGGCCATGTTGAGCACCACATAGATGGAGTCGGTCAGCTCAATGCCGTACTTGGCGAAGGGGGAGCCGACGATGCTCATGGAGTAGGGGATGACGTACATGGTGCGGCCCTCCATAGAGCCATCAAACAGCTTATGCAGCTTGGCGTACATCTCCTGCGGGTCCATCCAGTGGTTGGTGGGGCCGGCGTCTTCCTCATTGCGGCAGCAGATGAAGGTGCGGTCCTCCACGCGGGCCACATCGTTGGGGTCGGTGCGGTGCAGGTAGCAGCCGGGCAGCTTCTCCTGATTCAGCTCGGTGAGGATGCCCTCCTTCACGGCCTGACGGCGCAGAGCGGCAAGCTGTTCCTCGCCGCCGTCGATCCAGACGATGGAAGCCGGACGGGTCTTGGCGGCCATTTCGTCGATCCACGACAGAACGGCCTTGTTTTGGGTGGGTGCCATTTGAATGCCTCCTATGAAATCACTTTAATGGATTAAATACAGTGTAGGGGATATCTGGGAAAAAAGCAAGCACATTTTCACGCTTCCAGCTTTTTTGCCAGCGCGGCGAACTCCGGAAGGCCCAGCCGTTCGCCCCGGATGCCCTCGGGAAGGCCGCAGTCCTTGATGATCTGCCGCAGATCATCCTTGGAAAATTTGCTGCCGTATGCGGCGGACAGGCCGTTGAGCAGCGTTTTGCGCCGCTGGGCAAAGGCGGCCCGCACCACGCGGAACAGGGCGGCGGGGTCCGCGTCCACTGGCGGCTCGGCGCGGGGAACGAGCTGGATGACGGTGGACGTCACCTTGGGGGCGGGGAGGAAGCACTCCGGCCCCACGTCAAACAGCAGGGAGCACTCCGCGTGGTACTGACAGAAGAGGGAGAAGGCCCCGTAGTCCGCCGTGCCCGGGGCGGCGCAGATGCGGCGGGCAACCTCTCGCTGAATCATCACGGTGATGGACGCGAAGCAGCCGCTTTCCAGCAGTTTGGTCAGCACCGGCGTTGTAATATTATACGGCAGATTGGCGCAGGCCTTGACTGTCATGCCGGGAAACTTTTCCGCGCACAGGGCGGGCAGATCCAGCTTCATGGCGTCGCCGGGGATGACCTCTGCGTTGGCATAGTCCGCCAGCGTTTCGGACAGGATGGGCAGGAGGGAGCGGTCCAGCTCGACGGCGGCCACTCTGCCCGCCCGCTGCGCCAGTTGGACGGTGAGGGGGCCGATGCCCGGGCCGATCTCCAGCGCACCGCAGGCCGCGTCCAGCCCGGCGGCGTCGGCAATGTCCCGGGGCACCCAGTCCTCAATGAGGAAGTTCTGCCCCATGCTCTTGGAAAAATGAAAGCCGTGCCGGGCCAGCAGGGCCTTGATGTCGTTGATGTCAGTCAGGTTCATGTGTCAGCCTCTTTATTCGGTCGGATAAAACGGGCAATACAAAATTACTATACCACATAATTTACCGTCTGAAAAGAAAAACTCCCCCAAATGGGGGAGTTTTGAAATAATATTTCGGAGATCGGCTCAGTAGGCGACGATAATGCCGCCGGAATTGGCGTAAAAGGAACTGATTCCGCGGGTGTCCGTGATGATAATGTCGGAAAAGTCGCAGGATTTCTTTACCAACATGGCCAGCATTTCCGCCCGTTCCCGGCAGAGACAGTGGGAGATGCACAGGGTCTTGCCCCGGTGCTTTTCGTCCTCCGACATGATGACGACCAGCTTGGACAGCGCCTGCTTGATGGACAGCGCCTGACCGTGGCGGCAGATCTCGCCCTCGGGGGTGGAGCCCATGATCAGCTTGACCCGCAGCGCCCCGGTGATGAGGGACTGCACCCGGGTGAGCCGACCAGCCTTCCGCAGGTTATCCAGATTTTCCAGTACGAAAAGGGTGTTCATGTCCTTGATATAGTGATCGACTACCTGAACGACCTCGTGGAAGGACAGTCCGGCGCCGGCCAGTTGGGCGATCTTGGCGGCGATGAGCGTTTCGCCGGAGGAGGCGGAGCAGGAGTTGAATATATGGATGTTCCGGTCGGGGTGCTCCTCCAGAAAGATCTGCGCCGCCTGCCACGCGCTGTTGTGGGAGCCAGAGAGCAGGGCGGACAGGGTGACGACGTACAAATCGCCCTCACAGCGCTCATACATGGACAGGTAGTCGGCGGGCGCGGGGCAGGAGGTGTGGGACGCTTCCTCGCACATATCCATGGCGTCCACCAGATCCTGAGGGTCCAGCTTGACGTCGTCCCGGAAGGTGCTGTCACCGACGTAAATGGTGAGGGAAATATTGTGAAACAGTCCGGAACCGCGCATTTCCGGCGTCAGGTCGCAGCAGCTGTCAACGATCACTTGAAAAGACATGATAAAAATCTCCTAATGTAATATTGCAAATCGGATTCTAACAGACATACATGATAAAGTCAAGCGGATCGGAGCGACAGGCCGAAAGTTTACGGTTTGGTCACGCTTTGCCCATGCGGTCAATTTGATTTCTTCTGGGTGGCGGGAAGGTGCTTTTCATAGGCTACCCGGCGGGGATCGTGACCTTTGCCCACCTGCACCAGAATATTTCCGCGGTACTGGAAGCCGCAGCGGCGCAGAAGGCCCTGCATGGCCTTGTTTTTCTTGTGGGTATCCACCCGGAGCCAGCGGCGGCCAAGAGTCCGGGTGAGCCGCTCCGATTCGGTGATGATGCGGTCGGCAAGATCAAGTCCCCGGTACCGTTCGCCTACCGCGCAGCGGTGGAGGACAGTGTACGGCTCATCGCCGCTCCATTTTCCGTCGGTGATAGCGGCATAGCTCGCTTCCGGGAGGGCGGAGAGGACAAAGAAAGCGGCCACGTCCGTTCCGTGCAGGATGACGTAGCATTCACTCCGGTCTATGTCGATTTGCAGGTGCTCAGGGCTGGGGTAACCGTCCTGCCACTGGTCGATGCCCCGTTTTTTCAGGAGCGCCTGAGCCTGCGCCACAAGGCCCATGATCGCGGGCAGGTCGTCAGAGGTCGCGGGGCGGCAAGTGATAGGTTGGGTCAGCAGGGGGCGGTCCTTTTCCCGGCGCAATTCCTCGAGGATCTGCTCGTCCTGTTTTCCAACGGGTGTAAAGGCGATGAACATGTCAGGCCGGCGCTCCATGGTGCGGCGCAGCTGTTCCTTCCTGCGCCAGCGCTCCACCTGACTGTGGTTGCCGCCCAGCAGAGCTTTGGGGACGGTGCGGCCATGCCATTCCTCTGGCCGGGAGTACTGTGGATACTCCAGCAGCCCGTCCCAGTGGCTCTCGTTTTCGAAGCACTCCGGGTCAGCCAGCACGCCGGGGATGAGACGGCACACTGCGTCAGATACCGCCATGGCGGCGATCTCACCGCCGGTGAGGACAAAGTCGCCCAGCGAGATCTCCTCGTCCACGCACTCGTCAATAAAACGTTGGTCGATGCCCTCATAGTGGCCGCAGACGAGAATGAGGTGGTCATATTCACCGGCCAGCCGCCGGGCGTCGGACTGGGTAAAGGTCTTGCCGCAGGGGGAGAGGTGGATGGTGTGGGGCTTTGCGTCATACTGTCCGCAGATGTGCTCCCAACAGCGGTAAAGCGGATCGGCCTGCATGACCGCGCCCCGGCCGCCGCCATAGGGGTAGTCGTCCACCTGCTTCTGCTTGTTCAGGGTGTAGTCCCGGATCTGGTGTGTCTCGATGCGCAGGATGTCCCGCTCCTGCGCACGGCCCAGAATGGACTCGCTGAGCACGTCGCCCACGGTGTCCGGGAAGAGAGTCATAATATCAATGTGGTACATCCGGTCACATCCCCTCGATGAGACGCACCTTGATGTAGCCGTCCGCCACGTTGGTCTCCAGAATGAACTCAGGCACGGCGGGAATCAGGATCTCCCTGTCGCCCTCCACCACATACACCTGCTGGAGAGAGGGAGAGAGAATGTCCCGGAGCACACCCAGCTTGTTTCCGGCTTCGTCCACCACGTCAAGGCCGATGATGTCGGCCAGAAAAAACGCGCCCTCGGGCAGCTTCGCATCCGCCCGGCGGATGGACACCACCTTGTTTTTCAGCAGCATGGCGGCATTGACGTCGTCGTATCCCTCCAGCTGGGCGATGACGTTGCCCTTGTGGACCCGGGCGGACCGGACGTTCACCGGCTTGCCGTCGAGATACAGGGTGGAGAAGCCGCAGAGGAACTCCGGGCTGTCCGCCCACGGGACGATCTTGACCTCGCCGCGGATGCCGTGGGTATTGACGATCCTTCCGCTTTCCAGAAACTCTGTTTTCATCTTATTTCCTCCAAAAGTGAAAAAGGCAGGGGCATGGCCCCCGCCTTTCCGGACTCAATCGACAATGTCGACGGTAACTCTTTTGCCCTGCCGCTGGGCCACAGAGCGAATCAGCGCGCGGATCTCCTTGGCGATACGGCCCTGACGGCCAATCACCTTGCCCATGTCTTCGGACGCGACCCGAAGCTCCAGCACGGTCTCAGCGGGAGTTTCATACTCGGTGACAGACACCGACTCGGGATGCTCCACAAGGCTCTGGGCAATGTAAATGAGCAATTCCTTCATGTGGGCCTCCAAAATACGCGATTACAGGCCGGCCTTCTTCAGCAGGTCACGGACGGTATCGGTGGGCTGAGCGCCGGTCTTGATCCAGGCCTGAGCGCGCTCCACGTCAATGTTGACGGCAGCGGGGTTCTGACGGGGATCATAAGTGCCGATCTCCTCGATGAAACGGCCATCGCGGGGATAACGGGAATCGGCGACGACAACGCGGTAGAAGGGGGCCTTCTTGGCGCCCATGCGACGCAGTCTGATCTTAACCATTTTATATTCACCTCCAAAGATATTTCGGTTGTATATGGCATGTGCCCCGGAGGACACGGAACCAACTTGTCTGCGGGGGTTCAGAAGGGAAGTCCCATACCCTTGAACTTGCTGAACATGCCCTTTTTCTTCGGGTTGGCAAGCTGCCGGGTGAGCTGCTGGGTCATTTCGAACTGCTTGAGCAGGCGGTTGATGTCAACGACCTGAGTGCCGGAACCGGCGGCGATGCGCTTTTTCCGGCTGGAATTCAGAACGGAGGGATTCTCCCGCTCATAGGGGGTCATTGAGAGGATGATAGCCTCAGTCTTGGCCAGCTGCTTTTCATCGACATTCAGATCCATCTTGCCGTTCATACCCGGAAGCATAGCGGCGATGTCCTGCATGGAACCCATGCTCTTGAGCTGAGTCATCTGGTCGTAGAAGTCGGTGAGGGTAAACTTGTTCTTCCGGAGCCGTTCCAATTGCTCGGCAGCCTTTTTCGCGTCCAGATTCTGCTCTGCCTTTTCGATGAGGGAGAGCACATCGCCCATGCCGAGGATACGGCTGGCCATCCGGTCGGGGTGGAACACCTCGATGTTGTCCAGCTTTTCGCCGGTGCCCGCGAATTTGATAGGCTTTCCGGTGACGGCCCGAATGGAGAGGGCCGCGCCGCCCCGGGCGTCGCCGTCCAGCTTGGTAAGCATGACGCCGTCGATGTCCAGCGCGTCGTCAAAGGCCTTGGCGGCGTTGACGGCGTCCTGACCGATCATGGCATCCACCACCAGCAGGATTTCGGTGGGATTGACGGCGGCCTTGATATTGCGAAGCTCGTCCATCAGCTCCTCGTCCACATGGAGACGGCCCGCGGTGTCGAGAAACACCATGTCGTTGCCGTGCTTTTTCGCGTGCTCCACCGCCGCTTTGGCGATGTCTACGGGATTGGTCTGCCCCATCTGGAACACGGGAATGTCCAACTGGCCGCCGACGACTTCCAGCTGCTGGATGGCGGCGGGACGGTAAATATCACAGGCGGCCAGCAGCGGCCGTTTGCCCTGCTTTTTCATCAGTCCCGCCAGTTTGGCACCGTTGGTGGTTTTACCGGCGCCCTGAAGGCCGACCAGCATCACGACGGTGGGCGGGGTGGAGGAGATGGTGATCTTGCTGTCACCGCTCCCCATGAGGGATGTCAGTTCCTCATTGACGATCTTGACGATCATCTGAGCGGGGGTGAGGGACTCCATCACGTCGGCACCCACGGCCCGTTCGGTCACGTCGGCGATAAAGCGCTTGACCACCTTGAAGTTGACGTCCGCTTCCAGAAGGGCCATCTTGATCTCCTTCATGGCCTCCTTGACGTCGGCCTCGGACAGGCGCCCCTTGCCGCGGAGCTTTTTGAAGGTGGCGGACAGTTTTTCAGTTAAGCTCTCAAATGCCATGTCTTACTCCTGTTTGAGCTTTGCGGTGTTTTCCTTGATGGTGCGCGCCGTTTCCTCGGCCAGTTCTTCGGTGAGCGCGCCCTGATCCGCGGCGGCCAGCAGGCGGTCAGCCGCCGCGTCGATGGCGGACAGCTCCTCCTGCATCCTGAAGAAGCGGCGGATCAGATGAGTTTTGTCCTCAATCTCAGTCATGGCAGCTTCGGCCCGGACGATGACATCCCGGACGCCCTGACGGGAAATGCCGTAATTTTCCGCGATCTCGGCAAGGGAAAGATCTTCGTTGTAGTAGAGGTCGTAGAACTCCTTCTGGCGGTCTGTCAGCAGGTCGCCATAGAAGTCGAAGAGCATCGCCATACGATATGCCTGGTTCTTCATCTGACCACCTCCACCGGATGTCGTGTAAAGTTCGCAGACTTTACAATGATGTACTATACCATAGGAGAAACCGAAAGTCAAGGGGAAAATCGGAACGTAGAATGGATTTGTAAAAATAATGGTTGACTTTGATTTTTTCCTGTGATAGGATGCAAACAATGCGTCGATGGGGAAGAGTACGCGCGAGAAACCCTGTAAAGAGAGCTTCCGGCTGGTGAAAGGAAGACGGGGACTGCGCCGAATACGCCCCGGAGCAGCCGCCCCAACGGAGATTTCCCAGTAGGCGCGGACGGGATGCGCCCGATACAGCGCCGCAAGTCCCGCGACTTGCCGAGACCATCGTCCGTGAGGGCGGGGTAAACAGAGGTGGTACCGCGTTCATCGCCCTCTGTCCGGAAAATCCCGGACGGGGGCGTTTTGTTTTGCCCTGCCGTAAAAATACAAAAGCTTACAATCGGTGACTGAGAGGAGAATTTGTATGTCTGAAAACAGAAAGGGCGTTCTGTATGTGTTTCTCGCCGCGGTATTGTACAGCCTTGGCGGGCTGGGGATCAAGCTGATCCCCACATGGAACGGCCTTGCGCTGAATGCCGGGCGCAGCATTATTGCGTTGTTCGTATATGTCGTGTTTTTTGTGATCACAAAGCATAAGCCGAAGCTGAACAAATGGGTGCTGTTGGGGGCCTGCTGCGTGTGCGCGACAAACGTGCTGTTCGCGCTGGCCAATAAGATCACCACCGCGGCAAATACCATCGTTCTGGAGTATACCGCCCCGATCTTTGTAATCCTGCTGTCGGCGCTGCTGCTCCATCGCCGCCCGGACAAGCTGGATCTGGCGGCCTGCGTGCTGGTTTTTCTCGGCGTGCTGTGCTTTTTCCTTGAGAGTCTTGGGGGCGGACATCTGTCCGGCGACCTGATGGCGCTACTGTCCGGGCTGACCTACGGCGGAGTATTTATGCTCAATGACATGCCGGATGGAGATCCTATTTCCTGCGTGTTCTGGGCCGCGGTGATGAGCGTCTTTATCGGGCTTCCTCAGCTGCTCCAGCAGCCGCGGCTGGAGGGGACGGCGTTGGCCAGCCTGTTCGTGCTCGGCATCTTCCAGATGGGTCTTGCTTTTGTGTTCCTGACGATGGGGCTGAAGACTACGCCGCCCATCACCGCAAGCCTTGTCACCGGCATTGAGCCGGTGCTCAACCCCATTCTGGTGGCGGTATTCTATCATGAATATATGGGCGTGCTGTCCGTCATCGGCGCTGTCGTCGTCATTGCCGGTGTTGTGGGATATAATATTCTGAAAGAAAAACAGCAGGGCAGGACGGCCGAAGTTTAACATTGATTTTTATAGTAGGAGGAATTGAACTATGACCTGTTATGAAGAGCTTGTGGCCCGGGGATTGATCGCTCAGGTCACCAACGAGGAAGAAATCCGCGAAATGATCAACGAGGGCAAAGCCAAATTCTACATCGGCTTTGACTGCACGGCGGACAGCCTGACCGCCGGCCACTTCATGGCACTGACCCTGATGAAGCGGCTCCAGCTGGCGGGCAACCAGCCCGTGGCTCTCATCGGCGGCGGCACCACCATGATCGGCGACCCCTCCGGCCGCACCGACATGCGCAAGATGCTCACTAAGGAGGACATCAACCACAACGCCGAGTGCTTCAAGCGTCAGATGGAGCGGTTCATAGACTTCGGTGAGGGCAAGGCCATCATGGTCAACAACGCCGACTGGCTGCTGAACCTCAACTATGTGGAGCTGCTGCGGGAGGTGGGCGCCTGCTTCTCCGTCAACAACATGCTCCGGGCCAAGTGCTATGAGCAGCGCATGGAGAAGGGCCTGTCCTTCCTCGAGTTCAACTACATGATCATGCAGTCCTACGACTTCTACTACCTCTTCCAGCACTACGGCTGCAATATGCAGTTCGGCGGCGACGACCAGTGGTCCAACATGCTGGGCGGCACGGAGCTTATCCGCCGCAAGCTGGGTCAGGACGCCCACGCCATGACCATCACCCTGCTCACCGACTCTCAGGGCAAGAAGATGGGCAAGACCGCGGGCAACGCCGTGTGGCTCGACCCCAACAAGACCTCTCCCTACGACTTCTACCAGTACTGGCGCAACGTGGGTGACGCGGATGTCATGAAGTGCATCCGGATGCTCACCTTCCTGCCGCTGGAGCAGATCGACGAGATGGACAAGTGGGAGGGCAGCCAGCTCAATCAGGCCAAGGAGATTCTGGCCTACGAGCTGACCCGTATGGTCCACGGCGAGGAGGAGGCTGAGAAGGCCCAGTCCGCCGCCAAGGCCCTGTTCTCCACCGGCGGAGACCTGTCCAATATGCCCACCACTGCGCTGATCGGGGACGACTTTGCCGACGGGAAGATCGGTGTGCTGACGCTGCTGGTGAAGTGTGGTCTGGCTGCCTCCAACGGCGAGGCCCGGCGGCTCATCCAGCAGGGCGGCGTCTCCATGGGGGACAAAAAGCTGACCGACGTCAACGCCAACTTTGACAAGGACACCTTTGCCGGCGACGGCGTCATCATCAAGAAGGGCAAAAAGGTGTTCCACTGCGCCAAGCTGGCCTGATCTGAACGAAAATCCCCGGCAGTCCATGTTGGACTGCCGGGGATTTTTGTTTTTTCAGCAGCTTTGGAGCAAGCCCGTGCGGCTCATGGCCTGACGCAGGATCCGGAGATTTTTCTCCGAAATGTCGCACAGGGGGAGACGGAGCGCACCGGCTTCCATCCCCAGCAGATTCATGGCGGCCTTGACGGGGATGGGGTTCACCTCGGTGAACAGGGCGTCGATCAGTTCCGTGTACTCGATCTGGAGCCGGGACGCGGCCTGAAAATCGTTGTCCAGACACAGGTGGGTCATTTTGACCATGACCTCGGGGATGATATTCCCGGCCACGGAGATGACGCCCTTCGCGCCCAGAGACATCATGGGC
>CAKUPH010000062.1 GCA_934675115.1 uncultured Oscillospiraceae bacterium | reverse complement strand
AGTCCATCTTCGGCGAGCTGGACAAGAACTGCAAGCCCGAGACCCTTCTGGCGTCCAACACCTCTTCCATCTCCATCACCGCCATCGCCGCGGCCACCAAGCGGGCCGACAAGTTCATCGGCATGCACTTCTTCAACCCCGCCACCGTGATGAAGCTGGTGGAGGTCATCCGGGGCGCCAACACCTCTGACGAGACCTTCAACACCATCTACGCACTGTCTCAGGAGATCGGCAAGGACCCCATCGAGGTGGCCGAAGCCCCCGGCTTCGTGGTGAACAAGATCCTGATCCCCATGATCAATGAGGCCGCCGATCTGGTTTACACCGGCGTGGCCACCGCCGAGGACGTGGACAAGGCCATGCAGCTGGGTGCCAACCACCCCATGGGCCCCCTGCATCTGGGCGATCTGGTGGGTCTGGATGTCTGCCTTGCCATCATGGACACCATCTACAACGAGACCCACGATCCCAAGTACCGCGCTTCTCTGCTGATGCGCAAGCTGGTCCGCGCCGGCCATCTGGGCCGCAAGACCGGCAAGGGCTTCTTTGATTACAGCAAGTAAGCAGGCCGCCTGAGCGTTTCATCCGGGGTCCCCGCCGCAGCCCAGCGTAAGCGGGTGCGGTGGGGAGAGGAGCCGCAAGAAAGCGGCCGGAGTTTTCGCCGCTGGGCGGAAACGAAGGAAAGCGGACTTTGCGGCGACGACGTTGCGAACAGGCGAAGCGTGAGCGGGTTTGTGCTCCTGCGTATCAGCAGGAGCACGCACCGCATAAAAACACATACATCAGACTTCTGATTCGTCGGAAGCCTATGCGACTGAATTCTTACATACAAGGAGGAATTTTTCAATGGACTTTAAGCTGTCCAAAGAGCAGGAAATGCTCCGCAAGCTCTTCCGGGATTTCGCGGAAAACGAAGTGAAGCCCCTCGCCGCCACGGTGGATGAGGAGGAGATGTTCCCCGAGGAGACTGTGAAGAAGATGGCCAAGCTGGGCATGATGGGCATCTACTTCCCCAAGGAGTACGGCGGCTCCGGCGCCGACGTGCTGACCTACGTCATGGCCGTCGAGGAGCTGAGCAAGGTCTGCGGCACCACCGGTGTCATTCTGTCCGCCCACACCTCTCTGTGCTGCGCGCCCATCTATGAGAACGGCACCGCCGCCCAGAAGGAGAAGTATCTGCCCAAGCTGTGCTCCGGCGAGTGGCTGGGCGCCTTCGGCCTGACCGAGCCGGGCGCCGGCACTGACGCGCAGGGCCAGCAGACCACCGCCGTCAAGGACGAGAACGGCAACTGGGTGCTCAACGGCTCCAAGATCTTCATCACCAACGCCGGCTACGCCAACGTGTTCATCATCATCGCCGTCACCGGCACCGTGGTGGATAAGAAGGGCCGCAAGTCCAAGGAAATCTCCGCCTTCATCGTGGAGCGCACCGACCCCGGCTTCTCCGTGGGCAAGCACGAGAAGAAGATGGGTATCCGCGGCTCCTCCACCTGCGAGCTGATCTTTGAGAACTGCGTCATCCCCGGCGACCGTCTGCTGGGCAAGCAGGGCAAGGGCTTCGCCATCGCCATGAAGACGCTGGACGGCGGCCGTATCGGCATCGCCTCTCAGGCTCTGGGCATCGGCGAGGGCGCCGTGCAGGAAGCCATCAATTACACCAAGGAGCGCGTCCAGTTCGGCAAGCGCATCAGCCAGCAGCAGAACACCCAGTTCCAGCTGGCCGATATGCACACCCGGATGGAGGCCGCCAAGTATCTGGTGTACTCCGCCGCCATGAAGAAGCAGAACGGCGAGCCCTACTCCGCCGACGCCGCCATGGCCAAGCTGTTCGCCGCCGAGGCCGCCAGCGATGTGACCCGCCGCGCCGTCCAGCTGTTCGGCGGCTATGGCTACACCCGTGACTACCCCGTGGAGCGCATGATGCGCGACGCCAAGATCACCGAGATCTACGAGGGTACTTCCGAAGTCCAGCGCATGGTCATTTCCGGCGCTCTGGGCGTAAAGTGATCAGGAGGGAGAGAGCATAATGAAAATCATTGTTTGTGTCAAGCAGGTGCCCGACACCTCCGGCAAGGTGGCCGTCAAGGCCGACGGCACCATGGACCGCGCGGCCATGGACACCATTTCCAACCCCGACGATATGAACGCTCTGGAGGCCGCCCTCCAGATCAAGGACCAGAATCCCGACACCAAGGTCATCGTGCTGTCCATGGGCCCCGCCCCCACGGAGTCCATGCTCCGCGAGTGCCTAGCCATGGGCGCGGACGAGGCCTACCTCGTGTCCGCCCGTGAGTTCGGCGGCGCCGACACCTTCGCCACCTCCTCCACGCTGGCCGCGGCCATCCGCAAGATCGGCGTCGAGAAGGAGGACATCATCCTCTGCGGCCGTCAGGCCATCGACGGCGACACCGCTCAGGTCGGCCCCCAGATCGCTGAAAAGCTGCACCTGCCCCAGGTCACCTATGTCACTGCCATCGACTATCAGGCCGGTCAGCTCACCGTCCGCCGGGAGCTGGAGGACGGCTACATGACCATCAAGGTCCAGACCCCCTGCATGCTCACCTGCATCAAGGAGCTGAACACTCCCCGCTACATGAGCGTCCCCGGCATCATGGGTTGCTACGCCAAGCCCTACACCGTGTGGGATTTCAACGCCATGTCCGACGACCCCACCATGAAGGTGGAGCTGGTCGGCCTGAAGGGCTCCCCCACGCAGGTCTACAAGTCCTTCTCTCCCCCCGTGAAGGGCGCCGGCACCATGCTGGAGGGCGCCGACAAGGATACCTGCGAGAAGCTGGTGTCCATTCTGGGCGAGAAGCACATCATTTAAGGGAAGGGAGCGTTACAAATGGCTTTTAATAGTAAAGACACTGCCGCCTTCAAGGGCGTGTGGGTATTTTGTGAGCAGCGCGACGGCGTCATCCTCGGCACCAGCTACCAGCTGCTCAGCGAGGGCCGCAAGCTGGCCGACGATCTGGGCGTGGAGCTGTGCGGTGTGCTGCTGGGCAGCGGCCTGAACGAGACTTACGCCAAGGCTCTGGGCGGCTACGGCGCTGACCGCGTGTACGTCTGCGACCATCCCCTGCTGAAGGATTACACCACCGACGGCTACACCAAGGTCATCTGCGATCTGGTGGAGGACAAGAAGCCCGAGATCTTCCTCATCGGCGCCACCAACATCGGCCGCGATCTGGGCCCCCGCGTGGCCGCCCGCCTGCACACCGGCCTGACCGCCGACTGCACCCATCTGGACGTTGACGTGGAGAAGTACAAGGCTTTCCTGAAGACCACCTCCACCATCGACGTGGATAACACCAAGTTCGAGGATACCAAGAACCTGAAGATGACCCGTCCGGCCTTCGGCGGCCATCTGATGGCCACCATCGTGTGCCCCCTGTACCGTCCTCAGATGTCCACCGTCCGTCCCGGCGTCATGCAGACTCAGCCCTACAACGAGGAGACTGCCGCCAAGACCGTCCTCGAGAAGGTGGACGTGAAGCTGGATGCCTCCGACATCCATGTGGACGTGGTGGAGATCAAGAAGTCCGCCAAGAAGATGGTGGACCTCATCGGTGCCGACGTGGTCGTGTCCGTGGGCCGCGGCATCAGCTCTGACCCCAAGCGCGGCATCGAGATCGCCGAGGAGCTGGCCGATGTTCTGGGCGGCGTCGTGGGCGCTTCCCGTGCCGTGGTCGATGCCGGCCTCATCAGCGTCGATCATCAGGTGGGCCAGACCGGCAAGACCGTCCATCCCAAGATCTATGTGGCCCTCGGCATTTCCGGTGCCATTCAGCATCTGGCCGGTATGCAGGATTCCGAGTGCATCATCGCCGTCAACAAGAACGGCAGCGCCCCCATTTTTGACGCGGCTACCTACGGCATCACCGGCGACCTGTTCAAGGTCGGCCCCATGCTGGCCGAGGCTATCCGCGCCTACAAGGCTTCCAAGAACTAAATACCGGAACGGTTTTCGAAAAGCCCTCCGTCCCCATGCGGGACGGAGGGCTTTTTGCGTCCTTCGACAGCGTTTGCTTGCGGTTTCCTTCGGTTTCCGCCATACTGAAGAAAAAACTGGGAAAAGGAGGAATTCACATGCGGGAAATGGCGGTATGCACCCGGGGGGCGGAGGATCAGGAGGGCCGTGCCCGGCGGTACGCCTATTCCATCCTCATCGACGAGATGGACGTGGGACCCTTCGCCTGCGAGAGCTACGGCGTGAAGATCCGGGAGGAGGGCACGGGGCAGACGGCGGTGGCTTCCCACGTCACCACCAGCATTCCCCGGATCGACGAGCTGATGGACCTGCTCACCCGGAACACCGTCACCCCCGCTGGGCTGGGGGACGTGCTGGCCGACTGGCTGTGACCGGGGTCACTCCGGGTCCGCCAGCAGTTCCGCCGCCAGACCGTCCGCCATCTGATACACCCGGTCGAAGTCCACGTGGGGATTGTAGAGAGACTCCAGCCGGTCGTGGGCGGCCTTTGCCTGCCCGAGGGCGGAAATAGCTTCGTCCTCCAGCGCCGCGGCCACCTTCCGGGAGAAGCGCAGCCGGGGCCGGTAGCGGCGGTAAAGCTCCTTATCCGTCATGGCGTCCAGCCGGAGCCGCCGGTAAGGCCGCTGGGGGAGGGAGTCCTCCGGCGCGGCGGACACGAAGGCGAGGGACAGCTCCGGGAAAATGACGTGGGCCAGCCGGTCGGGGGCCATGGGATCGGGACAGGCTACGGCGTTCCAGCCCGCCGCCGTCCCGGCGGCGAGGATGGGGGAGAGCAGCTCGTGGGCAAGGCCGAAGCTGTCCGACAGCTCGTAGACCCGCTTCGCCTGAGCGGCGACGGTGTCCCAGAGGAAAATACGGCCCTTGTGGGTGACAGCAGACAGGAACCGGTGGGTGATCTCCCCGGGCTGGCTGCCGTTTTTTCTGATCTCCCGGCTGACGATGCCCGCCGCACGGCGGCGGAGCCGCTGGATGACGGTGTCGGTGAGGAGCAGCTCCCGGCCGTCCCGGCGGAGCTGGCTTGCGGCCTCCAGACAGCGGTAGGCCCGGGGGTAGCAGGCCTTGTATTCGGCGGTGGTGTCCATGACGTCCTGCCGCAGGGGGGCAAGACCCGCCCGGTCGTAGCAGCTGCCGAGGTTCACATAGCTCTCGATGACCCCGGGATACTCCGGTTCCACCACATGGGGCGCGGTGCCGTCCACCAGCGCGACGCCCCGCTGGGGCAGGATCAGGCCGTCCAGCGACTCCGGGTCGCCGGAGCAGGGGATGAGCACCGTTTCCAGCCCGGCGGCCTCGGCGTGGCGGGCCACCCGCCGCATGAAGGAGGACTTGCCGCAGCCGGCCCCTCCTTTTAAGATGTAGACCGCCTGCGCCTTGGGCGCGGGCATCAGCTCGTGATATAGGGAGTAAAAGCCGGCGGGGGAGTTGGCCCCCAGAAAGTATTGCAGCTGCGCCATGAAAAGACCTCCTGAATGGGATTTTTTACGTTTTACACTATAAGCTATGCTGTGCAGGGAGTCCGGGTGCGGCAAAGGACAGAAAATTTGTAAAAATTGCCGGTTTTCCTTGACGCAGAGGACAGAGACGGGTATACTTTCTTTGTTAAACAAATAACGAATGGACAAAAATACCGCGCAGGCCTTGTGAAGAAAATAACGATACGCAGAAAAAGGGAAAATGAGGAAAAGAGAAAGAAGAGGAATGAACCAGCAATGCGACACTATGAAACACACGTACAGGAGCTGAAGGACGGTGTGCTCACCGCCGTGGCCCGGCTGACCTGGAATGACCGGCTGGACACCGGGGATATTCTGGACGTCCCGGAGCAGATCATCCCCGGGCCGGAGGCCACCATGCGCTGCTGCATTTACAAGGAGCGGGCCATCGTGGGCAGCCGGATCAAGCTGGCCATGGGCGGAAACCGGGCCAACCCCATGGTGGTGGAGGTCATGCCCATTGCCTGCGACGAGTGCCCGGTGACGGAGATCAGCGTAGGGCCGTCCTGCCGGGGCTGCATCGCCCACCGGTGCATGCAGGCCTGCCCCAAGGATGCCATCTCCATCCAGAACCATCGCTCGGTCATCGACCACTCCAAGTGCATCCTGTGCGGGCGGTGCATGTCCGCCTGCCCCTACGGAGCCATCGTGAAAAACATGCGCCCCTGCGAGAAAAACTGCCCCACGAAGGCCATTTCCATGGGGGAGGACCGGAAGGCGTCCATCGATTCGGAAAAGTGCATCTCCTGCGGCGAGTGCACCGTCCAGTGCCCTTTCGGCGCCATCATGGACAAGTCTTACATCGTGGAAGCCATCCAGCTGCTCATGGGCGCGGACACATGGGGCTACCACGTCTACGCGGCGCTGGCTCCCTCCTTCGCCGGACAGTTTGAGGGCACCGCGGGCCAGCTGGTCACGGCCCTCCGGCAAATGGGCTTTTACGATGTGATGGAGGTGGCGCTGGGTGCCGACCTCACCGCCCAGACAGAGGCGGCGGAGTTCGAGGAGCGGGGCGGCAATATGCTGTCCTCCTGCTGCCCGGCCTTTGTGGAGTTTGTGGAGAAAAATCTGCCCGCGCAGGCAGAGCTGCTCAGCAAGACGCCCTCCCCCATGGTCATGACGGGGCGGTACATCAAGGAGCGGGATCCCCACGCCAAGGTGGTGTTCATCGGCCCCTGCGTGGCGAAAAAGATGGAGTATCAGCTGGGCAAGACCCAGGGGGCTATCGACTGCGTCGTCACCTTTGAGGAGCTGTACGCCATGATGGCGGGCAAGGGTATTGAACTGACGGAGCTGGAGGAGACGCCGCTGGACGAGGCCAGCGGCTACGGCCGGGCCTTCGCCGCCTCCGGCGGCGTGGCGGCGGCGGTGGCGCAGGCCCTCCGGGAGCGGAACAGCAAGATCGAGGCCCACGGCCTTGCCTGCGCGGGTGTGGAGGAGTGCCGTGCGGCCATCCTGAAGATGAGCCGGGGCCTTCTGCCGGAGAACTTCATTGAGGGCATGGCCTGCGCGCTGGGCGGCTGCGTTCAGGGCCCGGCGGCCATCGTCCGCGCGCCGAAAAATAAGGCGGAGTTGACCAAGCATGTCAAGCAGGCGGGTGAACGCACCATCGCCCAGTCCGTCAGGCAGGCAGAGGAGACGAAGGGCGCGTAAAAATTACATAGCGGAAAAACGCCCCGAACCGTATCGGTTCGGGGCGGGGCGTTTCTGATGAAAAAATACCGGCTCAGAGGACAAAATCCTCATCCCGGAGCTTGGAGAAGTCCGCGTGAGCGGGCTTGGGCGGCACCCGCTTGAGCGGGTCGTACCGGAAGGCGCGGCAGGACCCGGCGGCGGACATGATGCCCTTTTTCAGGCACATCACCCGGTCGTCCCCCAGCAGCGTCCCCCGCTTGCAGTAGGCGCAGCGGGGCTCCATATCCTTTTTGAACAGCATGGCGCGGTCCCTCCCATGGTGGGCGTTCGATCTTTTTTCTCTATTATTATAACCGATGGCGCGGCGTTTTTCCACTGCTTTTTTTCACCATCCGGGCGCACAGCAGCACCCATCCCGCCCACAGGGCGAACACCGTGGCCAGCGAGATGGCCAGCGCGGAGGAAAAATCCAGCCCGGCGATGGCGTCCGCCTGATCGGCAAGGTAGGAGAAAACCGGCTCGGACAGGGGGAAAAGCCGGGTGACGGCGGCGGTGAGGGCGGCGGCGATTAGCCCGTGGCACAGCTTTCCCGCCAGATAGGTCCGGGGGGAAAGGCCGCTGTCCCCCAGAAAGGACAGCACCTGACAGTGGACGGAGATCCCCGCCCACCCCAGCATGAACGCCGCCATGGACACGCCCTGCGTTCCCGCGCCGGTGAGGGAGGTGACGCCGGAGGACAGCTCCAGCAGCCCGGCCACCAGCCGCTTAGCCCACTGGGAGCCCACGCCGAACAGCGCCAGCAGCCGGGCCAGCGCGGTGAGCACCCCATAGGCGGACAGCAGCCGCAGCGCCACGGAGAAAAACACCACGAAGGCGCAGATGCTCAGGGTGGACTGCAATGCTTTGGCTACCGCGCCGGTAAAGGCGGCGGAGGCCCGCACCGTCTCAAAGGTGGCCCGGACGGGAGGCGGCGTCCGCCGTGGCTCCCGCCCGCCGTAGAACCGGAACAGCAGCCCCACCAGCAGCGACGCGGCGGCGTGGGTCAGGTAGAGCAGCAGCCCCACCCGGCCGGAGCCGAACACCCCCGCCCCCACCACGCCCAGAATAAACGCCGGGCCGGAGTTGTTGCAGAAGGACAGCAGCCGCTCCGCCTCCGTTTTGGTGCACAGCCCCTGCTGGTAGAGCTGGAGGGCGGTTCGTGCCCCAACGGGGTAGCCGCCGATGAAGCCCATGGCCACCGCCGCGGCGCAGCTGCCGCTGACGCGGAACAGGGGGCGCATCACCGGCTCCAGCGCCCGGCCCAGATAGGCGGCCAGCCCCAAATCCACCACCAGCGAGGCCAGCACGAAAAAGGGGAACAGCGACGGGATGATGACGTTGCCGCACAGGGCCAGCCCGTCCTTCGCCCCGGCGATGGCCTCGCCGGGGGCGGCCACCAGCCCGACGGTGGCCAGCAGCAGGGCCGTCGTGAGCAGCAGATCCCGGAGCCATTTCCGCTTTAAAATTCGGAACATCCCGTCACCTCCATGGAGAAAGTGTATGCGCCGGCATCTCCGGCCTTGCCTGTCCGGGAAAAAGATGGCTCCGGCCCTTGCGGCGGAGCCCGGCAGAGATTATAATGAAGAAAAATCAGGCGAGGGAGGAAATTTCATGCAGCACGAGATCACCGAGCGCATCCCCCTGCTGGACGAGCGGGGAAATCTGACCCAGCCGGGCTATGCCAGGCGGCTCCTGCCCGTTTACGACCGGACGAAGGTCCGGGGCGGAGCCACCCGGCTCAAGGAATGGGATTACTATTACGTAGGCAACGACCACTGTGGCGTGGCGCTGACTATCGCGGACAACAGCTATATGGGGCTGGACTCCATCTCCTTCCTCTCCTTTGAGGAGGAGCCGTGGCAGGTGACGAAAAGCCCCATGCGCATCTTCCCCATGGGCCGCACCGGCCTGCCCGCCCACTCCGGCGCGGGGGTCACCGCCATCTCCGGCAAGGGCTACGCCCTGATGTTTCGGGCGGAGCTGGGGCGGCGGGTCCTCACCGCCCACATGGACCGCTTTCTGGACGGCCAGCCCATCGACGTCTGCCTGACCCTGACGGAGGAGCCGGAGGAGTCCATGGTCATCTGCACCCCCTTTGAAAAGGACGGGCATTTTTACTACAACCAGAAGATCAACTGTATGCGGGCGGCGGGAGAGGTCACCATCGGCGCCCGTCGCTGGGCCTTCTCCCCGGAGGACTCCTTCGGTGTGCTGGACTGGGGCCGGGGCGTGTGGACGTACCACAACACGTGGTACTGGGGCTCCGCCTCGGGGCTGGCCGGCGGCGTGCCCTTCGGCTTCAACATCGGCTACGGCTTCGGCGATACCTCCGCCGCCACGGAGAATATGCTCTTCTATGATGGAAAGGCTCACAAGCTCAGTCAGGTGACCTTCCACATCCCCATGAAGGACGGCCGGGAGGACTATATGTCCCCGTGGACCTTTTCCAGCGATGACGGCCGCTTCGAGATGGACTTTGTCCCGGTGCTGGACCGGGCGGCCTGCACCAGCGCCGGCGTCATCAAGTCGGATCAGCATCAGGTGTTCGGCCGGTTTTCCGGCACGGCGGTGCTGGACGACGGCACGAGGCTGGACATTCACGACCTCATGGGCTTTGCAGAAAAGGTGGAAAACAAGTGGTAGACCGGCTTTTCCCGGGAAACAGGGGGCGGACAGGCAAGCTGTCCGCCCTTTTTTCATATCCTTTCCAGAGGTGATGGCATGGAACGGAAGGAAAGCCTGCTGGAGCGGGCGTCGCAGGCGCTGGACCTGCCGGGGGACGCGCTGGCAGGGATGCCCCGCATCGAGCTGCTGGGGGACCGGGAGCTGCGCATGGAGTACCACCGGGGCATTCTGGCCTACGGCACGGAGGAGATCCACATCTCCGGCGGAAAACTGGTGGTGCGGGTCCGGGGAACAGGGCTGGAGCTGCGGTCCATGAACCCGGCGGAGCTGCTCATCACGGGGCAGATCCTGTCGCTGGACTTTACCTGACGCCATGCAGCGACTGACGAACTGGATGGCGGGATACGCCTTCGTGCGGGCGGAGGGCGCCTTTCCCGAGCGGCTGCTGAACCTGTGCGCCCAGAACCGCCTGCCCTTCTGGGGGCTGAAGTGGGAGGACGAGACGGCCTTTACCCTGACGGTGCGGCTCCGGGACATGGGGCGGCTGGAGCAGTACGCCCAGCGGGCCATGTGTACCCTCACCGTGCAGGCCCGGCGGGGATTCACGGCGGCGCTGCTGCGGTGGCGGCGGCGCTGGGGCTTCGCCCTTGGGGTGACGCTGGCCTTTCTGGCGGTGGCGGTGCTGTCCCGCTTTGTGCTGGTGGTGGAGGTGACGGGCAATGAGACGGTGAGCGCGGCGGTGGTGCTCTCCGAGCTCCAGCGCCTTGGGGTGCGCCCCGGCGTGTACGGCCCGTCCCTCGACCGGACGGCCCTTGCCAACGAGGCGCTCTTGTCCCTGCCGGAGCTGTCCTTCATGGCCATCAACCTCCACGGCACCCGGGTGGAGGTGGTGGTGCGGGAGGCGGAAAGGGCCCCGGAGCTGCTGGACGAGGACACCCCGGCGGACGTGGTGGCCGCGGCGGACGGCATCATCGAGAATATCCACGCCGCGGCGGGCCGGGCCATGTTTGAGGACGGCGACACGGTGGCGAGGGGCGAGGTGCTCATCTCCGGCGACGTGGAGCTGCGCCGCCCGGAGGGCAGCGATTACGACATGGGCCGTCTGGTGGTGCGGGCGGCGGGGGACGTGACCGCGCGGACATGGCGGACGCTGACGGCGTCCACCCCCCTCGCCGTCCGGGTGAAGGAGCACACCGGGGCGGAAAAGACCCTTTATTCGGCAGGAGTTTTGTGGGGCACTCTGGATTTTTACAGAAACAGTGGAATTTCCTATACGAAGTATGATAAAATAACGGAAAGAAAACCCCTGACCCTGTTTGGCCGGGCGCTGCCCTTCGCGTGGACGGCGGTGACGTACCGGGAGTACACCGAGCGGGAGCAGACCATCGACGCCGAAGCGGCCCGGGCCATGCTGGAGAAAGAGCTGCTGGCCCGGCTGGACGGCATTCTGGCGGAGGACGGCGAGGTGCTGCGGACGGACTTCATCTGCGAGGAGCGGGACGGCCTGCTCACCGTCACCATGCTGGCCGAATGCCGGGAGCAGATCGGGAAAACGGTGGAGCGCCCGGGGGAGACGGGGCGTATTTACGGAGAGAACGCCGGGGAGACCGGTGTTCAGGCCGATTAGGCCTATAGATGCACAAAGGAGCGTAAGCCATGACAGAACAGACCATCAGCATCGAACGCATGGAGCAGGCCATCAACCTCTTCGGGCTGTTCGATGAAAATATACGGCTCATCGAGCAGGAACTGGGCGTCTCGGTGGTGAACCGGGAGTCCAACCTGAAGATCAGCGGCGACGCGGAGGACGTGATGCTGGCCGTCCGGGCCGTCGAGGGTCTGCTGACACTGTCCGCCAAGGGCGAGGCCATCAGCGAGCAGAACGTGCGCTACATCATTGAGCTGGTCCGCAGCGGCAACGAGGGCAGGATCGCCCAGCTGGCCGGGGACGTGGTGTGCGTCACCGCCAAGGGAAAGCCCATCAAGCCCAAGACGCTGGGCCAGAAGCAGTATGTGGAAGCCATCAAGGACAATACCATCACGCTGGGGGTGGGCCCCGCCGGCACGGGCAAGACCTATCTCGCCGTGGCGGCGGCGGTGGCCGCCTTCCGGGAAAAGCAGATCAACCGCATCATCCTCACCCGGCCTGCCGTGGAGGCGGGGGAGCGGCTGGGCTTCCTGCCCGGCGATTTGCAGAGCAAGGTGGACCCGTACCTCCGGCCGCTGTACGACGCGCTGTTCGATATGCTGGGGGCGGAGACCTACCAGAAGTATCTGGAACGGGGCAACATCGAGGTGGCGCCGCTGGCCTACATGCGGGGCCGGACGCTGGATGACTCCTTCATCATTCTGGACGAGGCCCAGAACACCAGCCGGGAGCAGATGAAAATGTTCCTGACCCGGCTGGGCTTCGGCT
>CAKUPH010000061.1 GCA_934675115.1 uncultured Oscillospiraceae bacterium | reverse complement strand
ATCGTGCGCAACGAGAAGCGGATGCTGCAGGAGGCCGTGGACGCCCTGATCGACAACGGCCGCCGCGGCCGCGCCGTCACCGGCGCCAACAACCGCGCCCTCAAGTCCCTGAGCGACATGCTCAAGGGCAAGCAGGGCCGCTTCCGCCAGAACCTGCTGGGCAAGCGCGTGGACTACTCCGGCCGTTCCGTTATCGTGGTCGGCCCTGAGCTGAAGATCTACCAGTGCGGCGTGCCCAAGGAGATGGCCATCGAGCTGTTCCGCCCCTTCGTCATGAAGAAGCTGGTGGAGGACGGTCAGGCCAACAACATCAAGTCCGCCAAGAAGATGGTGGATAAGGCTTCCCCCGCCGTGTGGGACGCGCTGGAGTTCGTCATCAAGGAGCATCCTGTCATGCTCAACCGCGCGCCGACCCTGCACCGTCTGGGCATTCAGGCCTTCGAGCCGGTGCTGGTGGAGGGCCGCGCCATGAAGCTCCACCCGCTGGTGTGTACCGCCTTCAACGCCGACTTCGACGGCGACCAGATGGCTATCCACGTGCCCCTGTCCGCCGAGGCGCAGGCCGAGGCCCGCATCCTGATGCTGGCCGCCAACAACCTGCTCAAGCCCTCCGACGGCGGCGCGGTCACCGTGCCGACCCAGGACATGGTGCTGGGCTCCTACTACCTGACCTACGAGAAGTACGCCCCCAACGATCCCGCCCTCTCCTTCGACACCTGCGCCGAGGCCGTGGAGGCCATGGAGGACGGCACCATTGAGGGCGACACCGAGATCTGGGTCCGTGATGACGAGCACGGCCGCTATACTCCTTATATCTGCACCACCGGCTACCTCGCCAGGGAGGCCGCCGAGAAGGGCGAGCTGCCCCGCGAGGTCTACCGGGTCTTTGCCTCCGACACCGAGGCCCGCCTCGCCTACGACGAGGGCGTGCTGGATCTGCACGTGCCCATTCTGGTCCGCCGTACTGCCGTCGTGGATGGTGAGGAGCGCCAGAAGCTGGTGCGCACCACCGTGGGCCGCCTGATCTTCAACGAGGGCATTCCTCAGGATCTGGGCTTTGTGGACCGCAGCGACCCCGATCAGGTCTTTGAGCCCGAGATCAACCAGATCGTGGGCAAGAAGATGCTGGGCAAGATCATCGACAGCTGCATCGCCAAGCACGGCTTCACCATGTCCTCCGAGGTGCTGGACATCATCAAGGCCCGGGGCTACAAGTTCTCCACCCGCGGCTCTCTGACCGTCGCCATCGCGGACATGACCGTCCCCGATCAGAAGGCGGACCTCATCGCCGCCACTGAGAAGGAAGTCGTCAAGATCGAAAACCAGTACAAGCGCGGCTTCCTGACCAACGATGAACGGTACCGTCTGGTGGTTTCCGCGTGGGAAAAGACCACCGGCGACGTGTCCGACGCTCTGCAGAAGTCCATGGACCGCTACAACCCCATCTTCATGATGGCGGACTCCGGCGCCCGTGGTTCTCAGGCTCAGATCCGTCAGCTGGCCGGTATGCGCGGCCTGATGGCCGATACCTCCGGCCGCACCATCGAGATCCCCATCAAGGCCAACTTCCGTGAGGGCCTGAGTGTTCTGGAATACTTCATCTCCTCCAGAGGCGCCCGTAAGGGCATGGCCGATACCGCTCTGCGTACCGCCGACTCCGGTTACCTGACCCGCCGTCTGGTGGACGTGTCTCAGGAGGTCATCATCCGGGAGCACGACTGCCACACCCACGACGGCATTACCGTGTCCGAGATCAGCGAGAACGGGCAGGTCATCGAGACGCTGGAAGAGCGCCTGCGCGGCCGCTACCTCACCGACGACTTCACCGACTACAAGACCGGCGAGGTGCTGGTCAGCTGCGACAAGCTGGTCACCGGCGACGACGCCAAGCTCATCGAGCGCAAGCTCCGCGAGCAGGCCGAGGCCGAGGGCGATCCCGACCGCAAGCTGGCCGTCCGGGTGCGCTCTGTGCTCACCTGCGAGGCCCGCAGCGGCGTGTGCGCCCGCTGCTACGGCGTGAACCTGGCCTTTAACGAGCCGGTCGGCATGGGCGAGGCCGTGGGCATCATCGCCGCCCAGTCTATCGGTGAGCCGGGCACTCAGCTGACCATGCGTACCTTCCACACCGGCGGCGTCGCCGGCGGCGACATCACTCAGGGTCTTCCCCGTGTTGAGGAGCTGTTCGAGGGCCGCAAGCCCAAGAAGATGGCCCAGTTGGCCGAGATCTCCGGCACCGTGTCCATGGAGGAGGCCAAGCGCGCCACCCTGTGCAACGTCACCATCACCGCCGACGACGGCGAGGTGGTCACCTACGCGCTGCCCTACAGCGCCGGTATCCGCGTGAAGGACGGCGACAAGGTCACCAAGGGTCAGGAGCTGACCGACGGCGCCCTGTCTCCCCACGACGTGCTGCGTGTCCGTGGTGTGGACGCGGTCCACAACTACCTCATTCAGGAAGTTCAGAAGCCCTACCGTCAGCAGGGCGTTGACATCAACGACAAGCACATTGAGGTCATCGTCCGCCAGATGATGCGCAAGGTCCGCGTGGAGGAGTCCGGCGATTCCACCCTGCTGTCCGGCGCTACCGTGGACATCATGGAGTACAAGGACGCCTGCGCGGCCGTCAAGGCCCGCATCGACGCCGGCGAGAAGCGCGAGGACGGCACCGATCTGGTCATGCCCGCCTGCACCCGCCTGCTGCTCGGTATCACCAAGGCCTCTCTGGCCACCGAGTCCTTCCTGTCCGCCGCCTCCTTCCAGGAGACCACCAAGGTCCTCACCGAGGCCGCCATCAAGGGCAAGGTGGACCACCTGCTGGGCCTGAAGGAGAACGTCATCATCGGCAAGCTCATCCCCGCCGGTTCCGGTCTGGCCGCCTACCGCAAGTACGACCAGTTCGAGGACGAGATCCACGAGGAGGACCGCTTTGCCGGCGTCGCCGCCGCGGCGGAGTCCGCCCGCGCGGAGAACGAGCCGGTGGACGAGGCTCCCGCTGTGGAGGAGCCGGAAGAGGACGAGGTCCTGTCCATCTCCATCGACGAATAATTCCGCATTGTAAAATGCAGCTTGAAGGGGAGCGCACTGTGCGCTCCCCTTCTTTTTTGACAATTGTGCCGGATGCGCAAAAAGAAAATGCAGGAAATGAATATACACTTGCAAAATGGATGATAAGGCATTATAATAAACTATTAGTTGTATAGGTAACATCAATCGGTTGTACTTTGGCCCGGATGAGCGGGAAGGGAGCGGACGCGGCGTGTTCAACACCACCTTGTGCTATCTGGAAAATCACCGGGGCGAGTACCTGATGCTCCACCGGGTCAAGAAGAAAAACGACGTGAATCAGGACAAGTGGATCGGCGTGGGCGGCAAGTTTGAGGGCGACGAGAGCCCGGACGAATGTCTCATCCGCGAGGTGCGGGAGGAGACGGGCCTGACGCTGACGGAGTTCCGGTTCCGGGGTGTGGTGACCTTCCTCACCGACGGCGGCTGGGAAGGGGAGCACATGTACCTCTTTACCGCCGACGAGTGGGCGGGGGAGATGGCCCGGAGCTGCGGCGAGGGCGACCTTGAGTGGGTGCCGAAGGAGAAGATCACGGAGCTGCCCATCTGGGAGGGCGACAGGATCTTCCTGCGGCTGCTGACGGAGGAGCGCCCCGCGTTCCTGCTGACGGTGCAGTACGAAGGGGACCGGCTGGTCCGGGCCGTTCTGGACGGCAGGCCGCTGCCCCTACCTTATATATAATGAGTGAAACCAATGGAGGTAATCGTATGACGAAATTTTCCGAAATGGTATACAAGCGCCCGGATCTGGACGAGGTCAAGGGCAAGCTGACCGCGCTGACCGAGCGGCTGAAGAACGCAAAGAGCTATGACGAGGCGAAGGCTGTCTTTCTGGAAAAGGAGGCGGAGGAGAAGCACCTGAGCACCGCCTCCACGCTGGCCAGTATCCGCCACTCCATCGACACCCGGGACGAGTTCTACGACGCGGAGATGAAGTTCTGGAACGCCGCCATGCCCGAGGTGCAGGAGTACAGTCAGGCGTGGACGCGCGCCATGCTGGAGTCCCCCTTCCGGGCCGATTTCGCCGCGGAGTACGGCGACCTGATGTTCGTCAACGCCGAGATCGCCCTCAAGACCTTCTCCCCGGAGATCATCCCCGAGCTTCAGGCGGAGAACGAGCTGACGCAGGCCTACGAGAAGCTGCTGGCCTCCGCCCAGATCCCCTTCGAGGGCAAGACCTACACCATTTCCCAGATCTCCCCGCTGAAGAACGACCCGGACGACGCCCGCCGTCTGGCCGCGTGGAAGGCCGAGGGCCAGTGGTACAAGGACAATCAGGCGGAGCTGGACCGGCTGTACGACGAGCTGGTGCACCTGCGCGACCAGATGGGCCGCAAGCTGGGCTACGACGGCTACACCGAGCTGGGCTACTACCGCATGGGCCGCAACTGCTACACCAAGGACGACGTGGAGAAGTTCCGCGCCGCCGTGGTGAAGTACCTCGTCCCCGTGGCCGACGGCATCTACAAGGAGCAGGCCAGGCGGCTGGGCAAGGAATATCCCATGAGCTTTGCCGACAACGCGCTGGAGTTCCGCTCCGGCAACCCCACCCCCGTGGGCACCCCCGACGACATTCTGGCGCAGGGCAAGAAGTTCTATGACGAGCTGTCCCCCGAAACCAGCGAGTTCTTCCGCACCATGCTGGACGGCGAGCTGCTGGACGTGCTGTCCACTGAGGGCAAGCAGGGCGGCGGCTACTGCACCGGCATCATGGACTACGGCGTGCCCTTTATCTTCGCCAACTTCAACGGCACCCAGCACGACGTGGAGGTGGTCACCCACGAGGCGGGCCACGCCTTCGCCTGCTGGATGAACCGGGACCGCATCCCCGTGGAGTATATCTGGCCCAGCATGGAGGCCTGCGAGGTCCACTCCATGAGCATGGAGTTCTTTGCTGAACCGTGGGCTGACGGCTTCTTCGGCCCCGACGCCAACAAGTTCCGGTACAGCCACCTGTCCGGCGCGCTGACCTTCATCCCCTACGGCACCATGGTGGATCACTTCCAGCATCTGGTGTACGAGAATCCCGACATGACCCCCGCACAGCGCCACGCCGTGTGGAAGGACCTGCTGGGCGTCTACATGCCGTGGATGCGGCTGGACGGCGACATCCCCTTCTACAGCGAGGGCGAGGGCTGGCAGCGCCAGCACCACATCTACTCCAGCCCCTTCTACTACATCGACTACTGCCTTGCCCAGACCGTGTCCCTCCAGTTCTGGGCCCGGATCCGCGCCGACCAGAAGGACGCGTGGGCCCACTACATGGCCTACACCCGTCAGGGCGGCAGCCGCACCTTCACCGACCTGCTGAAAAACGCCGGTCTGGACAGCCCCTTCGAAGAGAGCTGCCTGCGGGGCGTGTGCGAGACTGCCAGCAAGGCGCTGGGCGAGTTCGACCTGACGGGGATCGCCTGAGATGGCGGAGGAACAGAAGAAGCGCCGCGGCCGCCGGGCCTATCTGGACGACTTCCAGAAGACGGCCTCCGGCGAGTACGTCTACAACGGTAAGCTGCACTACTACCAGTCGGAGCACATGGGCCGGAAAAAGGCGATCTTCGTGCTGTGGCTGCTGACCGTTCTCATGTGCGCGGGCATTCTCGCCGGGGGATTCCTCCCCGCGGCGGGAATGGGCCACAGCCCCTATGTGCTGCTCCCGTACACCGCGGCGCTGATCACCACGGGCTCCGTGGTGTGGCTCATGTGCCGCCTGTCCGCTGCCGGGGACCCCATGCGGGACTACGTGTGGAAGGCTACGGTGAAGCAGTTTGCCCTCCGGGGCTGGCTGGCCGTCATCTTCGGTGTGTGTACGCTGGCGGGGGAGGTCGTCTACCTCTTTATCCACGGCGCGGAGGGGATGCTGGCCGGTACGGCGGCGTTTCTGGCGGTGACGGCACTGTATCTGTGCGGCGCATTAGTGTGGAAAAGTACAGCGCGAAAGCTCGTCTGGTCAAATTGACGGCATATTTCCAATATTTTTGTTCCATATTGCCGTATATTAAAATTGACATATGGAGCGAAAACCGATAAAATGTCTGTATACTTATAATCCACAGGCGAAAAGACAGATGAACGCCACACGCGGACGAAAACAGGGCGCGCGCCCTGTTCCGGCTTGCATGGACGCAAGCCATATGACCGTGAGCTCCGGATCGCGCGGCCAATGAGGGCCGCAAGTCCGTTTGTTCAAAAATAATTAAGGAGGATAAGCATCAACATGAAAAACGCAAAGAAACTGCTTGCGCTGCTTCTGGCCGTTGTCATGTGCGTGGGCGTGTTCGCCGGCTGCGGCAATAAGCAGGGCAACAACAGCGCCGCGCCCAGCGACAATGTGAGCGAGAGCCAGCCCGCGGGCGACACCACCAAGACTCTGGTGGTCGGCACTCAGAACTTCGACGGTAAGTTCTCTCCCTTCTTCTACACCAACAACTACGAGAACCAGGTTATGGGCATGATTTTCGACGGCCTGCTGGGCACCGACCGTGAGGGTTCCGTGGTCCTGAAGGGTATTGAGGGCGACGTCCGCTCCTACAACGGCACCGACTACACCTACCATGGCATCGCCGACTGCGACATCGTGGAGAACGAGGACGGCACCGTTGACTACAACATCACCCTGAAGCAGGGCGTGAAGTTCTCCGACGGCGTGGAGATGACCATCGACGACGTCATCTTCTCCTACTACGTGCTGCTGGATCCCGCCTATGACGGCGTCTCCACCCTGTACTCCATCCCCATCAAGGGTCTTGAGGCCTATCGCTCCGGCATGGAGACCGTCCAGAACCTGATCCTGGCCGCCGGCCCCGATGGCTACACCGCCAACGACTTCTACACCGAGGATCAGTACAATACTTTCTGGACCGCCTTCAGCGCCGCCGGCGTGAAGTTTGCTCAGGAGATCCTTGATTACTGCGTCGCCGCCGGTGCTAACGCCGAGGAAGACTCTGTTGCCGCCAAGGCTGCCAGCTGGGGCTTCGAGTTGGCTGAGGACGCCACCGTTGAGGACTTCTGGAACGCTATCGTCGCCAAGTACGGCTACGACATCTCCGATGACGGCATCAACGCCGAGACCGCCGGCACCAGCATCTCCGCCTTCCTCGAGGCCGAGATCGGCGACAACTACGTCAACTACACCGTGGCCGTTCAGACCGGCGAGTCCGCCGCCAACGTTGCCGGTATCGTCAAGACCGGCGACTACTCCATGACCGTGACCCTGACCGAGGTCAGCGCCACCGCCATTTATCAGATCCCCGTCACCGTGTGCCCCATGCACTACTATGGCGAGACTGACAAGTACGACTACGACAACAACATGTTCGGCTTCACCAAGGGCGACCTGTCCCACGTGAAGTCCGTCACCTCCGCCCCCATCGGCTCCGGCCCGTACACCTTCGAGAGCTGGTCCAACGGCGCTGTCACCCTGCAGAAGAACCCCGGCTACTGGAAGGGCGAGCCCAAGATCGACACCATCATCTGGCGTGAGATGCAGGACGTCGATAAGATCCCCGGCGTTGTGTCCGGCACCATCGACGTGACCGATCCCTCCTACTCCAAGGAAGCTGCCGAGCAGATCAAGGAAGCCAACTCCAACGGTGAGATCTCCGGCGACGTCATCCAGACCGATCTGGTGGCCAACCTGGGCTACGGCTATGTCGGCATGAACGCCAACCGCGTGAAGGTCGGCGACGGCAATGGCGGCGACGAGGCCTCCAAGGACCTTCGCAAGGCTATCGCCACCGTGATCGCTGTTTACCGTGACGTGGCTGTCGACTCCTACTACGGCGAGTTCGCCAACGTCATCAACTACCCCATTTCCGATACCTCCTGGGCCGCTCCCCGCGTCACTGACGAGGGCTACAAGGTGGCCTTCTCCGTGGACGTGAACGGCAACGACATCTACACCGACGGCATGACCCCCGAGGAGAAGTATGCTGCCGCTCAGCAGGCTGCTCTGGGTTACTTTGAGGCTGCCGGCTACACCGTCACCGACGGCAAGATCACCGCTGCCCCCGAGGGCGGCCGCATGGACGCCGAGGTCATGATCGGCGGCGGCGGTGCCGGTGACCACCCCACCTTCATGGCTCTGACTCTGGCTGCTGACTCCCTGAAGGAGATCGGCTTCAACCTGATCGTCTCCGATATGTCCAACTTCTCCGAGATGACCAACGCCGTCAATTCCGGTGAGGCTGACATGTTCGCCATGGCATGGCAGGCCACTCCCGACCCCGACATGTATCAGATCTATCACAGCAACGGCGGCTCCAACGAGAAGTCCTACTGGATCAAGGACGCCGATCTGGATGAGCTGATCATGATGGCCCGTCAGTCCACCGACCAGACCTACCGCAAGACCCTGTACAAGGAGTGCCTGGACATCGTCGCCGACTGGGCTGTTGAGATCCCTGTCTATCAGCGTCAGAACTGCGTCATTATGTCCGCTCAGCGCATTGACCTGAGCACCGTCACTCCCGACATCACCACCTACTGGGATTGGTACAACGACCTCGAGCTGCTGGATATGCAGTAAACTCCTGTCCGTACACCCCGTAAAGCAGGAATTCTAAGGCAACGGCTGCCCTGCGGCTTTCCGGCCGCGGGGCAGCCTGCGCGTCGCTCACTCTGCATATGAGACGGCCGATCTGACACAGTTCGGGTCGGAGCGGCTGCCTGATATGCAGAATTAGTACAATGAGGAACGGCTTGACCCGGGCGCGGGGCGCCGTTACCAAAGACGGAGGAGATTCTATGCGCAAATTTTTGGTCAAACGCCTACTGCTGTCGGTGGTGATCCTGTTCTTTGTGACGTTCATCATCTACGTGCTCATGCGCTGCCTGCCCAGCTCCTACGTGGAGAGTATGGCCCGGCAGCTCTCTCAGGCCCCCGGCTCCAAGCCCTACGAGGAATGGCTGGCACAGCTTAACGCCCAATACGGCCTTGATCTGAAGATCATTCCCGGCTTCTTCGTGCAGCTGAAGAACCTGTGCACCGGCAACTTCGGCGACAGCTGGAAGTACACCGTGCCCGTCATCCAGAAGTTCAACGAGGTCATCTGGGTGTCCTTCATCATGGGCGCCATCTCTCTGGTGTTCGAGCTGCTCATTTCCGTGCCCCTCGGCATCGTGGCCGCCACCAAGCAGTACAGCATGACCGACTACACCGTGACCACCATCGCTCTGCTGGGTATGTCCCTCCCCACCTTCTTCTTCGCCACCCTGCTGAAGCTGGTCTTTTCCGTCAAGCTGGGCTGGTTCGATCTGGTGGGCCTCACCGGCCGTGACTTCGCCACCCTCAGCGACTTCGGCAAGATCCTCGACATGGCCAAGCACATGGTGCTGCCCATCGTGACGCTGGTGTTCATCTCCATCGGCTCGTGGATGCGCTACGTCCGCACCAACATGCTGGAGGTGCTCAACGCCGACTATATCCGCACCGCACGGGCCAAGGGCCTGTCCGAGCACAAGGTCATCTATCACCACGCCTTCCGCAACACCCTCATTCCGCTGGTCACCTTCATCGGCGGCTCTCTGCCCGGCCTGTTCTCCGGCGCACTGATCACGGAGACCCTGTTCGCCATCCCCGGCATTGGCTACACTTCTTATAACGCTATGGTGGCCGGCGACATCCCGTTCTCCATGTTCTATATGACCTTCCTGGCCATTCTGACCCTGCTGGGCAACCTGATTTCCGACATTCTGTACGCGGTGGTCGATCCCCGCGTCCGCATCGCGTAAGAAAGGAGGCGCTTATCCATGTCTGACGAGAAGAAGATGACAAATCAGCAGGAGGGCGGCTCCGAGGAGCAGCTTTCCCTGAACGATGACCGACGGGTCAAGGTCCTGTCCCCGGGCACGCTGGTGGCCAAGCGGTTCTTCCGGAACCGGCTGGCTGTGGTGGGCCTGACCATTCTGGCGGTCATGTTCCTGTTTTCCTTTGTGGGCGGCCTGCTCAGCCCCTACGGCGAGGATCAGGTGTTTTACCGCGATGATATCCAGATGAAGGAATACGCCGGTATGAGCGAGAACACCGAGTACCGCTATCTGGTGGCCGACGGTCAGGAGTTCGGCGCCATCCTTCAGGCCCAGCTCACCCTGCACATGGGCAAGGACGACAGCTTCACCTATAAGGACGTGACCTACACCATCACGGAGGAGGGCGAGGAGCTGTACTCCGTTTCTCAGGGCCGGACGCTGCTGGCGGTGGCCTACAAGGACATCGTCAACCCCGCCGCCACCGGAGAGACCTTCAGCTTTGACTTCACCTTCAACGCCCTGAAGGCCCACGCCAACAATGAGTCTACCTTCACCGCCGACGGCCAGACCTACACCATGGACGACGGCAGCGTGATGCTGAACGGCGAGGAGATCGCCTACGTCAGCCGCTACGTCATCCAGTCCAAGGTCAGCGGCACCGTCATCACCAAGGACTTTAAGGAGAAGGTCATCGAGGCCGTGGACAACGGCGAGACCGAGTTCACGTACCTTAACGAGAACGGCGAAGAGCGCCAGATCCAGCTGGAGTACAACGCCGCCAAGTATCAGTGGTCCATCAAGGAGGGCACCTCTACCCGGGTGTTCGACACCTACTCCAACCCCGGCAAGACTCATCCGCTGGGCACTGATAAAAACGGCATGGACATGCTCACCCGTCTGATGTACGGTGGTCGCGTGTCTCTGGTCATCGGCTTCATCGTGGTCATCATTTCCGCCGTGCTGGGTGTTATTCTGGGCGGCATTTCCGGATATTTCGGCGGCTGGGTGGACAACCTGATCATGCGTATCGTCGATATTTTCTACTGCATCCCCTCCATGCCGCTGATCATCATTCTGGGCGCGGCCATGGACGGCATGCGCGTGGATCCCCAGATCCGTATGCTGTACCTGATGCTCATTTTGGGCTTCCTCGGCTGGCCGGGCATCGCCCGTCTGGTCCGCGGCCAGATCCTCTCCCTCCGTGAGCAGGAGTTCATGACCGCCACCGAGGCCTGCGGTATCAGCGTTTCCCGCCGGATCTTCCGGCACCTGATCCCCAACGTCATTCCCCAGCTCATCGTCAACTGCACCATGAGCCTTGGCTCTACCATCATCACCGAGGCCACCCTGTCCTTCCTCGGCTTGGGCGTCAAATTCCCCTTCGCTTCCTGGGGCAACATCATGAATGACGTTTCTGACTCGCACGTGCTGACCAGCTATTGGTTTATCTGGATTCCCGCCGGCATCTGCCTGATGCTGACGGTTCTGGGCTTCAACTTCGTGGGCGACGGTCTGCGCGACGCCTTCGACCCCAAGATGAAACGGTAAAGGGAGGAGAGAGAATATGTCTAAGAAGCAGAATGACGGCTATCTCTCCGCAAAAGAGTCCCGCCGGATCTCCAAGGAGAATCGCCGAATCACCAATGAGTTCGAGAAAAAGCGCAAGCGCAAGAACATACCCGAGTCCGAGTATCTCACCGAGATGCACGACCCCAACAACGCCGTGGAGTTCGATAACCTCCACACCTATTTCTTCACCGACACCGGCGTGGTCAAGTCTGTGGACGGCGTCACCTTTGAGGTCCCCATCGGCAAGACCGTGGGCGTCGTGGGCGAGTCCGGCTGCGGCAAGTCCGTGACCAGCCTGTCCCTGATGCAGCTGCTCCAGCGGCCGCAGGGTCAGGTGGTGGACGGAGCCATCCGCCTGAATCTGGGCGACAAGGCCTATGACGTCACCAAAGTGCCCGACGAGCAGATGCAGCACCTGCGGGGCAACTTCGTGTCCATGATCTTTCAGGAGCCCATGACCTCCCTGAACCCCGTGTTCCGCATCGGCGATCAGGTGGACGAGGTCATCGCCCTTCACGAGGGCGAGGGAAAGAGCAAGGAGGACATCAAGGCCCGCACCATTGAGCTGCTGGAGATGGTGGGCATCGCCAACAGCGCGGGCGTCTATAAGATGTTCCCCCACGAGCTGTCCGGCGGTATGCGCCAGCGCGTCATGATCGCCATGGCTCTGGCCTGCAACCCCAAGGTCATTATTGCCGACGAGCCCACCACCGCTCTGGACGTGACCATTCAGGCCCAGGTGCTGGACCTGCTCCGTCAGCTGAAGGACAAGATCAATTCCTCCATCATGTTCATCACCCACGATCTGGGCGTCATCGCCGAGATGGCGGACTACGTGGTGGTCATGTACGCCGGCCGCATCGTGGAGAAGGGCACCGCGGAGGAGATCTTCGCCCATCCCGCCCATCCCTACACCATCGGCCTCAAGGCCTCCAAGCCCGTGGTGGGCCAGA
>CAKUPH010000060.1 GCA_934675115.1 uncultured Oscillospiraceae bacterium | reverse complement strand
CCCATGCCGTCGTCGTGGGGGACGACCTCGTGATCCTCGTAGCTGACCACGTTGGTCATGCCCTTGAGACGGCTCATCAGGGCAAATTCCCGGACGATGTCCTCCACCATGCTGTAAAAATAGGTGTGGATGCTCCCGTCGTCCATGCCCTCCTGCCGGGCGTTTTTCAGCTCCGTCTCGCTCTGGGGCACGGTGATGACCTTCAGCGCGGCGCGGTACACCTGCCCGAAGTCCTCCCGCCGGATCTCGTACACCGTGCCGAAGCTGCCTTCGCCAATTTTCCGTTCAATGCGCCACTTGCCGAATACCGTGCCGCCAATGTCGTATGTATGCTTCATATGCCCCCCAAATGTCACTGTGCCGGGATCTGGACCGGGAATATCGCGTAGGCGATAATGTTCATCTCCGTGTCCAGCCCCGTAAACAGCATATACTGCGTGCAACCGAGATCGTCCGGGTACACCGGACGCCCCTGCCTTCCCGTCTCCGGCAGCGCCATCAGTGTATGTTCCTCGAGGTAGTCGTCCTCTTCTTTCCAGATCTGCTCAAGCTTCTGAAGCTCTGTCCGGATCTTTTCCTCATCCGGCATTTCGTGGAACCACGCGGCGATCCGTGTTCCGGCCAGCCCCGCGGGGCCTTCCACCGTTAAGTCAATGAACAGCGTTCCCACCGCTTCCGCATTATACTCCACGATCTCGCCGCCCTCCATGTACTCGTAGCTCACGCCGCTCAGCTCCAGCTGGCCGTACTCTACCTTCACCGGCGTGTCGGAGACTTCCGGTTCCCCGCCGGGCTCAGGCTCCGCCAGCGCGTCCAGCCGCGCCTGAAGCTCCGGGTCGTCCGTGGCGGCAAGGCCGTCCTCCAGCGCTTTCCGGGCGGCGTCCGGGTCCCCTGCGGCGGTGTAGGCGTCGGACAGGCCCAGATAGGCCTCCGCCCGCTTCGGGTCGATCTCAATGGCCGCCGTAAAGGCGATGATGGCCTGCTCGTAATTGCCCTCGGACAGGTACCGCACGCCGAGGTCGTATTCCTCCTGCCATGTGGGCGCGCCGGACGGCTCCGCGTCCGCGCCCCGTTTTGCGCAGGCGCAGAGGGTCAGGGCCAGAGTCAGCGCAAGGATCACCGCGATCGTTCGTTTCATTGTCTCTCTCCCCTCACCCTTCAACGGAAGAATAGCGCAGGTTGCCGTCCCCGTCATAGGACTCGCCCCCGATGATGTTCCCGTCCTCGTCGTACTTCACCACATTGCGCCAGGTCAGCTTCCCGTCGCTGTCGTACTGCCTGTCTCCGATTTGATTGCCCTTGTCGTCATATTCGTTGATGACATAGCCCACGAGCTTCCCGTCCCCGAGGTACTGGTTGTAGCGGGTCTCGTTCCCGTTCTCGTCGTACTCAAAGGTGTTGTAGGCGGAGAGGGAACCGTCAAGCTTGTAATCCTCTATCCGCAGGCACCGGCCCTCCGAGTCGTAATAATTATGGCCATAGTGTATAATATTCCCATCCCGGTCATAGTAGGTCAGGCGCTCTTCCATGCCGCCGTCTGCCGTCTCGCTTTTCTCACGCATCACCATTTCGAGCCACACGGAATCCTCTCCCACATACTCCATATATGAGGTTTCCTTGTTCCCGTCATAGGTGTTCTGGCCGTACCCCGTCTGATTCCCGGCGGCGTCGTAGGCGGTGACGGCCGGCCAGCCGTATTCGTTGTAAGAATACTCAAACCAGCCGATGAGCGCGCCGCTGCCGTCATAGTGGGTGGTCCGGCGGGTGCGGCCCTCCGAGTCGGTGGCGCCGCCCTCTTCCAGCTCCGCGAGCTTGCTTTCAATGTCCGGATTTTCGCCGACCTTGTCGAGGGCCTCCCGAAGGATCTCCATGGCCTTGTCATAGTCGCCCTGACGGATGTAAACGTCCGCAAGGCCCAGCCACGCGTCGGCGCAGCTCTCGTCCAACGCCAGCACGGCTTCGTAGTCCGCCAGAGCCGCCGCCAGATTTTCCTCCGTCTCGCCGGAGCCGATGTATGCATCCGCACGGCCCAGATAGGCTTCCGCCCGCTTCGGGTCGATCTCGATGGCCGCCGTAAAGGCGATGATGGCCTGCTCATAATCTCCCTCGGACAGGTACCGCACGCCGAGATCGTACTGCTCCTGCCACGTCAGGGGCTCCTGACCGGCCCCCGGGGACTCCGTTCCCTCCCCCGTGGCTTTTTTGCCGCAGGCGCACAGGCTCAGGGCCAGCATCAGCGCCAGAACGGCGGCGATCATCCTTCTCATCGTTCTTCCTCCCTGCAAAAATTCTTTTTCTCTCTCCATCTATCAAAAACCGCGGCTCGCCACGGGCGGGCCGCGGAGCATGTTCAAATTCAGCTGCCGGGGATCAAAATTCTGTTTTGTTCTGCGGTGAAGGGCGGGGGCAGTGCGTCCGCACTGCCCCCGCCGGGGTATTTACTTACTGGAAGTTCTGCATGGTGGCCTTGAGGGACTGGTCGGTGTTCTGGAGCTCGCGGGCGGCGGTGTCCATCAGCTTGGCATAGCCCTCGAGCATTTCGGAGAAGTTAGTGAAGGTGCTCTGCATGCTCTCGAACTTGGCCACGAAGGCATCCTGAGCCTCGCCCTTCCAGGTCTCGTTCAGCGCCAGGACCAGGGAGCGCAGCTTGCTGATGGTCTCGTCGTGCTGGGACTTGAGGGAGCGGACCTCGCCCGCCTTGGAGTTAAGGACCTCGGGAGTTACCTGAATGATAGCCATAGTGTTTTCCTCCTGTTAAAAGTATTTTTTGGATCAACTGTTTATAACTCCGCCGCCCCGGATGCCGGGACGGGCGGGGGTTTACTGGGGCTCGTTCTCCTCGTTCTGGCTCAGCTGCTCCTCCATAAAGCGGCGGAACTGGAACTCCTCGGGGTCCTGGAAGCCGACGAAGAAGATGGTCTTGATGTTCTCGTTGTTGAACATATAGAGCTGAGAGGAGTCGATGATGCCGTCCGGATACAGGCAGCCGGAGTAGTCATAGGTGGTGCCGGTGGCCGTGTCGGTCTGGATGCGGCCGCAGATCATCAGTCTCTTTTCCGCGCCCTCCAGCAGGACGACGCTTCCGATGGGCAGTAATTGCAGTTTTTTCATGGATTACCCTCCTTAGGTAAATCAGGCTCGGTTTTTACAGAGCGCCCCGGCTCCGGAGCGCCAGCAGGATCACCAGCGCGATGAGAGACACCGCGGTGACCGCGCCCAGAATGAGCGGAACGGCGTAAACGCCGTTTTTGATATATGCTTTGCTGTGGTCGGCCCGGTCGTACAGGACCTTCACCCGGTCTCCCGCCTTCATGGAGGAGGACGCATACCGGCCGACAAATTCGTATCTCTGGCCGTCCACCTCGTACTCCACCACCGGAGCGATGGTGCTCTCCCCGTCGAGGGTGGACCCCGACGCGGAGGTGAACTTCTCCATCCGGAGAATGGTCCCGGTGCATTCGCCGCAGTTTTTCAGCTTGTTCCGGGCGCTGACGGTCAGAGCCAGCGTCACGATGAGCAGAACGAGGGGCACGATGGGGAAAAGTCGGAGCAGAACAGACATGTTTCGTTTCACCATTCCTTTCCCCCGGGTCAGAACCATTTACGGAAGAAATCCGCCGTGTTGTCTATCGCGCCGCCCACGAAATCGCCGACGGCGTCCGCCGCCTTGCCGATGGCCTTTCCGGTGTCAACGACGAAGTCGCCCACGTCCTGAACCATATCGCCGGCCCATTTGGCGTCGCTCCAGTCCACGGATAGCTCGACCTCTCCGCCAACGCCCAGCCCGCCGCCAAGCTTGACATTCGCGCCCTTTGTAGTAAGACCGGCCCCGGTCGTCGCGCCGACCGCGCCGACATGGCCCTTTACCGACGCGTCCACCTTGATGCCAAAAATCTTGAAGCCGCCCTTGACCTTGCCCTGCGCCAGGCTGGCCATACCGCCGACTTTGCCATATACGCCGTACTGGTCGTTGCCATCCTTATCCTTAAAGTGCCCGGCGCCTATCTCGCCTTCCGCTTCGGCGTGGAGAAGGTCGCCCGACGCGCCAACATGGACGTCATACTGGTCGTTTCCGAATCCACCGTTGACCTCGCCCTGAAGGACAGAGCCGGAAAGCTTTCCTCCCACGGAGAGCGAGGGATCGAACTTCCCATCGTCCCACAGGGTGGCCTTCACCTTGCCGCTGGCGGTGACCGCGCCCACCTTGCCGCTGGCGTCGCCGTGGAGCAGGCCGATATTGCCCTCCACGCGGCCGGCGGCCAGCGCGCCGGTGGCCGAGGCTTCCGTGTCTACGCCGAAGGACTTGAAGGAGATATTCCCGTCCTCGTCCTTGAATTTGAAGGACGATTTGTTCTTGATGCCGGTCTCCCAGTACAAGAGGTCTCCCTCGGCGGTGCCGGAGGTATTGAAGCCGAGGAAGGTGCCGGTTTTCGTTTTCGGCCCTGTGCCGAGCCACGAACCGCTGTCCTTGAGCTCGTTGTTGAAGAACCTGGCCAGCCAGCCGCGCTCCTGCTCCGGATTGGGGCACTGGGTAATTAACGGCGGCAGCGTGATCGCCCCGGTCAGCAGGCTGCCCGCACCGAACAGGCCGCCCAGCAGTCTGGCCTTCTCACTTTGGTCGCTCATGACCAGCGTAAGCGCGTTTTTCAGCCAAGGGACATCAAACAGCTGGACATCCGGGCCGTTGATCACGCCCGGCCCCAAGATCGTTGTGACCTGCTCAAGGATCTTGCCCTGAAGGTAGGACACGCCGCTGGCCTCCCGGGCCACGTTCTGGTCCGCCTGCACGAAGCTGTCCACCGCCTGCCCCATGGCCGTGGCGATGCCGCTGAGCTTATCCGCGCCGGTCATTCCCGTCCGGCGCATGCCGGTCAGCTTGGATGACACGTCCGCCCGGGCGGAGAAGGTCATGTCGAGGGCGCCGTCCACGCTGCCGATCTGGGCGTAGATCTCGCTCATCGCCCGGGCTTGGGCAGCCACAACGGCCTGCGCCGACTGCACCTCCGAAGGGTCTATCCTGATTTTTGCCAAAGGTATTCACCCCCTTGTTTTGTCTCCCGGATCACGGTGTCTTTCCTCCCGATCCGCCATTTTTGAGGAAGTCCGCTATGACGGATGCCGCGCCGCCCACAAAGTCGGACATCTTCTTGCCGATGTCGTTGACGGACGCGGCCCCGCCGGTCTTGCCCTCGGCGGACGGCTGCTTTTTCTCCGTCTTGCCCCCGGACGCCACCGAGCTTGCGATGGCGGCAGCCCGGGCGGCTGCCGCGGCCCGGCGCTCGGCCTCCTGGAACTCGGCGGCCACCTTGCGGATGTACGCCGCCATCTGCTCCACCTGACTGCGCAGGGCCCGGACCTCGCTGATCCGGCTTTGCAGCGCGGCCCTGCACGCCTCGCCCGACGGGCCTTCCCACGCGGGCGTCAGCATGGTGATGGCGCTGCGCAGGCGGTTTTCCACATCGCCGCAGGACGCCGCAATGGCCGACAGGCGGCTGGCCTGCTGCAGCACATTGTCGTAGTCGATGCGGATGGTGCTGTTTCCTTTCATGCTGTCACTCCTTCCTTACGGCGCACTGGAGAACGCTGCCGTCCCAGATGCCGTATGCCGCAAGGCATTTTTCCGGTGCCACCGGCTGCCCGCCGAAGCTCAGCTCCAGCGATGCGCCGCCGAAGCGCCGGGGTTCCATCACGGCGAGGGTCTCCGCGATCTTGGGCGTCAGCTCGGCAAAAGGGAGAAACGCGGGCAGCTCCATGTCCAGCGCGGTCTCTCCCGCCGCCAACGTAACGATCACATTTTCACACGGGCGCATACCGTCCCTCCCCTCAGCCGCTCCGCCACTTGCGGACCAGCGCGGCAGCCGCGGCGGGCGTGGTCCACGAAACGTACCAGCCCGCGTCCTCACCGGCCTCGGTGGGCAGGAGCTGCACCGTCCCCGTCCCGTCGGACAGGAAGCTCACGCATTTGAGGGTACGGGCCGCCAGATCGCCGCACATGACGGAGAGATACGCCGCCTGCCCCGCAAAGCCCCGGAGGATCAGCCCGGCGCACCGGTCGGAAAAGCCCAGCTCGTTCAGCTTTCCCAGCCCCTTGTCCGCCGGGAGCCCCTGTACCGCGGCCAGCACGTTGTAGGTCAGGAAGCCCTCCTGCTCCGCCGTTCCGCCGTCGGCAAGAATCGTCTCCAGCTGTCCGCCGATGTAGTCGCCGCCCCCGGGGGTCAGCTCCATGTCGCCGCCGGTCTGGACCAGCTGCACCGAGTAGTCCCCCGCCTCATAGAGGCAGGCGTGGGGCAGCTCCGCGCCCCGGTCCACGCCGTCCAGCACCGTGTACCTCTGGCAGGCGGCGCAGACGCCCACGGCCTGCGCCAGCTCCGGCGACGGCGTCACGGAGCCGTCGAACTCCATGGACAGCAGCCCCCGCTTCGCCAGCGATTCCTCCGCCGTCTGCCGGGCCATGGCGATGCCGCCGGAATCCAGCCCGAAGAAGGGGTCCCGTATGCCGTAGAGGACGCCCGCGCCCAGCGCGGCCGCCGTCACGGCGAATTCCCGCGCGCTCAGTTTTACCTTTTCATCCATGTCTGTCACCTCACTCCTGAACTGTCTTTATGAACACGACGCTTCCCCCGTCAAGGAAGGCCGATTCCTGCCGGCCCATCTGCGCGCCGGACTCGCTGTAGGTCAGCTCCGTCTGGAACACGCCGTGGGACTGCACGCTGCCGCCGTACAGCAGGGCCGCGGCCTGCGTGACCAGCTTCATGGCCAGCATGTCGCCGCCGTGGTACAGCGTGCCGATGTTGTGGGCGGTGTCCGCCGCGGCGAGGACCACGTTCAGCCCTACGCCCAGCGCCACGATGCTCACAAGGCGGCGCACCGTCTCGTCGCTGACCTGATGGAAGCAGTCCAGCAGGCCGTCCACGAACACCAGAATGTACGGGTCCTCCGCCTGGTCAAGGCGGCCGCCCGCCGCCCGGTTCTTCCGGTCCTGAAGCAGCGGCATGAGGTCGGTGATCCCCTGCTCGAACTGCGCGGCGTCCTGTTCTCCTCTATAGGCCACGGTGCGGACGGGGCGGAGCTTTTCCGTCATCTGCCGGTACAGGGCCGCCGTCACGCCGGCGGCGGGCTCCACCGCAGAGATGATCAGGAACTGCCGGCGGCGGAGATCCAGCGTCACCGGGGCCACGCTCTCCCGCTCGAAGCCGAGGAAAATGTCCCCCGTGGCATGGTCCGCCGACCGCACCACGTCGGGCAGCACCGGGATGGGCGCCGGACGCGCTCCCGTCCACTTCTGGTTCATCAGGGCGGCCAGCGCCCGGATGGCGGAGGCCCGGATGTTCTCCGTCTGCCCGTCGGCGGGGAGGGCCGCCTGAAATTCCAGCGGCGGCGCACCCCGCACAAGGCCCCGGCCGGGATGGTTCTCCGGCTCCAGCCCGCCGGTGCTGCCCACGATGGCGGCGTAGTCGCTCTTTTCCGTCATGCGCAGGGCCACAGAGTATTTGATGTTCTGGCTCACACGGTAGTTGATGCCGTTCTGGGTGTTGGCCGTGGCCACAAGGTACATGCCGCAGCCCGCGCCGTCCCGGACCAGCGTCTGGAAGAAGTTATCCAGCCCGGGATAGAGGTCGAGGACCGGGGCGAAATTGTCCAGAACGAGCACGATGTACGGCAGGCTCTCCCCCGCTGCCTCCCGGTAGGAGGCGATGCTCACAAGGCCCATGTCGGCGATGAGCTTTTTCCGCCGGGCAAGCTCGGCGGACAGCATGGCCGTCAGCTTGTTGATCCGCTCGTCGTCGCCGCTGACCGCCGTACCGCCCACCTGGGGCAGGTCCCGGAACAGATTCAGGCTGCCGCCGCCGAAGTCCATCAGGTACAGGTTGACCTGCTCCGGCGTATAGGACAGGGCGGTGGACATGATGAGGGTGTGGAGCAGGGTGGTCTTGCCGCTGCCCGGCGCGCCGTAGACGGCGATGTGCCCCTCCTCCTGGAAGTTGAAATACAGCGGATACTGGGACTGGGAGCGGGGATCGTCCAGCATGCCCACGGCGGGGGCCAGCTGCCGCGGGCTCTCGTCCCACTTTTCGCCGTCGAAGGCCACGCTGAGCACGTCCCGGAGGGACACGGTGTCCGGCAGCTTGGACGTCCAGATGGCCCGGGCCCGGCCGGTGCCGGTCCTGCGGGCGTAAGCGTCCAGATACTCCACCACCGCGTCGATCTCGTTCTTTTCCGAGCGGTAGCCGGTGGTCTTATCCGGCTCGTAGGAGATGCGCCGCCCGTACAGGTCCACCACGGACACCTTGGTGGACCGCTGAAGGCTCAGGGCCCGGTAGGGGTTGTAGGGCGCGCCGCTCCAGAAGGACTGGATCTCCTCGTACACCTCGTCCTCACCCACCTGCACAAAGGCCCGGCCGGGGTTGGTGATCTTGGCCGCGTCCGGGTGGTGGAGCATCTCCCGGCTGTCGGCGGAGTTGGCCACCTTGAGGCACCAGCGGAAGCGGGTGTTGGCGTTCATCTTGTCGTCTACCACGTTGGCGGGCTTCTGGGTGAGCAGCACCATATGGACGCCCAGCGTCCGACCGATGGCAAACACACTGTTCACCGCCTGCATGAAGTCGGGGAAGCGCTGCTTGAACTCCGCGAACTCATCGATGACCACGAAGAGGTAGGGCAGCGGCTCCTCCGCCCGGCCCTCCCGGAGCAGCTTGCGGTAGGCGGAGATGTTGCTGACCTGATATTTGTCCAGCAGGGCCTTCCGCCGGGTCAGCTCGTTTTCCAGCGCGATGAGGTTCCGGCCGATGCTGGTGTCCAGATCGGAGATGGTGCCCGCCAGATGGGGCAGGTTCTTGAAGGGGAGCAGCAGGCCGGTGCCCTTGAAGTCGATGAGCACGAAGGACACGGCGCTGGGCGGGAAGCGCACCGCCATGGACAATATCCACGACTGAACCATTTCCGACTTGCCGGAGCCGGTCATACCGGCCACAAGGCCGTGGGGGCCGTGGGCCTTTTCGTGGATGTTGAAATAGAAGGACGTTCCGTCGCTCCGGATGCCGATGGGGACGGCCATGCTCTTTTCCGGCTGAGGGTCCTGCCAGTTCTCCTCCAGCGCCAGCGCCTCCGGCGTCTCCGCCTGCAAACCCTGAAGGAAAGAGATGCTGGTTGGAAGGCTGCCGCCCCGGCCGCTGAGCTCCACCCGCACGGGGGCCAGCTTCCGGGCGTACTGCTCGTAGGACTCCTCCGGGACGGTGTCCAGCGTGAAGGTCTGCCGGGCGGAGGCCCGGTCCTTTTCGTAAAATACGTTCTTGTACCCCAGCTCGGCCACGTAGCAGCACTCCTTGGGGAGGTTATCCATCCGGTCCAGCAGGAAGATAGCCCCCGCGCCGATGGTCGGGTCGCAGGCGCTGATCTTCCGGAGAATGGGGCTGCCCGCCGCCGGAGCCAGCGAGGCGCAGACAAAGAGGTAGAAAGGCCGGTGGGCCGGCGGGGCGCCGTACTCGCTCTTCTCGTTTTCCAGAATGCGCTGGTTGAGGATGTCGTCCAACTGGCCCAGCACCTTCCCGGCCTGAGCCGGGCTGTCCACGATGTACCGCAGCTGCCGGGCATCATCGTACACATGGGGGAGCCACCGGACGAACTCCCAGTCCGCCCGCTCCTCCGGGCGGCAGATCACCACGATGCGCAGGTCGTCGTAGCTGTGCAGGGCGCTGGCCTCCACCACCAGCTCCCGGCCCAGCGCCACGCACTTGTCCCGGTCGCCGATGATGCCGCAGGCGGGGTGCCGGCCAAAGTCCATGACGATGGGGCAGTCCGTCACCTCCCGGAAGCGCTCCGCGATCTCCTCCGGCTGAAGCTCCAGCGGGTCGGCGTCCTCGATGGTCAGCGCCCGCTTGGGCGCCCGGACGGAAAAGGCCGCGGGCACCGTGCCCTGCCCCAGCCGCAGCGTCATAAAATCCGGATCCCGGAGCCTGCGGGCCCACAGGGTGCGGGCCGGGCCATCCGCCAGCTTCATGCAGGCGGCCACCGGAGGGTTATCCTCCGTGAGGATCTTCCGCTGCTCGCGCTCCAACCGCTCCAGCGCGCTGACCTGATCCTCCAGATAGTCGCCGTATTTGTCCAGCCGGGCCCGTTCGCTGTTGGCGTATTTTTTCTTCTCGCCCTTGTAGCGCACCACGGCCATGATCACACCCACCAGCGCCATGGGGGCGCTGAAGTACAGCGTGCCCATCACGCCGGTGACGAACACGCAGATGATCACCATGATGCTCACGGAGATAAGGGGCGTCACCAGAACGCTGGCCCAGCTGATCTGGGGCTTGCCGCCCAGCCGGGGCGGCGCCTGAAGCTCCACCGCATCGTCCGGCAGCTCCTCCCGGAGCCGGGGAGACTGGCGGAAATAATAGGGGTACGGTTCGTCGATGCTGTCCACGCCCACGTCCTTTTCCTCCGGGCGGACGTCGGAGCGGACCTTTCCGTCGTAGCAGACGGTGAGCATATCGCCCACCAGCAGGATGCGGCAGAAGCCGATCACCAGCTCGCTGTCCGGCTCCAGCCGCCCGCCGGCGCTCCGGCATCCGTTGAGAAACGTGCCGTTGGCGCTGCCCAGATCCTCGAACTCCCAGCCGTCCATGTCCCGGACAAGGCGCAGGTGCCGCCCGGACACCTGGCGGCAGCCCACGGTCACGCCGCAGCCGCCGCTGCGGCCGATGACCAACTCATCCCGGCCCGTCAGGTCGATGACCCGGCCCATGTCCGGCCCCGTCCGGTACACCGCCAGCGCGGTGCGGCTGTCCTCGTCGAGGACGCACACCGTCTCGAAGGGGATCACATCCTGCGCCAGCCGCAGCGTCTCCCCCGGGGCCTTTTTCAGCCCCGTTATGTACCAGCCGCTCTCGTCCGCCGTGATGGAAATGGGCTTTTTCTGCCGGAGGCCGTCCACCCGAACGCCGCATTTCTCCCCGCGGCCCACGGTGCAGCTCTGCCCCGGCGCAAGCTCTGTCTCCAGAATGCCGTCGCCCCAGTACGCTCTGAGCAAATACATCTCTCCACCACCAAACGATTATTTCAATCTGGACAGGTCCGTAATGGTAAACAGGTCCGCAAGCTCATCGGTGTAGATGCCCAACTCCGTGAGCAGCGGCTTCGTCTCCCCGTTCTGCATGAACAGGAACAGCAGGGACAGGAACCCTCCCCAGGACAGGGGACGGGCCTTATTTTCCACCGCCGACACCGTCTGCCGGGTCACGCCGATGATCTCGGCCAGCTCCGTCTGGCTCAGCCCCAGCTTCGCGCGCAGCATGGGGAGATTTTCCGCCATCCTTACCGAGTACTTCTCCCGGTCCGGACCGGCGAGCCCCATCATATGCTTCAATGCAGATCCCTCCTCGCACTTCGTAAACAGAATACCTGCCACGGGGAAATGTAATATTTTTTGTCATGACATCAATGTACCATACTTGCCCCCGCAGCGCAATACCTTTTTCAAAATTTTCCTACCAAATTTCATTTATCTATCAAACCATGTTCCTGATGACGTTTTATACCATGAAGTGGGTCAGCAGGTCAGTATTTGCTTTAATATCACTGTTCGCCGCACCCATCTCCGCGCCCACCTGCTCGATGGTCCGGTGGGTGATGTCGTAAATGTCCGACTCCACAAAGCGCCGGATGTGGTCCCGGCCCACGGACTGGAGGGCGCAGGAGTAAAACTCCCGGTTCTCCTCCAGATACCGGAACAGCTGTAATAAGCCGTCCTGCCAGAGCATAGCCCCCTCGTGCCGGCGCAGAAGGGAAACAGCCTCCTCCTGAATGAGCCAGCGGAGCAGATCGTACACGTCCTCAAAATGATATAATAGAAATAAGTTCACTATTGAGAAAAGGAAGCCCTTGTGCTACAATTATAAAATGTATAGGGGCTTCTTCTCATAGTGAGAAAGGAGTTTCCAAATGGGTAAAAGTTTACGAGGCAAAGAATGCGGTAAGGGTATCTGCCAAAGAAAGGACTGACCCGATTGCCAAGCACCCAATGGACGGCGTTCGCTACACAAAGCCAGTCCGAGCGCCGGACGACATTCACTTTTTAACGCGGGATGAGCAAATCAGATTTCTTGAAGCAGCGAAACGCTCCCACAACTACAATCAGTACGCGCTGATCCTTGAAACCGGTTTGCGCACCGGCGAGATGATCGGACTGACGTGGGATGCGATAGATTTCCAGAATCGGACGCTGACGGTCAACAAAACCTTGGAGTACCGCCACAAGCAGCACTTTTGGCGCGCAGGACCTCCGAAGACGCAGCACAGCTACCGCACAATACCGTTGACGGATCGGGCTTATGAAATCCTCAAAGGTATTTGGGACAGCCGCCCGGAGCA
>CAKUPH010000059.1 GCA_934675115.1 uncultured Oscillospiraceae bacterium | reverse complement strand
TTCTCTTGTCACGCCGGAAAAGCTGTCCTTTGGAAAGGGATACTCTATTGTCGAGGTACAGGCTCCCTACGGCTATGCAAAGCTCACCAAGCTCCGGGATATTCCGCTTGAGCTGATCGCAGCATCCCTTACAGCGCAGCACAGCCCTCGGAGAGGGGCTTTGATGACTAGCACTCTATATACAAGGAGGAGACGAAAATCGTCTCCTCCTCTTTTGCTTTATCAGGCGTGATAATGGCGGCCGTCAGTCTCCGGCGGTGATGATCCCGTCACAGAGCCGGGATAACACTGACAGAAGCGGGGGGCGCGGTCAGGACTTGGGGGGCATGACGGTGGCGAAGCCGGTGATAACGGGGTCGCCCTTCTGGTTGGTGACCACGGTCTCCAGCTTCAGGCGGTTCTTCTCCTCGGCGCGGTCCACCACGGTGCAGGTGGCGGTGACGGTGTCGCCGATGTGGACGGGCTTGACAAAGCGCAGCTCCTGCCCCATGTAGATGGTGCCGGGGCCGGGCAGATACATGCCCAGAACGGTGGAGATGAAGCCGGCGGAGAGCATCCCGTGGGCGATGCGGCCGCGGAACATGCCCTGCTCGGCCTCGACGGCGTTGATGTGGGCGGGGTTGAAGTCGCCGCTGTAGCCGGCAAACAGCGTAATGTCGGCCTCGGTAATGGTCTTGGTGAAGCTGGCGCTGTCACCCAGCTTGATTTCCTGCATGGTCAAACCTTTCATAATCGCGAAACCTCAATTCAAACAAGATTATTGAATCACCCTTCATGTTGATAATAGCACGACCCCTCTATGCTGTCAAGCCATTTTTGTAGATGTTGAATAAAATTTTTATTTGAATCTCAAAAAATATATTGACAAGCACAGCGCCGTGCGATATTATGAAGTCGTAAATTGAATCACTCGTCATGTTTTTAGCTGGCTGAATCTACATTCAGGTTCCCCTTCAAGCGCAAGGACAAACAGCATCCGGCAAAGCGGGCGCCTCCGGGCGCGAATCAAACGAGGACTGGAGGATACTCAAACTATGGACAAGAAACCAAACGTGGGGATCGTCGGTCTTGGCGTGTATCTGCCGAAGCGCAAGATGACCGCCAAGGAGATCTCCGACGCCACCGGCGGCAACTGGACGGAGGACGCCGTGATCAACAAGCTGGGCATCGTGGAGAAGTACATCCCCAGCGACGAGCCCTGCGACGGCTCTCAGGAGATGGGCGCGCTGGCGGCGCTGGACTGCCTGAAGAACACCGGCGTGGATCCTCTGGAGATCGACGCGATCCTCTGCATCACGGAGGAGTGGAAGGAGTACCCGCTGACCACCTCCGCCTGCTATATTCAGGACCGCATCGGCGCCAGAAACGCGTGGGGCATCGACGTGCAGAACCGCTGCTGCACCTGCGTCTCCGCCATGGAGCTGGCCAAGAACATGCTCATCGCCGACGACGAGTTGAACACCGTTCTGGTCTGCGGCGGCTACCGCAACTGCGACTGCATCGACTACACGGACAACGGCGTGTCCTTCATGTTCAATCTGGCGGCGGGGGGCGGCGCCATCCTGCTGCGGAAGAACTACGGCAAGAACCTGCTGCTGGGCACCCAGCTGATGACCGACGGCTCCGTGGTCCACACCTGCGGCGTCAAGGTGGGCGGCCAGCGGGAGCCCGTCAGCGCCGGGAACCTCGGGGAGTTCGGCGTGCTGCGCCTGATGGACTCCGCCAAGATGAAGGGCCTGCTGAACACCGTGTCCATGCCCAACTGGTATCACTGCATCGACGAGGCCCTCCGCAAGGCGGGCAAGACCCGGGCGGACATCCATTATCTAGACATCCTGCACATCAAGCGCTCCGGCCATCTGGGCATGCTGAAGGAGCTGGGACTCACCGAGGACCAGACCATCTATCTGGAAAATTACGGCCACGTGGGCCAGATCGACCAGATCCTGTCCCTGAAGCTGGCTCTGGAGCAGGGCAAGGTCAAGGACGGCGACGTAGTGGTTATGATCGCCGCGGGCATCGGCTATACCTGGGCGGCCAACGTCATCCAATGGGGGTGAGTGAATGGGAATCTTTCTCCAAGTCGTACTGAGAAGTTTGGAGACGGGCGGCGTCTACGCGCTGGCGGCGCTGGGCATCATCATCATTTTCCGCACCAGCAACGTCACGCACTTCGCTCAGGGCTCCATGGGCATGTTCAACACCTTCGTGGTGGCGACGCTGGTGGCCAAGACGCGGCTCCCCCTCTGGGCGGCCACCCTCTGCGGTCTGTGTACCGCCATCATTCTTGGCTGTCTGGTGGACTTCGTCATCATCCGGCGCACCAAGCGGGTCTCCCCGGTGGCCAAGCAGATCATCACGCTGGGCCTGATCATGGTGTTCGTGGGTCTGGCCCCCATGGCCTTCGGCGTGGACCCGATGAAGCTGCCCCGCTTCATCGAGACCGGCGAGCTCAGCATCGCCGGCGCCCACCTGACCTACAACGGCCTGTTTAACATCCTGCTGGGCATCGTGCTGATGCTGATCCTGTTCTATGTGCTGCAAAGGACCAAGATGGGCATCGCCATCCGCACCACCGCCTCCAACGAGCCTGTGGCCCGCCTGATGGGCGTGCCCACCCGCAACGTGACCCTGTTCGCGTGGGCACTGGCCGCCGCGCTGGGCTGTCTGGCCGGCGTCATGATCGCGCCCACCACCTCCGTGACTCCCAACGTCATGGACTCCGTGCAGGTCAACGCCTTGATCGCCTGCGTGCTGGGCGGCTTCCAGACCTTCTATGGTCCCATTCTGGGCGCGTACATCATCGCCGTCGGCACCAACCTGCTGACCCTGTACGTCTCCTCCGTCTGGGGCGGTCAGCTGATGTATCTGCTGGTGCTTCTGTTCATTGTCTTCCGTCCGCAGGGTCTGGTGGGCAAGAAGTTTATCAAGAAAGTGTAAGGGAGGGGGAACGTCATGGACAACAATTCCGTCAAGATCCCGGCCGAGCCCCCGAAGGGGAGCCTCGTGAGCCGCGTCTACCACAACGCCTACGCGCGTTACATGTTCTTCGGCCTGGTCATCTGCCTGCTCCCTCTGCTGGCCAAGAGCGGCATTATGCCCAGCTCCTTCCTGGTCAATCTGGGCGGCACCATCATTTTCGCCATCGTGGCCCTCGGCCTGAACCTGCTTCTGGGCTACTCCGGCCTAATCTCGCTGGGCACCGCCGGCTTCATGGGGCTGGGCGCCTACATCTCCGGCTACCTGACCCAGTCCGTTAAGCTGCCCTTCCTCGTGGCGGCCCTCGCGGCCATTCTGGTGGCGGCCCTCATCGGCGTGCTGGTGGGCTTCGTGTCCCTGCGGGTGGCCGGCATCTATCTGGCCATCGCCACCCTGTGCGTGTCCGAGATCCTCCGCAAGACCTTTGAGGAGCTGGATCGGTTCACCAACGGCTTCTCCGGCCTGACGGCCGGCTACCCCGTGCTCTTCGGCGTCAAGCTGGGCCGGGAGGGCACCTTCATCCTCCTCACCGTGGTGCTTGTGCTGGTGATGATGCTCACCCACAATCTGGTGAACGGCCAGATGGGCCGCGCCCTCCACGCCATGCGCGGCAGCGAGGTGGCGGCACAGGCCATGGGCGTCAACCTGCTGAAGTACCGTCTGGTGGTGTTCGCCATCGCCACGGCCTACGCGGCGCTGGGCGGCGTCCTGTATATGCACTTCGTCAAGTTCTCCTATCCCTCCACCTGGATCCTGATGCTCTCCCTGAGCGTGCTGGCCATGGTGGTCATCGGCGGCCTGCGCTCCATCTACGGCACGGTCATCGGCGCGCTCATCGTGTACGCCGTGCCCGATCTGGTGCTCAAGCGCATCCCGGTGATCGGCAAGATCGACGGCATCGCCTACATCTTCACCGGCATACTCATCATCCTTGTGGTCATGTTCTACCCCAACGGCGTGGTGGGCCTGCGGGCCGATGTCAGGCGCCTGTTCACCCGCGAAAACAAGAAGCAGGGAGGTGCCAGCCATGAGTGAGTATCAAAACGCCCCGGCCTTGGCTGACGGCCTGGTGCTGGACATCCACGACCTGTCCATCCGGTTCGGCGGCCTGAAGGCGGTGGAGGCCCTCTCCTTTCAGGTGAAGGAGAAGGAGATCTTCGGCCTCATCGGCCCAAACGGCGCCGGCAAGACCACCGTCTTCAACTGCATCACCCAGTTCTATCACCCCGACCGGGGGCAGGTGCTGTTCCGCGCCCGCGGCGGCGAGGCCATGGATCTGGTGGGCCGCCCGGTCCACGAGATCATCAAGCTGGGTCTGGTGCGCACCTTCCAGAACGTGGAGGTCATCAAGGAGCTGTCCCTGATCGACAACGTGCTCATCGGCGGCCACACCGCCTTCAATGCCACCATCTTCGAGCAGGCATTCCGCCTGCCCCGGGCCAGAAAGGAAGAGCGGGAGCTGCGCCGCAAGGCCGAGCAGGCGCTGGAGTTCATGGGCATCGGCGCGCTGAAGGATCTCCCCGCCGGCGGACAGCCCTACGGTGTGCTGAAAAAGGTGGAGATGGCCCGCACCCTGATGGCGGAGCCCAAGCTCATCATCCTCGACGAGCCCGCCGCCGGCCTGAACGATTCCGAAACCGGCGATCTGGCGGCCACCATTCGCCGCATCCGGGACGCGTACGACTGCACCATCCTTCTGGTGGAACACGACATGCGTCTGGTCATGGGCATCTGCGACCGTATCTGCGCTATCTCCTTCGGTCAGTTCTTAGCCTGCGGCACACCCGCCGAGATCCAGACCAACAAACTGGTCCAGGAGGCCTATCTGGGAGAGGAGGAGGACGACTGATGAGCAAGATCGCGCTCTCTGTCAGGGATCTTAAAGTCAACTACGGCGCCATTCAGGCGGTGAAGGGCATCGACCTTGAGGTCCATGAAGGCAGCGTCGTGGCCCTGCTGGGCGCCAACGGCGCCGGCAAGACCTCCACGCTGCGCACCATCTCCGGCCTGACGCCTGCCTCCGGCGGTAAGATTGAGTTCTACGGCAAGGACATCACCAATATGGACACCGAGAAGATCGCCCGGCTGGGCATCGCCCAGTCCCCGGAGGGCCGCCAGATCTTCGGCGACCTGACGGTGGAGGAAAACCTGAAGGTGGGCGCCTTCACGGTAAAGGACCGCAAGACCTTCCAGCGGGGCTTTGAACGCTGCTACCACTATTTCCCCCGTCTCGCGGAGCGCAAGCACCAGATGGCATACACCTTGTCCGGCGGCGAGCTGCAGATGCTGGCCATCGCCCGGGCCCTGATGTCCGACCCCAGGATCCTGTTGCTGGACGAGCCCTCTCTGGGTCTCGCCCCGCTGGTGGTGCGGGACATCTTCGCCATCATCAACGAGATCAAGAAGGAGGGTACCACGGTGGTCATCGTGGAGCAGAACGCCCTCCAGACCCTGAAGATCGCGGATTTCGGCTACGTGCTCGAGGTGGGCCAGATCAGCATGTCCGGCGAGGCCGGCGTGCTCATCAGGGACCCCAAGCTGGTCGAGGCCTATCTGGGCGGCTGACAGCCGCTCTCCCCCGGTATTTCGGGCCGGCTCCCGGCCCCATGAATACAGAAACCAAATATGCTTATTAGGAGGAAACAAAATGAAGAAACTGGTATCCCTGCTGCTTGCCATGGCCATGGTCTTTGGCCTGACCGCCTGCACCGGCAACAAGCCCAGCAACTCTCAGCCTGCCGACCCCTCCCAGAACGCCAGCCAGAACATGGAGCCCTCTCAGGGCGCCGATAAGATGTACGCTCAGGGCGTGACCGACACCACCATCAAGATCGCCAACTCCGCCGCCACCTCCGGCTCCTACGCCCCCGTAGGCGTGCCCTTCAACGCCGGTATTCAGGCCTATCTGAACATGGTCAACGCCTCCGGCGGCATTGACGGCCGCACCATCGAGTTCCTCCACACCGACGACGAGTTTGACCCCGTCAAGGGTAAGGCCGCCCTCCAGAACTTCGTGGAGGACGAGAAGGTCTTCGCCATCGTCGGCCACTTCGGCACTCCTGTGGTGGGCGCCACCATCGGCGACCTGAAGGACTACGGCATCCCCGCCGTCTACTTCGCCACCGGCATCGGCCAGCTGTACGCCGACCACGCCACCACCAACGAGGAGGGCTACAACATCTTCCCGGTGCAGCCCATCTACACCACTGAGGGCCAGATCATGGTCGCCCGGGGCGTCGGCTCCTTCAACGCCACCAAGATCGGCATCATCTACACCAACGACGACGCCGGCAAGGATATGCTCTCCGGCGCTGAGTCCAAGTGCAAGGAGCTGGGCATCCCCTACGCCGCTGAGCAGGTCACCGCCGGCTCCTCCGACGTGTCCGCCGCCGTCACCGCCATCAAGAACGCCGGTGTGGACTTCATCATCTGCGCCGCCATTCAGGCCACCATGCCCACCATCGTCAAGGAGTTGGCCGCTCAGGGCAACACTGCCCCCGTCATCACCACCTATGTGAACGTGTCCTCCGCCATTCCTCCTCTGGTTTCCGCCGACATCGCCGGCAAGTTCGACGTGTACGGCAACGGCTGGGTGGCCTATGACGACGCCGACGCCCTCGCCCAGTATCAGGAGTGGGTCAGCAAGATCGACGAGGACTACAACATGAACGCCTATGCCCAGACCGGCTGGATCGCCGCCCACTTCTTCTGCGAGGGTCTGCGCCGCATTGAGGGGCAGGACATCACCTGGGAGAATTACATGAACGCCCTTGAGAACGGCGGCTATATCCAGAACCCCTTCGGCGGCAAGATCGACTACGCCGACGGTCTCCGCGCCGGTACTCAGGAAATGAACCTGGCCAAGATCAACGCCGATGTTGACGGCGGCTGGGAACTGGTGGACGGCCTCCAGAGCATGGAGAGCCTGCTGGCTTCCGCTGCCCGGTAAAAACCGGCCCCTGTAGCCGCACGGCCCGAACGGGATACTGGGGGGAGAGCATCTCTCCCCCCCAGCGTCCATTTCCGAGAAAGGAGAAACACAATGCCATATTTCAAGTATAGCGACCGGGTAAAGCTCTATTACGAGATCCACGGCGACCCCAACGGAAAGGAGACCATTGCCTTTTTCAATGGTGTGATGGCATCGGTCTCCAGTTGGGCCTTGCTCACTCCCGTCTTTGAGCGGGCCGGCTTCCGGGTGATCCTGCACGACTTCAAGGGACAGCTCAAGTCCTCCAAGCCGGAAGGCCCCTACACCTTTGACGAGCACTGCGCTGAGACCAAGGCTCTGTTGGAGCATCTGGGTGTGGAGAGGGTCCACCTGGTAGGCACCTCCTACGGCGGCGAGATCGCCATGAAGATGGCCGTTCTCTATCCCGAGCTGGTCAGCACCATTTCCGTCATTGACTCCGTCAGTGAGCTGGACCCCGTCTGCGAGGGGTTTGTGGTTGGCTGGAAGGTGCTGTGTGACACCATGGACGGCGAGACCTTCTTCTGGGGCATGGCTCCCAGCATTTATGGGCCGCAATTCATTGCCAACAACATGGAGATGTTGGCCGGTCGGGCCAAAGCCATCAAGGGCAATCCCGACGGCTATCTGGAGGGCCAGAAGATCCTCTATGATACCTTTGCCCACGATGTGACCATGACCAATGAGCTTTATAAGATCCAGTGCCCCGCCCTCGTTCTCTGCGGAGAGCAGGATATTCTGAAGCCCCCCAAGTTCTCCAAGATCATGGCGGACAACATTCCAAATTCTGAATATGTTACCCTTCCCGACTGCGGTCATGTGGCCATTTTTGAAAAGCCCAAGGAGCTGGAGAGCGCCATTTTTGGTTTTGTTATGAAGCACTCCATGCCCTGAGCTCATTCCCTAAGCTAGTGAGGAGATGTCGTTATGAGTTGCGAGGAAAAGTACATTTCTATTGAAGAGGCCCTTTCCAAGGTAAAGAACGGCGACGTGATTGTCACCGGCCTGGGTGCTGCCGAAGCCGGCCTGCTTATGGGCAGTCTGCACACCATCGCGGACCGGGTCCGGGGCGTGAAGGTCACCAACTGCCTGCCGACCCACCCCTCTGAGATCTACAAGCCGGAGTACGCAGATTCCTTCGAGGTGGACGGCTGGTTCTACGCCCCGCCCATGCGCAAGGCCCACGCCCAGGGCAACATGTCCTACATCCCCAACCACCTGCATCTGGCCGCCACCAAGTGGCTGTACCGCCATAAGCCCAATATTTTCGTGGCCGCCGCCTCCATGCCGGACAAAGACGGCAACATCTCCCTGTCCACCTCCAACACCTACGAGCTCCGGATGCTGGAGGCCGCCGATCTGGTCATTCTGGAGGTCAACCCCAACTTCCCCTTCACCAGCGGCGACCTGATCGTCCCGGTGGAGAAGGTGGACTACCTCATCCCCGCGGACTACCCCGTCCCCGTCATCCCCGACGCGCCCTCCAGCGACAAGGACCGCGTCATCGGCCGCGCCATCGCGGAGCTTGTTCCTGACGGCGCGTGCATCCAGCTCGGCATCGGCGGCATCCCCAACGCCGTGGCGGAGTTCCTGAAGGAAAAGAACGATCTGGGCGTCCACACCGAGATGATCACCAGCAAGATGGTGGAGCTGATGAAGCTGGGCGTCATCACCAACAAATACAAGCAGATGGACGCCGGCAAGATGGTGGCCACCTTCGCCCTTGGCAATCAGGCGGTGTATGAGTTCCTGGACCACAACCCCAGCGTGGAGCTGCGGGACGGCGCGTGGGTCAACGACCCCTACGTCATCGCCCGGAATGACAACCAGATCTCCATCAACACCTCTCTGGAGGTGGATCTCACCGGCCAGTGCGCCTCTGAGTCCATCGGCTCCCGGCAATTCTCCGGCACCGGCGGCCAGTCCGACACCGCCATCGGCGCCCAGATGTCCAAGAACGGCCGCTCCGTGATCGCCCTGTACTCCACCGCCACGGTGAAGGGCCCCGACGGCGAGCGCCGCGAGGTCTCCAAGATCGTGCCCCAGCTTCAGTCCGGCGCGGCGGTGAGCCTGTCCCGCAACGACGTGGATCTGGTCATCACCGAGTACGGCGTGGCCGATCTGCGGGGCGCCAGCATCCGGGAGCGGGTCAGGGAGCTCATCCAGATTGCCCACCCCAAGTTCCGCGACAGCCTGTGGGATCAGGCCGTTGAGGCCGGTATTCTGGGTCGGAGGTAATCGGCATGGCGCGCTTTGTTTTTCAGGATAAATCCATCTATTACGAGGAGCACGGGACGGGGAAGCCCATCGTTGTCCTCAACGGCATCATGATGTCCACCGCCAGCTGGGCCGAGTTCGTGGAGCCCTTCTCCGCCGGCAACCGGCTCATTCTGCTGGACCTGCTGGATCAGGGCCGCAGCGACCGCATGGACGGCCCCTTCTCTCAGGCCCTTCAGGCGGAGGTGGTTCTGGCGCTGCTGGACCATCTGGAGCTGGACAGGGTCTGTCTGCTGGGCATTTCCTACGGCGGCGAGGTGGCCCTCCGCTTCGCGCTGGAGCACGGCGACCGGCTGGAGCGGCTGCTGCTGTTCAACACCACCTCCCGCACAGGCCCATGGCTGCGCGACATCGGCGACGCGTGGAATCTGGCCGCCCATGACGCCGACGCCTACTACCTGACCACCATCCCGGTGATCTACTCCCCCAAATTCTACCGGGAGAACAAGGCGTGGATGGAGCAGCGCCGGGAGGTCCTGCGTCCGGTGTTCGAGGATCCCCGGTTCGTGGAGGCCATGATCCGTCTGACCAACAGCGCCGCGGACTACGACGTGTCCGACCGGCTGGGGGAGATCGGCGCCCCCACCATGGTCGTCTCCTGCATGGAGGATTACCTCACCCCCGTGGAGGAGCAGCGCTACATCGCCGACCGCATTCCCGGCTGTCAGTACGTGCTCATCCCGGGCTGCGGCCACGCCTCCATGTACGAAAAGCCCGTGCTCTTCACCGCCCTGACTCTGGGATTTTTCAACAATATAAAGGAGCGCTTCCATATTTTGTAAACTGTGACGCATGATTCATGTTGCAATTCCCGAGCCCATGAGGTATAATGAGGCAAAAGCTGAATCAGAGTTTCATTTTTTTGTGGGATCCGAGGGAGTTTCATGCAGGAAAAACTGGTAAATATGCCCCGCACCAAGCGGGGCCGGGCAACGCTCAACAACATTCTCAGCGCGGCGGCGCAGGTCATTTACGAAAAGGGCTATCACGCGGCGTCCATCAGCGACATCACCCGGTTGGCGGGGGTGGCCTCCGGCACCTTCTACGTCTACTTCGACGGGAAGTACAACCTCTATAAGTATCTGCTGCTCCAGTGCAGCCACAAGATCCGCAGCTACCTCAGCCGCGCCATCGAGGGCTGCGCCAGCCGGCTGGAGGTGGAACGGGTCGGCATGAAGGCATGGCTGGAATTCGTCATGGAGAACCAGTACATGTATCATATCATCTGGGAATCCATGTACGTGGACTATCATCTTTTTGAGCAATACTATGTGACCTTCGCCGCCGCCTACAAGAAGGGTCTGGACAAGGCCAAGGAGGCGGGGGACGTAGGCGATGTGGACACGGAGGTGCTGGCGTACACCCTGATGGGCGCCACCAACTTTCTGGGCCTGAACTGGGGCCTGTTCCACACCGACCCCTCTCAGATCGACCACGTGGTGGAGCAATTTGTCCGCATTCTCGAGGGCAAGGCTTTTTCAGCGGCTGCCCGGTCCGGCGGGCCGTCCCCCCTGAGCAAGCCTCTGCCCTTGGAGCCCCGGTTCAAATTCCGCGTCACAGTGGATGCGTCTGAGGAGGAGAGCTGAAAGAAAGCAGGGATTTTTATGTACGAGCGACAGTATCTCCGCACCCGCCGGCTCCAGACCGCCTTCTATCGGGCGGGTACGCCCGGCAAGCCCAAGCTGCTGCTGATCCACGGCAACGCCTCGTCCTCCGCCTTTTACCTGCCTCTGATGGAGCGGCTGGCGGACTGGTACGACATGGCCGCCCCCGACCTGCGCTGCTTCGGCGGCAGCGACCCGCTGCCTGTGGACGCCGCCCGGGGCATGCGGGACTGGAGCGACGACCTGTACGAATTCACCGAGGCTCTGGGATGGGACCGGTTCTGGCTTCTGGGCTGGTCTCTGGGCGGCGGCATCGCCATGCAGTACGCCATCGACCACAGCGAGCAGCTGTGCGGCCTGATACTGGAGGCGCCGCTGTCCCCCTTCGGCTTTGGCGGCACCTGCGCGCCGGACGGGAAAAAACTCACCCCCGTGGGTCTGGCCAGCGGCGGCGGCTGCGCCAACGCCCAACTGGTGGAGGCCCTGAAAAAGGGCGATCTGGACTTCATGGGCACAGTGCTCCACAGCACCTATGTGAAGCCGCCCTACCAGATCCCGGAACAGTGGCTTCCCGTCTTTTTGGAGGCCATCGCCTCCACCCGAGTGGGGGACGGCATGTACCCCGGGGACTCCTACCCCGTGCCCCAGTGGCCCGGCGTGGCCTCCGGCGCCCACGGCATCTGCAACACCATGTCTCCCGCCTACTGCGACCTGTCCGCTCTGGCGGACATCCCAAACCGCTGCCCCATCCTCTGGATCCGGGGCGACGGGGACATCATCGTCAGCGACAGCAGTCTGGCGGACTTCGGCACGCTGGGCGCTCTGGGCTATGTGCCCGGCTGGCCGGGAGCCGAGCAGTTCCCGTCCCAGCCCATGCTGGCCCAGACCCGCTATGTGCTGGACCGTTACGCCGCCAACGGCGGCAGTTATCTGGAGATTGTACTGCCCAACAGCGGGCACGGCTGTCATCTGGATCAGGAGAAGGCCTTCGCGAGGGCCCTGACGGAATTTATCGGCTGAGATCAAATTCAAAAACGAGTCCCGAAAATGCGATATGCTCCCTTCATAAGCGACAGTGAAAAAAGCCCTGTCTCTCATGAAGGGAGCATATTACTTTTACCCTTGAATCCGCAAAGGAGGGAGTCCGAATCTCCTCAATTTCCAGAACAGCGCGAAATTATCTTTTCCCGGGTGCGGAATTTGAAATTTAAAAGGCTGCAACCCTTAAAAAATGAAGCGGCTTACGCCAGCTTAAGCCACGAATTGTGCCAGCGGTTATTCCGCAAACTGAACTTAGCAGAACTAAGCGTATCAAGGCGAATAGGATGAAAACTTCCATCGGAGTTTATATGAACGGAGCAGAGCTTATCTAAAATGAGCAAGAAAAATCCCGACAATGAAGCCGTTGGACTCTGACAAGAAGGTTTCCAAGAAAGCTTCGGCTCCTGCGGCGGCTGCTCAGGCGGCTCCTGAAGTCCCCGAAAAAATTGATTTTTCCAATGTGGAGATCGAGCCGCTGTTCAAGGATTTCGTGGATTTTGACACCTTCGCCAAGTCCGATTATCTCCGGTTCCACACCTTTTACCGTGGAGGAAGTGGCTGTTCGCTATGTTGTTCCCGAAGCGCAGTCTGCGCCTATCAACTGGAACGAGGTCACGAGCCGCAGCTTCCTCAATATT
>CAKUPH010000058.1 GCA_934675115.1 uncultured Oscillospiraceae bacterium | reverse complement strand
AATGGCGCGCCATGATCCGCACGGAAAGGAGGATTTGGGCGAGCGATTCAGCCAGTTTGCATCTGTGTGTGGCATCATAGATGGCCATGACCTCCGTTCAGGATAATGATACTCCCGCGTTGAACGCCCTCAAAGCATTGCGCGGCGCACCCATCAGCATGGGCCGGGGTGAGATTCCCGTGGGCTGCTGCCAGCGGCCATCCGGTTTTGCCATTTCCCTTACAAAACTAAGTGTTAGAAATTCGAGGGTAACATGGAAAAACCTGTAACTAATTATCAAAATAAAGAGAGTGTCGCAATTATCAAAATTCACGAGGATTATTGCGGCGGTTCAAATAAGAAACTACTGGAGCAGCTTTCTGTATTGCTTCAAAATGTGTATGTGAAGCGAATGGAGGAAACCGAAAAACAGATGTGAATAATTTGACCGCAGATAGAATTTGGCCTATAGTCTAACCCGAAAGGGGGAGCTGCAAACGAATTGCAAAGATGACACAATTCAAAAAAATATCCTTCTCAATGGTGGAGCATTGAGAAGGACAGGCAGCGTCATCACATCCAGCAGGACGAAATGAGCCAGAACCGTTATCAGTATATCATTCCGTCCTGAAATGCACAAGAGAAAATTGAAGGGTGGAAATATGCAACGGGTAAATGATTTTGATGAGTATATCATGTATCTAAGAAAATCCAGAATGGATACTGACTTTGATGAAGTATCCATTGAAGAAACTTTGAATCGGCATAAGGCCGTACTCACAGAGTTTGCCAAGAGCAAGCGTCTTTGTGTTGCAATGATTTTAGAAGAAGTCGTGTCAGGTGAATCGCTATATGCAAGGCCGCAAATGCTGCGCCTGTTGGAATTAGCTGGTTCAGGAAAATATGCCGGTGTCATTTGCGTCGATATTGAACGGCTTTCAAGAGGATCATCGCTTGAATCTGGATATATCATGCAGGTTTTCAAAGCAAGTCGCTTTAAGATTATTACACCGGCAAAAACTTATGATCTTCAAAACGAATCCGATGAACAATTTACCGATATGAAATTTATGTTCAGTCGTTACGAACTGAAGTCAATTACCACAAGACTTGTCAGAGGGCGAAATATTTCTGCTTCTGAAGGAAAATTCATGGGTTCCGTTTCACCTTATGGCTACGAAATTTATAAACTTGAGGGAGAAAAGGGCAATTCATTGCAAATCGTTCCAGAGCAGGCAGAAGTCGTTCGTATGATTTATGAGTGGTATGCCGCAGGCGATGGATACAACGGAATTGCACATCGCCTAAATGAAATGCACATCCCGTGCAAGTTTGGATCACATTGGGTACAGCATAGCGTCCTCTCCATACTGACAAATGAAGTGTATCTCGGAAAAATCCGGTGGAAGCGAGAGCCGACGACAAGGGTTATTGAAAACGGTCAGGTTATTAAGAAACGAGAGATTTCAAATGATTATTTGGTGTTTGAGGGGCGCCATGAGCCAATCGTATCGCAGGAACTATGGGACAAAGTACGAGCCGTACAAGCATTAAAAAGTCACTTATGTGTCCGCAGAGATCGAAAACCAGCAAATCCTTTTGCAAATATTTTGGTGTGTGCAAAATGTGGGTATGCAATTAAGCGTAATACGCCATCTACAAAACAAACCGAAACAAGAAAATTCAGACCTTGGTTCAGGTGTGGCAGTAAAGGATGCGACTGCATGATTTCCTACTGTGATATTGTTGAATCTAAAATTGTAGAGGCTATGAAACTGTGGTGGAAAGAAGTAACTTTGGACATTACCCCGAAAGCGAATGACAGCATGACTGAGGAAACGCAGCTTGACATGATGAGGAAACAGTTAAAGAATCATTTCGAGCAGCAGAATCAGATCTGCGGTCTACTTGAACGAGGCATATATACAGAAGAAATGTTTCTAAAGAGAAATGCCCTACTGCAAGGTGAGATAAAAGAGTTGCAGTCAGGCATTGAAGAATTAGAGAAAATCTGCCATAATAAGAATGAGTATAGGCAAGCGCAGGAAATCTTTTTACCGACTACCGCACACATTCTTGATTACTACGACCGCATGACTCCAGAAGAAAAGAATCGTTTGTGGAAACTGTTGATGGAAAAGATTACATACTATCGAAATCCGGAAAAGCCAGATAGTATTGAAATACATCTATATCCGCGCTTAGGAAGGCTTATCAGTATATCATGAAAGAGTTTTTTGCATTATGAAGAACTGTTGTATAGGTGTGTTAGCCCATGTCGATTCCGGAAAGACCACCCTGTCCGAGGGGCTTTTGTATCTCAGCGGCCAGACCCGGAAGCTGGGCCGGGTGGATCATGGGGACGCCTTTCTGGACACCGACGTTCAGGAGCGGGAGCGGGGCATCACCATCTTCTCCAAGCAGGCCCGGCTGAGCTGGAAGGACATGGACGTCACCCTGCTGGACACGCCGGGCCATGTGGACTTTTCCGCCGAGATGGAGCGCACCCTTCAGGTGCTGGACTACGCCGTGCTGGTGGTCAGCGGGGCGGACGGCGTGCAGGGACACACCCTGACGCTGTGGCGGCTGCTGGAAAATCAGGGCATCCCCACGTTTCTGTTCGTCAACAAGATGGACCAGCCCGGGGCGGACCGGGCCGCGCTGCTCCGGCAGCTTAAAACCCGGCTGAGCAGCGGCTGCACCGACCTTGCCGACCGGGAGGAGCTTCTGGAGAGCGCGGCGCTGTGCGACGAGGAGCTGATGGAGCGCTATCTGGCGGGGCAGGCCCCGGACGACGGCGACCTTGCCGGGCTCATCGTCCGGCGGAAGCTGTTCCCCGCCCTGTTCGGCTCGGCGCTGAAGCTGGAGGGCGTGGAGGAGCTGCTGGACGCGCTGGCGCAGTACACGCTGGAGCCGTCCTACGGCGAAGCCTTCGCCGCCCGGGTGTTCAAGATCAGCCGGGACGACCGGGGGGAGCGGCTGACGTGGCTCAAGGTCACCGGCGGGACGCTGCGGGTGCGCGGCAGCCTGTCCGGCGGCGCGGGGGACGGCCGCTGGGAGGAAAAGGTCAGCCAGATCCGGCTGTACTCCGGGGCGAAGTTCGCCGCGGCGGAGGAGGCCCCGGCGGGGACGGTGTGCGCCGTCACCGGCCTGACGCATACAAGGCCGGGCATGGGCCTCGGGGCCGAGGGCGAGGGGGACGCGCCGGAGCTGGAGCCGGTGCTCAACTATCAGGTGGTGCCGCCGGAGGGCTGCGACGTCCACACCCTGCTCCAGAACCTGCGGCAGCTGGAAGAGGAGGATCCCCAGCTCCGGGTGCTGTGGGACGAGCGGCTGGGAGAGATCCACATCCGCCTGATGGGGGAGATCCAGCGCTCGGTGCTGGCCCGGCTCATCCACGACCGCTTTGGGGTGAACGTGACCTTCGGCACGGGCAGCATCGTCTACAAGGAGACCATCGCCGCCCCGGCGGAGGGCGTGGGCCATTTTGAGCCTTTGCGGCACTACGCCGAGGTGCATATCCTGCTGGAGCCGCTGGAACGGGGCGCGGGCCTTCAGTTCGACACCATCTGCCCCGAGGATGTGCTGGACCGGAACTGGCAGCGGCTCATCCTCACCCACCTCATGGAAAAGGAGCATCTGGGGGTGCTCACCGGCTCCCCCATCACCGATATGCGGCTCATCCTGCTCACCGGCCGGGCACACCTGAAGCACACCGAGGGCGGCGACTTCCGGCAGGCCACCTACCGGGCCGTCCGGCAGGGCCTGCGGTCGGCGGAGAGCATTCTGCTGGAGCCGTGGTACGATTTCACGCTGGAGGTGCCCGCCGCCTGCGTGGGCCGGGCCATGACGGACATCCAGCGGATGAGCGGCCGGTTCGACCCCGCCCGGACGGAAGGGGAGCTGTCCGTCCTCACCGGCAGCGCCCCGGTATCCGAAATGGGGGACTACTGGACGCAGGTGGCGGCGTACACCAAGGGGCTGGGGCGGCTGAGCTGCGCCCTCCGGGGGTACGAGCCCTGCCACAACGCGGAGGAGGTCATCGCCCGGATGGGCTACGACCCCGACCGGGACACGGAAAACACGGCGGACTCGGTGTTCTGCGCCCACGGCGGCGGCTTCAACGTGCCGTGGAACGAGGTGCGGGCGCTCATGCACCTCGATTCCGGCTGGCACCCGCCGGAGGAGGAGCGGGACGAGCCGGAGGAGGTGCAGGCCCAGCCCCGGCGCGCCATGAGCTACGAGGACAGCGCCCGGATGGAGAAGGAGCTGGAAGCCATCTTCACCCGGACCTACGGCCCCATCAAGCCCCGGGCCTTCGCCCCCACGGCCAAGGCCCCGGTGAAGCGGGAAAAGCCGTGGAAGGGCCTCAAGCCCCGGTACGCCGGGGAGGAGTACCTGCTGGTGGACGGCTACAACATCATCCACGCGTGGGACGAGCTCAGCCGGCTGGCGGAGCAGGATCTGGACGGCGCGCGTCGGCGGCTCATGGACATCCTGAGCAACTATCAGGGCTGGCGGAAGTGCCGGCTCATTCTGGTGTTCGATGCCTACAAGGTCAAGGGAAACCACGGCTCCGTGGAAAAATACCACAACATCCACGTGGTGTATACCAAGGAAGCGGAGACGGCGGACATGTATATCGAAAAGACCACCTACGAGATCGCCCGGGAGCACCGGGTGCGGGTGGCCACCTCCGACGGGCTGGAGCAGCTCATCATTCTGGGCCACGGGGCCCAGCGTATCTCCGCCCGGGAGTTAAAATACGAGGTGGACGAGGTGGAGCGCCAGATCCGGGACGTCATCGGCCCGTGACCGGCGGGAAGCAGAACAGACTGGGCAGAGAGGCCCGGCGGACAGGGGAGAGGACCCTGCCCGCCGGGGCTTTTTTATTTCGCCGCCTGCGGGCGGCGAAATTCTGCGAGACTTTTCAGCACGCTCATTTTGTCAAGATTTTGCAACTTTTTGTTGCCGGGAAAACAAAAATACGGTATGATAGGAACAGAAAGAAAATGGTAAAAGGACGGTGGGGCAGGCCCTGCCGCCCATCCGGAAGGAGGTCCTCTATTGCGGCATAACAAACTGCTTGTGGAAAAAATCAACGAATCGTTGGCATCGGTGCTGCCTATCACGGCCATCGTGCTGGTCATCAGCGTCACCATCGCGCCGCTGACGCCGGGCACCATGGTGCTGTTCCTGTTCGGGGCGCTGCTGCTGGTGCTGGGCATGGGCTTTTTCACCCTCGGGGTGGATATGTCCATGATCCCCATGGGAGACGGCATCGGCGTGGAGATCAGCAAGGCAAGGCGCATCGGCCTGCCCATTCTGGTGTGCTTTGTGCTGGGCGTGGTGGTGACGGTGGCGGAGCCGGATCTTCAGGTGCTGGCCGAGCAGCTGCCCACCGTCCCCAATCTGACTCTCATTCTGGCGGTGGCGCTGGGTGTGGGGTTCTTTCTGGTGGTGGCGCAGGTGCGCATGCTGCTGAACATCCCGCTGTCGTACACGCTGGTGTTTTTTTACGCCATCCTGTTCATGCTGTCCGTTTTTGTACCGGACAGCTTTGTGCCCGCCGCCTTTGACTCCGGCGGCGTCACCACCGGCCCCATCACCGTGCCCTTCATCATGGCCCTCGGCATCGGCATGGCGGCCATCCGAAGCGATAAAAACTCTAGCAGCGACTCCTTCGGCCTCATCTCGCTGTGCTCCATCGGCCCCATTCTGGCGGTGATGATCCTGGGCATCGTCATGCCCGATCTGGACGCGGCGTACACCCCGGTGTCCATCCCCGACGTGGCCACCACCCGGGACGCCGCCCGGGTGTTCGTGGAGGAGCTGCCCGCCTACGTGGGCGAGGTGGCGGTGGCCCTGCTGCCCATCGTGGTGCTCTTCGGTCTGTTCCAGCTCCTGTGCCGCCGGTTCCAGCGGCACCAGCTGGGCCGCATGGCGGTGGGCCTGGTCTATACATATGTGGGGCTGGTGCTGTTCCTTGTGGGCGTGAACGTGGGCTTCATGCCCGCGGGCGCCACCATCGGCGCCACCATCGCCGCCGGGTGGCTCAAGTGGATGCTGGTGCCCATCGGAGCGCTGGTGGGCTACTTCATCGTCCGGGCGGAGCCCGCGGTGCGGGTGCTGGCCCATCAGGTGGAGGAGATCTCCAACGGCTCCATTACCCAGCGGGCCATCAACCTGTCCCTGTCTGTGGGCATCGCCCTGTCCGTGGGTCTTGCCATGGTGCGCATCCTCACGGGGATCTCCATCATGTGGTTTCTGGTGCCGGGGTACGCCGTGGCGCTGATCATGACGTTCTTCGTGCCCCAGATGTTTACCGGCGTGGCCTTCGACTCCGGCGGCGTGGCCTCCGGACCCATGACCACCACGTTTCTGCTGCCGCTGGCCATGGGCGCCTGCGAGGCGCTGGGGGGCGACGTGCTCACCGACGCCTTCGGCATCGTGGCGCTGGTGGCCATGACGCCGCTGTGCACCATCCAGCTGCTGGGCCTGTACGGAAAGCTGCGGGCCGATGCCGTCGCCCGGGCTCTGGCGCAGGCCGTCCGGGAGGAAGTGGCCCAGCTGGAGGACGGCGTGATCTATTGGGAGGTGTGACGGTATGACGAACGTAAGCCCGATGCAGCTTATGGTGTCCATCGTGGAACGGGGCAAGGGCACCGGCCTGATGGCCCATTACAAAAATTATAAGGTGATCCACCACAGTCAGGCCGCCGGCCGGGGGACTGCCGCCTCCCATGTGCTGGATACGCTGGGCTTCGGCACCACCGAGCGGGATATCGTCCTGAGCGTGGGGCCGAGGGACACCATGCGGCAGCTCATGTATTATCTGAAGGACGACGACCGCTCCAAGCTGGGGGCCCCGGGCATTGCCTTTACCCTGAACGTCTCGGGGATGACCGCCATTCTGGCGGTGGGCCTGTCCCGGCTGGAGGAAATGGAACCGGAAAAGGGGGAAATGTTTATGGAGGCGGGCAATCATCACAGCCTGATCCTTGTGGCAGTCAATCAGGGTTATACCGACGCGGTGATGGACACCGCCCGTTCCGCCGGGGCGAAGGGCGGTACGGTCATCCGCGCCCGCTGGACCGGCGCGGGGGAGGTGGAGAAGTTCGTGGGCATCACCCTCCAGTCGGAGAAGGAGATCCTCGCCATCGTGGCCCACAACCGGGAGCAGGCGGCCATCATGGAGGCCATCGACCGGGTCCACGGCCTGCGCTCCTCCGCTCAGGCCACCGTTATCTCCCTGCCCATCGACCATACCGCCCGGCTGGACTGACCGGCTTTTTGCCGGGTGAAAACCCCGGTTCGGCCAGTGAGTTTCTTTCATATTGAACAGGGAAAGCCCCGGTGCGGAAGAGCTTCTTCCGCATCGGGGCTTTTTCGTACTGTCACCGCGCCGATCGCGCCATAGACGCTGGGCCGGGCCTTGTTGAGGTCGAAGGCCATGAAGTTCGACTGAAGGGCGGTACTTGCATAGCCGATGTTGTTGCGGATGGCGTAGCAGGGGTCCGTGTACTCATCATAGACAATGCCGCGGGATTCGGTGTGACCGGACCAGCAGTTTTCGGTCAGGTCATACTGATAGGGAACGCCAACATGGTAATAGAAGGCAGCGCGCGGCAACTGAGCGATCGAGAGAAGGATATCCAGTGAATGTTTTGCCTTAGTTCCTGAACTACCCGCGCGTCTTTTGCGCTGGTGTCGCTCGTCTTCCAAAACCAAGGCTTGCAATTTTTTAAGGTATTCGTTTTCTGCACGCAGGCGCTGGACTTCAGCGAACAGATCTTCTTCTGCTCCTTTGGGAATCTGCTTTGGCGGGCGGCCTTTGCTGCCGCGTCCTCTGCGCTCTATGGCAAATGGGGTGCTGTTCAAATTCAGGTCTGCGTTTCCTTTTTTATAAAATTTACAGGTCGGCCAGCGTCATGGCGAAGTCGAAGCGCTCTGTGCCGTCCTCGCCCTGTCCCCGGGCGTAGAGGTCGTCCCCCAGCCGGGCGGTGTCGATGAGGAGCGTCTCGCCGGCGCGGCACTCGCCCACGTAGCCGATCTGGAGATTGCGGACGAATTTACCCTGCCCGCAGGTCTCCAGGTGGAGGGCGTCGCAAGCGAAGTCGGCGTAGTGGATGTTATTGATGTGGCCGTTGATGTCGGTGTCCGAGTAGCGCATGGGCCGCCGGTCCTGCCCGTCGAAGGCGGCGGGCAGCTTCACCCGGTGGAGCTTGAGGGACTTGCACAGCTCGCCGCCGTCGGTACCCTGAAACTCCGTCAGGTTCTTCATGCGGAAGAGCTTGTGGGTGTCCGCGTCCACCATGACCCAATTGGACACGGCCTGTCCGATGACCTTGCCGTCCTTATAAATGTCAAAGTCGCGGTAGGTGGACGCCGGCGCCGTCCCCCGATGCCAGGTGCGGATGGTGAAGTCCTCGTTCCAGTACAGCGGCTCGTCCATCTCCACCCAGTAGCGGGAGATCATCCACAGGCAGTTGTACTTTTCCAGCACCTGGGGGCCGGAGGCCCCCAGATCCAGCGCGGCCATGGTGGCCGCCTCCTGAAGATAGCCCAGAAGAGCGGAGGAGCGGCACTGGCGGAACATGTCGATGGCCCGGGAGTCCACCGTCATATTCATCTCGTAATAGCGGCCCATGTCAGTCCTCCTTTTTGCCGGGGATGGTCAGGGTGTACTTGGTGCACACCGCGTCGATGTCATCGGGGGTAGCGGCGTCCAGCCGGAGCGTGGCCCCGCAGTGGGCGCAGATGAGGTCCACGTCGGAAAAGCCCACCTTGATGCCGTAGTCCCTGGAGCCGCAGGCGCAGGAAATGCCGCCCCGGGCGGCGATCTCCTTGATCTCGCCCAGCACCTCGGCCATGACGACCTCGTCGAGAAAGGCGCCCCGCTGCTCGGTCTGTGCGTCCATGACCAGCTTGTCCACCGCCTGCTCCAGCTTTTCCATGGCCTGAAACACGGCGTCCTCCTCGCCCACGTAGCAGCAGCCCAGCCCGGAGGCGGAGCAGGTGAGGGCCAGCAGCTTCTGGTGCAGCAGCGCATCGTTGGAGCACACCACCTGATGGTCCTTGGCGCAGTAGACGCAGGGCACCGTTACCTCGCAGTGGTCGCCCCGCTGGCGGATGGTCAGCTCCGACTTGCCGCAGGGGCAGGCGAGGTGGTTGTCGGCGGCGGCCAGCTGGAACGCCGTGCGCTCCACGATGACGGCCTTGCCGCAGACGGGACAGATGTATCCGATGGTTCTTTTTTCCTCGGGCATAAAAGGGCCCTCCTGAATCTCAAAATAATATTATAACGTAAGTATACCACAAAAAGCGGATGGTTTCCATGGTCAAACCGCCGGGAGTGTCCGCTTTTTGAAAAAGCGTGGGCGGAGCTTTGCTCCGCCCACGGTCCGGACTGTCAAAAAGCTGTGTTCGCTCAGAAATGCCTGCGTTTTTGAGAAGTAACGTCAGGCAATTTTCAGAACCTCCAGAAGCAGCAGCCACGCAAGGCCGTAGTACGTCACCACGGCCACAAGGTCGTTGACGGTGGTGATCAGGGGACCGGAGGCCACGGCGGGGTCGATGCCCGCCTTTTTGAAGGCGATGGGGATGACGGTGCCTGTCAGGCTGGAGATGACCATGGCGGCCAGCAGGGCAAGGCCAACGCACCCGGCGATGGCAAAGGCGGAGAAAGCCGCCATGCCCACGACGAAGCGGATATACAGCGTGATGCAGATGACGCTCAGGATGCCCAGCAGGACGCCGTTGAGGGCGCCCACCCGGACCTCCTTGAACACGAGCTGTAATTTCTCTTTTCCGCTCAGGCTCTCGTCCGTCAGTACCCGGATGGTGACGGCCAGCGACTGGGTGCCCACGTTGCCCGCCATGTCCAGAATGAGAGACTGGAAGAACATGAGAATGGTGAGCTGCTGGACGATGGCCTCGAACGCGCCCACCACGCTGGACACCACAAGGCCCAGCCCCAGCAGGATGACCAGCCACGGCAGACGCTTCCTCACGCTGCGCAGCACCGGCTCGTGGAGGTCCTCCTCCGCGGCCAGACCGGCCAGCTTGGCGTAATCGTCGCCCATCTGGTCATCGATGAGTTGAATGAGGTCCTGACTGGTGAGCACGCCCAGCAGGCGGTTCTGTTCGTTGAGGACGGGGATGGAGTCCTCGGAGTAATCCTTCAGCCGCTCGATGCACTCATCCACCGGTTCCCACGCATAAACGAAGGGGAAGGCGGCGGCGATGAGCCCATCCAGCGAGTCGCCCTCCCGGGCGATGATGAGGTCCTTCAGGTCGAGAGCGCCGCAGTAGCAGCCGTCCTCGTCCAGCGCGAAAATGGTGCTGACGTTGTCGTGCTCCGCCGCCTGAGCAATGACGGAGCGCATGGCCTGCTTGACGGACAGGCTCTCCGGCACGGAGACGTAGTTCACGCTCATGTGGCTGCCGATCTCGTCCTCCGGGAAGGAGTTGAGCAGGGCGATCTCCGCCCGGCCGGAGGCGTCCAGCAGCTCCACCATGTCGGAGCGGTCCTTGGCGGGCAGAGCGCGGAGGATGTCCACCAGCCGCTCGGTATCCAGCCGGTTGAGCACCGCCGTGCGCTTTTTCAGCTCCAGCTCGCCAAGATATTCCGCCGCCTTCTGGTCGTCCTCGCCGTACTCCAGCACATCGGACAGCACGTCCGGGGCCAGCACGGAAAAGAACCGCTTGCGGACCACCGGGGTCATGGTCTCCAGTGCGTCGGCAAGGTCGCCGGCGTGGTAGTCCTCCAGCCGCTCGGCCATGGCCTTTGGGGACAGGTTCCCGGCCAGAATGGCAAAAATTTCACGGTCGTAGTCCGGCTGGGCGGCCGGACGGTTCTGGTTCTTCTTGTCGTCCATTTGTTATCCCTCCGTTTCGTTTGCGTGCCGCCCGCCGGGCGGCCGCTCCGTGACGGTCACAAATGAAAAGGCACCTGCCGGAGCTTGTCCGCAGATGCCGCGAAAAACAAATTGGAAAGGCTCACCCCGCGGCCAGCCGACTGCCGCGGACGGTGTGCGTACCGCATTTCTTTTTCGTCCATCTGCGACTATCAGAGCTGTCCATGGTGATCCCTTCCTTTCCGGCAGATGGCGCTGCCACCTGTCATTGTAGAGCAGGCCGTCCGCCCCTGTCAACCCGGCGGCGGAAATTTTACGGGATATTTTTCCCCCGGGCTGGGGCATAAAATTTTCCGGCGGGGGCAGACTATGGAAAACGAACGCAAAAGGAGCTTCTGCATGGAAAATACCAAGCTGGGCAGGCAGACCTTCCGCCCCGGGACGCCCCCTGTCATCATCGGACACGGCTCCGCCGCCGGGAACAAGGAGACCGCCGGGCCGCTGGGCCGGGGCTTTGACCGCACCTGTAAGGACGACACCTTCGGCGAAAAGAGCTGGGAAAAGGCGGAGAGCCAGATGCAGCAGCTGGCGCTGGACGCGGCCCTCGCCCGGGCGGGGCTGCACACGGCGGATCTGGACATCCTGCTGGCCGGGGACCTGCTCAACCAGTGCATCGGCTCGTCCTTCGCCGCGCGGCAGGCCGCCGTCCCCTATTTTGGACTGTACGGGGCGTGCTCCACCATGGGGGAGAGCCTTGCGCTGGCGGCGCTGCTGCTGTCCGGCGGGTACGGGCGGTATGCCGCCGCCGTCACATCGTCCCATTTCTGCTCCGCCGAGCGGCAGTACCGCACGCCGCTGGAATACGGCGGCCAGCGGACGCCCACTGCACAGTGGACGGCCACCGCCGCCGGGGCGGTGGTGCTGACTTCCGGCGGGCGGAAGGGCCCCGCCGTCACCTGCGTCACCGTGGGCAAGGTGGTGGACAAGGGCATCAAGGACGCCAACAACATGGGGGCGGCCATGGCCCCTGATGATGTTCAATTAACACAATACATTCTTAACCTGAGATAAGGCTATACTACACATATTTCATTATCTATCAACATATTCCGCCAATATAAAACAGACAGGAGGCCATCTATGGCAGACTATCAGCTTGAACTCAGGCAGATCGTAGATTATCCTCGATGCCGAATTTATCGAGAATTTATACAAACTCTGATTGCAGACCGGAGCATTCGCACAGGCGGATGCTCCGGTCTTTTTTATTACGCCTTCTGAAAGTACTGTTCTTCTGCATCTTCTTTTTTTATATCATAATCACTTCCCGTTTTCATCGACATTCTCTCACATACCTCAAGTCGCGTTCAAAATGTAGTCTTCTTGAATCAGCAGAATATCATCCCGTCCTTCGGCCTGGTCGAGCATCCGCTGCGTGAATCCGCTCTTGGAAAACAGACCGTACAGCACCTTATACCCAGGGAAAGCCGTGCGCAGCTCTGCAGACTTTTTCACCTTTTCCTCCAGTTCATAATAGACCGTCGCATCCACCGGCTTATTGTGGTACTTGCACTCGCCGGCGAATACCTGCTTCTTCTGGTGATCTACCGCCATCACATCGATCTCCGTATCGCCGTTGATGTCATTGAGCCAGTAGGAGCCGATGCGGGACGGCGCGAAGTC
>CAKUPH010000057.1 GCA_934675115.1 uncultured Oscillospiraceae bacterium | reverse complement strand
GCAACAGCCTTGTGGGGACCCCATTGGGCCATTTTGCACGTTTGCGGGGCGAGAAGAGTTTTCTGCCAAGCGCATGTCGCGGCAGAAAACAGATTTTGTTTCTTTCGCCGCTGCGGCGGCGAAACTCTACGAGGTTTTCCGATATGCTAAAAAGGTCCCGCAGACTGAGTCTGCGGGACCTTTTTAGCATTTTATACTTCCATAATAACGGGGAGGATCATGGGATTGCGCTTTGTGATCTGATCTCTTGGCGGCGGGAAATGAATTCCCGCTCGCCGCCGGGCCGTCCCCGGCCCGTCCCGCCTGCGGCGGTGTCTGAAAACAAAGCGCGGATCAGACCTCCATGATGACCGGCAGGATCATCGGGTTGCGCTTTGTTTTCTTGTACAGATAGCCGGACAGGTCGCCCTTGATCTCGCCCTTGATGGAGGACCAGTCCCGGATATTCCGGTCCCGGCAGCGGTCCAGCGCATCCATGGCCACCCGGCGCAGCTCCTCCAGCAGGCCCTCGGACTCCTTGACGTACACGAAGCCCCGGGTGATGATGTCGGGCCCGGAGATGAGCTGTCCGTCCTCGCCGGACATGGACACCACCACCACGATCATGCCGTCCTGAGCCAGATGCTGGCGGTCCCGGAGAACCACCGCGCCCACGTCGCCCACGCCGTAGCCGTCCACGAACACCTTGCCCGCGGGAACGGTGCCGTTGAGCTTGGCGGTCTTGGCCGTCAGCTCGATGACCTTGCCCACGTCGCTGATGACGATGTGCCGGGGGTCCATGCCCATGTCGCGGGCCAGCTTGGCGTGGGTCTTGAGGTGCCGCTGCTCACCGTGGACGGGGATGAAGAACTTCGGCTTCACCAGCGCGTGGATGATCTTCAGCTCCTCCTGACAGGCGTGGCCGGACACGTGGAGGGGCAACTCCCGCTCGTTGACCACCTCGGCGTCCCGGCGGTAGAGCTCGTTGATGACGTTGCCCATGGAGTTTTCATTGCCGGGGATGGTGGAGGCGGAGATGATGACCCGGTCGCCGGCCTGGATCTCCACCTGACGGTGGGTGTTGAAGGCCATGCGGGTGAGGGCGGACATGGTCTCGCCCTGACTGCCGGTGGTGATGATGCAGATCTTGTTCTTCGGCAGGCCCTTGATGTGGTTGATGTCCACCAGCGTACCCTCCGGGACGTTCATGTAGCCCAGTTCGGTGGACACCTTCATGGCGTTCTCCATGCTCCGCCCGGTGACGGCCACCTTGCGGCCATACTTGGCGGCCACGTTGATGATCTGCTGGATGCGGTCGATGTTGGAGGCAAAGGTGGTGACGATGATCCGCTGGTCGCAGCCCCGGAACAGCGCCTCGAAGGACGCGCCCACGCTCCGCTCGCTCTTGGTGAAGCCGGGGCGCTCCACATTGGTGGAGTCGCACAGCAGGGCCAGCACGCCTTCCTTGCCCAGCTCGCCCAGACGGGTCAGGTCGGCCATGCCGCCCTGAATGGGGGTGGGGTCGATCTTGAAGTCGCCGGTGTGGACGCACACGCCCAGCGGGCAGCGGATGGCGAAGGCCACCGCGTCGGCAATGGAGTGGTTCATGTGGATGAACTCCACGGTGAACTTGCCCGCCCGGACGGTCTCCCCCGCCTCGCAGGTGATGAGCTTGACCTTGTTGACCAGCTTGTGCTCCTCCAGCTTCAGCCGGATGAGGCCCGCGCTCATGCGGGTGGCGTAAATGGGGGCGTCGATGTCCCGCATGAGGTAGGGGACGCTGCCGATATGGTCCTCATGGCCGTGGGTGATGAAGATGGCGCGGATGCGGTCCCGGTTCTTAATGAGGTAGGTGAAGTCCGGGATGACCACGTCGATGCCGTACATGTCGTCGTCGGGGAAGCCCATACCGGCGTCCACCACGATGATGTCGTTTCCGTACTCGTAAACGGTCATGTTCTTGCCGATCTCGTTGAGACCGCCGAGAGAGATGATTTTCAGTTTTTCTGCCATAAATACTCCTTTTCAGATAGTCGGATACAGATTGAGCGTATGTATGCAGAGAGAAAAAGGACATGGCAAATCACGGGGCCGCTCCGGCTCCGGGGTCATGGGGCGCATGGGAGGGCTGGGCCGTGCGGCGGCTCCCCTCCGGCCCTGTCTCGCCGGGGGAAGGCCGCCTGTCCGCCGCCTGTGTCCGCGTGCCCGCGCTGTCCGGCAGTCCGGAGCCGGGGATACGCTCTCCGTCCGCTCCGGCCCGCCGCCGTTCCTCTTGTCTCTGTGTTATATACAGCGCCGACCGGGCGCTTACGCACATAAAACGCTCGACCCCCCGCGCACGGGAGGGAGCACACCGTCGGGCCGCTCTCTGAGGACTGCCGCCGCGGTTATGATAGGTTATCATACCACGCCGGAGGGAAAAAGTACAGCATTTTTTGCAAGCTGCCCGCCGGGGCGGGCGTTTCCCCGGTTTTTCCGGAAAAAGAAACCCTGCGTCCTGCCAGTATGGCCCGTCCGCGGGAAAAATAAACCGCCGCCGGGAGGGTCAGCGCCCTCCCGGCGGCGGTTTTCTATGCAACAGCACGATCTGCAATATTTTGAGCAGGTTTTTCCCTTTTATCTTTTAGTTCATGGCATATACTTATTGTGGACGCTCATAGAGGGCCGCCACCTCCCGGAGCCGGGCCCGGAATTCCTCCGCCGCCCAGTCCGGGGACAGCACCTCCACCCCCGTCCCAAGGCCGAAGAGCCAGCCCCAGAACGGCGGACTCACCACCACGTCCAGCGTAACGGTGAAGTGCTCCTCCCCGTCGGGGGCCATCATCACGTCCCGGCCGAAGCGGTCCAGCACCACCCCGGCCAGCCCCGACCGGAACCGCAGGCGCAGCCGCCCCTGACGGCCGGAAAACATGCCGAAATGCCGCCGGGCGTAGCCCTCGGGGTCAAAGTCCTCCGGCACGTACCGGGGCGCGCCGGACACGGTGATGTCCGACATTTTGTCCACCCGGTAGTGGCGCACCTCCTGATTGGCGTCGTCCCACGCCGCCAGATAGTAGTTCTCGCTGTCCCACATCAGCCCGCAGGGGGAGACGCAGTAGCGCTTTCCGTCCCGGCGGAACACCTTCTTTTTTTCCATATCGTATTCAAAATAACGGAAGGTGATGACCCGTCCGGCGGCGATGGCGGAGTGGATCTTGTCCACATTATAAAATATACTTTCATTCATGGTCTTGATCCGCCGGTCCACGTACACCTGCCGCTGGAGCTGGCGGGCCTGATGGACGCTGGTGAGCCCCTCCAGCTTGCGGATGAGGCTGTCGCTCTTCCGGGCGGTGAGGAAGCGGCTGGACTGCACCGCGTCCACCAGCAGCTTCAGCTCCGCCAGCTCGAAGTCCCGCTGGCCCAGAAACCACCCGGCCCCCCGGCCCTTCCGGCTCTGGACGTCGTAGCCCATCTGCCGCAGCTCCTCCATGTCGGCGTAGACGCTCTTGCGCTCGGCGGCGATGTCCCAGCGGGCCAGCTCGTCGATCATGTCCTGCACGGTGACGGGGTGCTCCTCGTCGGTCTGCCGCTCCAGCAGCCGGGCCAGCACCAGCAGCTTGCGTTTCTGATTTGCGCTCTTGGCCATTGTCCGGCCTCCTTTCATCTCGTATCCTATCGCTGTATCAGTCCAATTTTCCGGACTTTTTCACCAGTGTACCACATTTCCGCCGCCGGGGCAAGGGGGCGTTTTCCGCCGTCGTTTCTGCATAGCGGCGGCACTGTTTCTTGCAAGAACGAAAAATTTTCCATTCGATTTTCCGGATTTTCCGGCGTTTTTTTACCACTATATTTGTATTCTGCGCTTTACTTTAGCCGCGAAATGTGCTAAACTATCGTAAAAAATTTGAATTTTTTCATTTTTGAAATTTCATTTTCAGGAGGTCGGGACACTTTGAAGATCAAAGCGATTCAGGTGGGGAGCATCTCCCTTCCGCTGGTCCGCCCCTTTAAGACCGCCCTGCGCACGGTGGAGGCGGTGAACGACATCGTCGTCCGGGTCATTGCCGATGACGGCTCCGTGGGCTACGGTGAAGCCCCGCCCACCGCCGTCATCACCGGCGACACCACCGGTTCCATTCTCTGCGCCGTCCGGGATTTCATCCGCCCCGCCCTCATGGGCATGGAGCTGGACGATCTGGACGCCGTCATGGCAAAGCTGGACGGCTGCATGGTACATAACACCACCCCCAAGGCGGCGGTGGACATGGCGCTGTATGACCTGTGGGCCAAGGCTCAGGGCAAGCCGCTGTACCAGCTGCTGGGCGGCGCCCGCACCTCATTCAAGACGGACATCACCATCTCGGTGAACCCGGTGGATCAGATGGTGGCGGACAGTCTGGACGCCGTACAGCAGGGCTTCGACATTCTGAAGGTCAAGGTGGGCAAGGAGGGCCTTGCCGACGTGGAGCGCATGGCCGCCATCCGGGCCGCCGTTGGCCCGGAGGTCAAGCTCCGGGTGGATGCCAATCAGGGCTGGACGGCGGAGCAGTCCGTGGCCATCATCCGGGCCATGGAGGACAAGGGGCTGAACATCGAGCTGGTAGAGCAGCCCGTCCCCGCCCACGATCTGGCCGGGCTCAAGGCCGTCACCGCCGCGGTGGACACCCCCATTCTGGCGGACGAGGCCGTGTTCTCCTACTACGACGCCGCGAACCTCATCGAGCAGAAGGCGGCGGACCTCATCAACATCAAGCTCATGAAGACCGGCGGCATCCACAATGCCCTGAAGATCTGCCGCATGGCAGAGGAGCACGGCGTAGAGTGCATGATCGGCTGCATGCTGGAGTCCCGCCTGTCCGTGGCCGCCGCCGCCCATCTGGCCGCCGGGCAGTCCATCGTCACCCGGGCGGATCTGGACGGCCCGTCCCTGTGCTCGGTGGATCCCTACACCGGCGGGCCGGTGTTCGACGGCCCGTCCATCACCATGACCGGCGACCCCGGCGTGGGCGTGGACAACGTCCCCTGCGATAACTGGAGCGACTGACGCTCCTCCGAATTTGTTTATGTATGGTCGTTTCCATATGTAAATACCGGGCCGGAATCCGGCCCTCTCTTGCAAAGGCGCAAAGTAATTTGAGAAAGGATTGGATCTGATGAAACTGACAAAACGCCTGCTTGCCCTGACGCTGGCGCTGGTCATGGCCATGTCACTGGCCGCCTGCGGCAGCAAGGACACCGGAAACAGCGCCGCCCCCGGCGGCGAATCCTCCACTCCCTCCGGGGAGTCCGCGGTCTACCGCACCCTGTATTCCAGCGAGGTCGAGACCATGAACTATCTGGTCACCACCTCCAACAACAACCTGTCCATCCCCGCCAACGTGGTGGACACCCTCATCGAGTACGACTCCTACGGCGTGGTGCAGCCCTCCCTGGCCGAGAGCTGGGAGCACAACGGCGACTACACCGAGTGGACCTTCCACATCCGTCAGGGTGTGAAGTGGGTCGACAAGGACGGCAACGAGGTTGCCGAGGTCAAGGCCAAGGACTGGGTGGACGCCGCCTACTACATCCTCGACGCCAACCACGACTCCGGCAACGAGTACAACTTTGAGGTGGCTCAGGTGACCAACGCCGCCGCCTACTATGAATACACCGCCTACCTGCTGGCCCTCGAGACCGCCACCGACGGTACCGACGACGCCGGCAACCCCGTCAAGCTGGACGAGGACGGCGACGTCATCGAGGAAGTCCCCGCCGTCACCACCGACGAGATCGGCGTCACCGCTCCCGACGACTACACGCTGGTGTACACGCTGGACTCCCCCTGCTCCTACTTCCTGTCCATGCTGTGCTGGGCCGCCTTCATGCCCGTCAATGGCGACTTCCTCGCCGAAACCGGTGATTCCTTCGGCACCAGCGCCGAGACTATGCTCTACTGCGGCCCCTTCATCCTGTCCGACTTCCAGCCTCAGGTCCAGCGGGTCATGAGCAAGAACGCCTCCTACTGGGATGTGGATCACGTCTATCTGGACGCCATTCAGGAGACCTATAACGCCGAGGCGGCCACCCTGTCCACCACCATGTACCTTCAGGGTGAGGTGGATCAGGCCACCATCTCCTCCAACCTGCTGTCCTCCCTCATGGCCAGCTACCGCGACCAGATCCACGCCTCCCGCCCCGACGTGGCCTACTCCTACTGGTATCTGTTCAACTTCGATCCTCAGTTCGACGAGGCCTATGAGCCGGACAACTGGAACATCGCCGTCAACAATGAGAACTTCCGCCTGTCCATCATGCACGGCCTTGACCGCGTCAATGTTCTTCAGGTGTACGACGCCGAGGAGCCCGAGGCCCTGCTGAGCAACACCATCACCCCGCTGTCCTTCGCCGCCGCCTCCAAGGATTACGCCTACTACGGCGGTCTGGACAAGTACACCAACGGCGACACCTTTGATTCCGATCTGGCCCTCCAGTACAAGGAGAAGGCCATGACCGAGCTGGCCGACGAGGGCTGCACCTTCCCCGTGAAGGTCTATGTCCGCTACAACCCCACCACCACTAACTGGGCCGACGAGTGCCAGCTGCTGGAGCAGCAGCTTGAGAACCTGCTGGGCACCGACTACATCGACGTCATCGTCGAGGCCGGCCCCGAGACCGGCTTCCTGTCCTCCGTCCGCCGCGCCGGCGACTACGGCCTGCTCAAGTGCAACTGGGGCGCCGACTTCTCCGACGCCTCCGCCTTCATCGTCGATCCCTTCGGCGACAGCTCCAAGTACAGCTTCATCTACCGCAGCGAGGATCCCGAGACTCAGGCTTACTATCAGGAGTATCTGGATCTGGTGAACGCCGCCCTCGCCATCAACGGTGACGAGGAGGCCCGGTACGAGACCTTCGCCGAGGCCGAGGCCGTCCTGCTGGATCACGGCTTCGCCATCCCCATCCACACCAGCCAGCGGGATTACTCCTTCTCCAAGCTCAACCCCTTCGAGGGCCCCTATGCCGCCTTCGGCTTCGCCTCCTCCCGCTATAAGGGCCAGCATCTGCTGGAGTCCTCTATGGGCATGGACGAGTTCGAGGCCGCCTACCAGACCTGGCTGACCGAGCGCGAGGCCGCGCTGGCCGCCGCCAAGGGCTGATCTTTTCCCCGCGCCTTTCCGGCTTGCCGGACAAATTTGGATCCCATACGGACAGGAAGAGCCCTTTTCCGGGCTCTTCCTGTCCGCGCAGTCCGGAACTCCCGCATCTGTGCCCCGCCGGGGCATGGATGCGGGGGCTTCGGCCCAACCTCTCCCCACCAAGGAGGTCATTTCTGTGGCAAAATACATCCTCAAGCGGGTGCTGCGTTCCATCATCACCATGCTGATCATCATCATCGTCATCTTCTCGCTGCTGCGGCTCATGCCCATTGAGGGCTACTTCGAGAACTACGACAAGCTCAGCCAGACCCAGATCGACGTCAAGCTCACCCAGCTGGGCCTGAAGGACCCGCTGCCCAAGCAGCTGTGGCGTTTTCTGGGCCAGCTGGCCCACGGCGATCTGGGCGTGTCCAACGTGTACCGCAAGGGCGTGTCCATCAACACCATCATTGCCGAAAAGATACCCATCTCGCTGCAATTGGGGCTGATCTCGCTGTGTATCTCGCTGGCGCTGGGCCTGCCGCTGGGCATCCTCATGGCCCGGAGCACCAAAACACGCTTCAAGATCGGCGACCGGCTGGGCACGCTGTTCATCGTCCTCATTCAGGCGGTGCCGTCGGCGGCGTACCACATCCTCATCCAGTTCGCCGGCTCCCAGTCGGCGCTGAAGCTGCCCATGCTGTTCACACAGGGGGATTACCGCAGCTACCTGCTGCCCATTTTCTCCCTGTCCATCGGCAACATCGCCTACTACGCCATGTGGCTGCGCCGGTACATGGTGGATGAGTCCAACAAGGACTACATCCGGCTGGCCCGGGCCAAGGGCGTGCCCGGCGGGGCCATCTCCCGGAACCACGTGTTCCGCAACGCCATCGTCCCCCTGATCCAGTACATCCCCAACTCCATTCTGTTCACCCTCATGGGCTCCCTGTACGTGGAGTCCCTGTACTCCATCCCCGGCATGGGCGGCCTGCTGGTCACCGCCATCAAGCGTCAGGACAACACGCTGGTACAGGCGCTGGTGCTGGTGTACGCCGCAATTTCCATTCTCGGCCTGCTGTTCGGCGACATCCTCATGGGTATTGTCGATCCCCGGATCAGCTTTGCCAAAAAGGAGGGCGCCCGCTGATGAAACGCTATCGCGACCAGAAAACCGACCAGTTGAGCGACGCGCTGTCCAGCCAGCTGGAGCGTGAGCTCACCGCCGCCGACATGACCGACGACGAGCTGTTCTCCTTCGCCGGGTTCGACGCCGAGCAGGCGGAGCGGGGCGGCTACTCCAACTACTCCTACTGGGGCGCCACCCTCCGGGCCTTCTTCAAGAACAAGGTGGCCGTGTTTTTCCTCATCATCATGGTGGCCACGCTGGCCTTCACCTTTATCCAGCCCTATCTCCCCGGCCAGCGGGACCCCATCACCATCAACTTCGCCGAAAACGGCCGGACGCTGGCCAATCTCGCCCCCGGCGAGCAGGGCTATATCTTCGGCACCAATAATCTGGGGCAGGACATCTGGGCCCGCATCTGGTCCGGCACCCGCACCTCCCTGTTCATCGGCTTCTCCGTGGCCGTCGTCGAGGCGGTCATCGGCATCCTCATGGGCGTGCTGTGGGGCTATGTCCGCAAGCTGGACTTCTTCTTCACCGAGCTTTACAACATCTGCGACAACGTACCCCAGACCCTGCTGCTCATCCTCATCTCCTACATCATGAACCCCGGCGTGAGCACCATCGTGTTCGCCCTGTGCCTGACGGGCTGGCTGGGCATGGCCCGGTTCATCCGCAACCAGATCATCATCATCCGGGACCGGGACTACAACCTCGCCTCCCGCTGTCTGGGCACCGGCACCGGCCGGATCATCTTCAAGAACCTGCTGCCCTATCTGGTGAGCGTCATCACCATGCGCATGGCGCTGGCCATCCCTTCCGCCATCGGCAACGAGGTATTCGTCACCTATATCGGCATCGGCCTTCCTCTGGACACCCCGTCGCTGGGCAACCTCATCAACGCGGGCCGTCAGGTGATGATGGTCCCCGCCCTGCGGTATCAGCTGTTCTTCCCGGTCATCGTGCTGGCGGTCATCACCGTCTCGTTCTACATCATCGGCAACGCCTTTGCCGACGCAGCAGACCCGAAGAACCACGTCTAAGAGACATGTCCAAGGGGGCCTCATTCCCCTTGATGCGAAGGCTCCGCGCCGCGGGCGGCGTTTCAGCCGGACACAAACTTCGCCTGAACCGTATTTTAATCCCCGGCGCGGCCGCCAGACTCTGCGGGACACAGCCCCGCAAGGAGTGATTCCATGAATAATACAGACAACATCATCCTTTCCGTTCAGGATCTGGACGTGAAATTCACCCTCCGGGGACAGGTGCTCCACGCCATCCGGGGCGTCTCGCTGGACGTCCATCAGGGGGAGAGCCTCGCCATCGTGGGCGAGTCCGGCTCCGGCAAATCCGTGTTCGTCAAGAGCTTTATGGGCCTGCTGGACGGCAACGGCTACATCGACGGCGGCGCCATCCTCTACCACGGCGACGACCTGACGAAGTTCCGCACCGACAAGGAGTGGCTCAAGATCCGCGGCCGGGAGATCGCCATGGTGCTTCAGGACCCCATGACCTCCCTGAACCCCCTGAAAACCATCGGCAAGCAGATTCAGGAGGCGGTGGAGCTCCATCAGGGCCTCCACGGCGACGCGGCGAAAAAGGCCGTCCTCGACGTGCTGACCGACGTGGGTATCGACGAGCCGGAGCGCCGCTGCAAGCAGTATCCCCACGAATTTTCCGGCGGTATGCGCCAGCGGGTGGTCATCGCCATCGCCGTGGCCTGCCGCCCCAAGATCCTCATCTGTGACGAGCCCACCACTGCGCTGGACGTGACCATTCAGGCCCAGATTTTGGAGCTCATCAAGCAGATGCAGAAGAAATACGAGCTGACCACCATCTACATCACCCACGATCTGGGCGTGGTGGCCAACGTGGCCGACCGCATCGCCGTCATGTACGCCGGCGACATCGTGGAGGTGGGTACCTGCGACGAGGTGTTCTACGACCCCAAGCACCCCTACACGTGGGCACTGCTGTCCTCCCTGCCCCAGCTGGGCGTCAAGGGCGAGCCGCTGTACTCCATTCAGGGCACGCCGCCCAACCTGTTCCACGAGGTCCGGGGCGACGCCTTCGCCCCCCGGAACCCGCAGGCCCTCAAGATCGACTTTCTGGAGCGCCCGCCCTTCTTCGAGGTGTCTCCCACCCACAAGGCCCGCACATGGCTGCTGGACCCCCGGGCGCCCAAGGTGGAGCCCCCTGAGCACATCCGCGTTCTCCGCGAGAAGGGAGTGAACCGCATTGGATAACGAGCGCAAAAAGCTGCTGGAGGTGCAGGACCTCACGGTGCGGTTCGGCTCCAGGCGCCATCCCTTCACCGCCGTGGACAAGGTGTCCTTCCACATTTTCGAGGGCGAGACCTTCGGTCTGGTGGGCGAGTCCGGCTCCGGCAAGACCACCATCGGCCGGGCCGTCATCCGCATCCACCCCACCGCCGGGGGCACCGTCACCTTCGACGGCCGGCAGATCAACGGCCGCATTTCCCGGGAGCTTGACCACGAGGTCACCCGCCGCATCCAGATGATCTTTCAGGACCCCATGGCCTCCCTCAACGAGCGGGCCAAGGTGGACTATATCGTCAGCGAGGGCCTGTACGCCAACGGCTTCCACCTGAGCGACGCCGAGCGCCACGAGCGGGTGGCCCAGGCCCTGTCCGACGTGGGCCTGCTGCCCGAGTTCGCCAGCCGCTTCCCCCACGAGTTCTCCGGCGGCCAGCGCCAGCGCATCGGCATCGCCCGGGCCCTCATCATGGAGCCGGACTTCATCATCGCCGACGAGCCTATCTCCGCGCTGGACGTGTCCATCCGGGCACAGGTGCTCAACCTGCTGGCCGACCTTCAGAAGGCCCGGAACCTCACCTATCTGTTCATCGCCCACGACCTGTCCGTGGTGCGCTTCATCTGTGACCGCATCGCCGTCATCCACAAGGGCAGGATCGTGGAGCTGGCCGAGAGTGAGGAGCTGTTCGCCCACCCCTTCCATCCCTACACGCAGGCGCTGCTCTCCGCCATTCCCCAGCCCGACCCCATCGCCGAGCGGCAGAAGAAGCTGCTGGTGTACGATCCCGCCTGCCACCACTACTCCGAGTCCAACCAGCCCAGCTGGCACGAGATCCTTCCCGGCCACTTCGTGCTGGCCAGCGACGAGGAGCGGGACGAATACCTCAAGCGGCTCTGAGCCGTCCCGACTTACAAATCCTACAGGCCCGGCGGCAGCGACGCCGCCGGGCCGCATATTTCCCGGCCGCCTTCGCGGCCCGTGTTCGAGGTGCATTTCCATGATCACTCCTGCTCCCCTGTTCCCCGGCGCCCGTGTGGCGCTGGTGGCCCCCGCCTCCGCCGTTCCGGAGGAAAAGCTCCAGCCCGCGCTGGATTTCGTCCACTTCCTCGGTCTGGAACCGGTGCCTTATCCCTCCTGCTATTTCGCCAACCGGGACGGCTATCTGGCCGCCTGCGACCGCCAGCGGGCGGACGACATCAACGCCGCCTTTGCCGACCCGTCCATCCACGGCGTGTGGTGCATCCGGGGCGGCTACGGCGCCCACCGCGTCCTCCCCCTGCTGGACCGGGACCTCATCGCCAGCCACCCCAAGTGGTTCGGCGGCTACTCCGACGTCACTGCCATCCACACCTTTCTCAACCAGTACTGCGGCATGGAGAGCTGCCACTGCACCATGCCGTCCACCGAGCCGGACGCCGACCCCTTCACCCTGACGGAGCTGAAGCGGGCGCTGTTCGGCGGCCTGTCCGGCACGCTTCCCTGTCCGGAGGGCTCCGCCCCCTCGGCACTGGTGCCCGGCAGGGCCTGTGGCCCCCTGTGCGGCGGCAACCTGTCCCTCATCGTCGCCTCCCTCGGCACGCCGTGGGAGCTGGACACCACCGGAAAGATCCTCTTCCTCGAGGACATCGGGGAAAAGACCTACCGCATCGACTCCATGCTCACCCAGCTGCGCAACGCCGGGAAGTTCGACGACTGCGCGGGCATCGTGCTGGGGGCGTGGACGGACTGCCAGCCGGAGTACCCGGAAAAGACGCTGGAACTGCCCGAGATCTTCGCCCAGCTCATCGCCCCGGCGGGCAAGCCCACCCTCACCGGCCTTGCCTGCGGCCACGTGCTGCCCACGCTGGCCCTCCCGCTGGGCCGCCTGTGTACGCTGGACGCCGGCGCCGGGACCATCCGGCTGGAAGAGGCGGAGTGACGCCGCCCATCACCTGAAATTGGAGGAAACGCCATGAAAGCCATTGTAAATACCGCCGTCTGCCCCCTGCTGGCCGAGCCGACCTATGAGAGCACGCTGGTGGACGAGGCCCTGTACGGCATGGCGGTGGAGCTGCTGGAGCAGCCCGCCCCCGGCTGGTACAAGATCCGCACCCCCTACCGCTACGAGGGCTTCGCCCCCGCAGAACAGCTCCTCCTCGGGGACGAGGCGGCGCAGGCGTGGGAAAAGCTGCCCAAGCTGGTGGTGCGGAACAAAAATTTCTGCGACGTGCTGTCCGCCCCCAAGGTGCAGGGCTGGCACCTGATGACCCTCACCCGGGGGGATGTGGTCTCCCCGGCGGGAGAGCCGGAAAACGGCTGGCAGAAGGTGCTGCTGGCCGACGGCCGCTCCGGCTACGTGCAGGCATCCATTCTGGCCCCCCACTACACCGAGCCGTGCTGCGCCGACGAGGACGGCTTCCGGGCCGCGCTGGTGGACGCCGCCCTGCTGTACGCGGGCACCCACTACCGCTGGGGCGGCAAGTCCCCCATGGGCATCGACTGCTCCGGGCTGGTGTCCATGGCGTACATGCTGTGCGGCGTATACATCTACCGGGACGCCAACATCGTGGAGGGCTTCCCCATCCGGGAGATCGACCGGGCGCACATGAGGCCCGGCGACCTGCTGTTCTTCCCCGGCCACGTGGCCATGTATATGGGAGCCGGCCGCTACTGCCACTCCACCGGCCGCTCCGGCGATGACGGCTTCACCATCAACAGCCTTGACCCCGCCGCCCCGGACTACCGGGCCGACCTGCCCGGCATGATCACCGGCGTGGGCAGCTATTTCTGAACAAAACGCCCCGGACGGGAAAATTGAACAGGACCAGTAAAAACGGACAATAGACAAAACACCCCCTGATGTAGGAAAATAGAACTACATCAGGGGGTGC